>CAZVZH010000232.1:0-7043 GCA_964630705.1 uncultured Saprospiraceae bacterium | reverse complement strand
AGGCGAGGAGTAGAAATGTGGTGCGAATCATATTTTTTACTTTTTTAATTGGGTTTGAGGGTTTGAAGGTTTGAGAGTTAGAAGGTTAGAAGGTTAGAAGGTTAGAAGGTTAGAAGGTTAGAAGGTTTTCAACATTCCGAGAGGGCGTGCAACCCTTAAACCTTCTAACCAGAAACCCTCTAACCCTTCTATTCAACAAATAACAGCGCCTTCCTGATTAACCGCCGACAGAAACACTTGGCTTTCCACGCCGTGGCGGGCGAAGGCGCGTTGCATGGCCAGTCCGGCTTGTTCGGCGATCAGGCTGTTGGCGCAGAGGGCAAACACCGAGGGGCCGGCCCCTGAAATGCTACAGCCCAGGGCTCCTTCGGCCAGGGCGGCGGCTTTTACGTCGTAGAAACCGGCGATCAGGCCGGCGCGTTGGGGTTCGATGATGTCGTCGCGCAGGCAACGGCCGAGCAGCTCGAGGTCGCCGGTAAAGCAGGCCGTGACGAATCCGGCCAGGTTGGCGCTTTGGCGCACATAATCGGCCAGCGGTACTTCGGGGCGGAGCAGGGCGCGGGCGTCTTTGGTGAGTACTTGCAGCTGCGGGTGTACCACCGCCGCGTGCAGGCCACGGGGCGCGTGCAGGCGGTGCACGTCGAGGGTGGCGTTGTCGCGCACCAGCACGATACCGCCGAGCAGGCTGGGGGCTACGTTGTCGGCATGAAAACCGCCCGAGGCGACCTGCTCGCCCTGGCAAGCGAAGGGCAGGAGTTCGCGTTTGCTCAGGCCGGTGCGCAACAGTTCGCTCACCGCCAGCACAGCGGCGGCGGCACTGGCGGCGCTGCTGCCCAGGCCGCTGGCCAGGGGGAGTTTTTTGTGCAACTCGAGTTCGATGCCCAAGCCGGCGGCGCCCAGGTGTTCGAGCAGGCGCAGGGCGGCCACGCCGGCGGTGTTCTTTTCCACATCGAGGGGAAGTTTGCCGCTATGGCCGGTGATTTTTGTTATGCGGAGGCCGGGAGCAGCGCTTTTTCGGGCAATCACTTCATCGCCCGGGCGTTCGAGGGCCATGCCCAAAATATCGAAGCCCACGCCGATATTGCCAATAGAGGCTGGAGCAAATGCTTTTATTCCCAAAATTTGTGTTTTAATCGAATAAGGGCCCCAAAGGTACGCGCACCGCCGTGAATTTGATCTGGAAACGGGATATTTGCCCCATTCCCCACATTGACCACATTCCGCCCATTGACCACATTGACCACATTCCACCAAGTTTATGAAAAAAACGCTCTGCCTCCTGCTCCTCCTGGCGCCCTTGTTCAGCCAGGCTCAAAAACCCACTTTTACCCTCGATGATACCCTGCGCGGCAGTATTACGCCCGAGCGCGCCTGGTGGGATTTGAAATTTTACGACCTACACGTAAGCGTCGACCCGGCTGCCAAACGTATTTCCGGCTACAACACGGTGCACTACCAGGTGCTGGAACCCTACCAAGCCCTGCAAATCGATCTCCAGCCGCCCTTGAAAATTGAAAAAGTGGAGCAGGACGGGCAAGGCCTGGAGGTCAAAAAAGCCGGAACGAACGCCTATTTTATTCAACTTCAAAAACCGCAGCGGCCCGGCGCCCGCGAAGCCCTCACGGTGTGGTACTCCGGTCAGCCGCGCACGGCCAAGCGCGCGCCCTGGGACGGCGGGTTCAGTTGGTCGAAAGACGCCGCCGGACAGCCTTTCGTCGCCACTTCCTGCCAGGGCCTCGGCGCCAGCGTGTGGTGGCCCTGCAAGGATCACATGTACGACGAGCCCGACTCCCAGGCCATCGCCGTCACGGTGCCCCGGCCGTTGATGGACGTGTCGAACGGTCGCCTGCGCCGAACCGTCGACAACCCCGACGGCACCCGCACCTTCGAGTGGTTTGTGGCCAATCCGATCAACAACTACGGCGTCAACGTCAACATCGCCACCTACACCCACTTTGCCGATACCCTGCACGGCGAGGGCGGCGTGCTCACGCTCGACTATTATGTGCTGCCTGAAAACCTCGAAAAGGCGCAAAAACAATTTCAGCAGGTCAAAGGCATGCTCCGCGCGTTCGAATACTGGTTTGGGCCCTACCCGTTTTACGAAGACGGCTACAAACTTGTGGAAGTGCCCTACCTCGGCATGGAACACCAGAGCTCCATCACCTACGGCAACGGTTATCAGAACGGCTACCTGGGCCGCGACCTTTCCCGCACGGGCTGGGGACTGAAGTGGGATTTTATCATCATCCACGAATCGGGCCACGAGTGGTTTGCCAACAACATCACCTACCGCGACATCGCCGACATGTGGGTGCACGAGAGTTTTACCAACTACAGCGAAGGCCTTTACACCGAGTATCATTTCGGCAAAGCCGCCGGCGCCGAATATATCCGTGGCACCCGCACCGGTATTTTTAACCAAAGTCCGATCGTAGGCGTATACGGGGTCAACCAGGAAGGTTCGGGCGATATGTACCCCAAAGGCGGCAACCTGCTGCACACCATCCGGCAGATCGTAGCCGACGACGCCAAATGGCGGGAAATTCTGCGCGGGCTCAACCGCGATTTCTACCACCAAACCGTCGACGGCGCCCAAATCGAGGCCTACATCGCTCAAAAATCGGGGAAAAAACTCGACAAGGTGTTCGACCAGTACCTCCGCCACCGCAACGTGCCGGTGCTCGAATACAGCCTGAAAAAAGGCCGCCTGCGTTACCGCTGGGTCGATTGTATCGAGGGCTTCGACATGCCGATCAGAGTCACGCTCGATCGCGGCAAGTTTTCCTGGATCTATCCGACGACCAGCTGGCAGGAAGTGCGGGCGCGGCGGATCAACAAAAAATCCTTTGCCGTCGACCCGGATTTCTATGTTTTTGTTCAGGAAACGGAATGAGGGTTAATGTGGCCACATTCATCACATTCAATAACAACACGGCGCCGCATTGAACAGAGCGCCCACCTCCTGATCGGATAGTTCTCTATTGTAAATCAATACATCGTCTATTGATCCGGTATAGAAAGTACCTAGAAACAAATCGCCGAGGTCTTGCGCCACATGACCGTTGGAGGAACAATCGGCAGCCCCGGTTTCGGTGGCTTGCAATACTCCGTTGAAATAGATTTTATAGGTGTTGTTATTGTAAACAGCCACAACATGATGCCATACACCGGTCAGGGCCTTGATTTCCTTGTAGCACAAAGAGTCTGTGGTTTGGGGGGTAACCAAATTGGCCCAAACGGAATTGTTGTGTCCGAATACAGCCCGGCGGCAATCGTATAAACTAACCGACCACTCTCCATAGCGGTCAGGGCAATGCGCGCCGGTTCCGCGGCCGAGTAACACTTCGTAGTCGCCGCTTTCCCGACTGGAATCGGCAGGCTGGTACCACAAGGAAACGGAAAAGGCCTTAATCCCATTGAGAAACGCGGTTTGCGTGGTGGTCAGAAATTCCGTGGTAGTAGGTCGATTCGAAAAACGGTAGGCGCAGTTGGCGTTCCCGGCACGGTCGGCGGCCGGTTTGGCGGTGGTGGGGTTGGTCAGGTCGTTGCCATTGCCCGTGGCATCGGTCAGATTACCGTTTTCGAACGGGTAAAAGGCCAACACACCGGTTTGCAGGGAGCCGGCCGGCAGGCAATCGAGGCCGAAAGACGGTTCGTCCGGATGCGGATCACAGGCGAAAAAAGCGGTGAGAAGGAGCAGGGCGATACCAGGCAGTTGTGCTTTCATGGATAGAGCAAATTGAACGGGTTAATAAATCAGGTTGTCCAGTGCCTGACTCTGGAAATGCCCTTACCGGTTGTTTCTGGGAAAGTTTTTATTTTGTTAAAAAAAATACGCCTGCCGGCGCCGCCTTAAGCCGTCCATCTATCAACTTAACACATTGACCACATTGACCCAATTGACCACATTGGCCACATTGACCACATTGACCACATTAATTCCGTTTCCGGTACGTCCACACCGCCAACCCGTTCACCGTAATTGCATAGCCCAGCACGGTCAGAAAATTTTGGCGGATATCGGCGAAGCCGGCGCCTTTGAGCAATACCAGCCGCATAAATTCTACGAAATACTTTACCGGGTTGATGGCGTTGAGCCGCTGCGCCCATTCGGGCATGCTTTCCACCGGGGTGAACAAGCCGCACATCAGGATAAAAATGACGAGGAAAAACCAGGCGGTAAACATGGCCTGCTGTTGTGATTCGGCAAAATTGGAGATCAGAAAACCGATGCCCAGCATACAGGGCGTAAATACCAGGGTGTATAGAAAAACCAGCCGCAGGTCGCCCATCATGGGAATTCGGAAAACCAGCCAGCCGATCGTCAGGCCCACCGTCATCATCACCAGCGATATCAGCCAAAAGGGAATCAATTTGCCGAGGATAAACTGCCATTTGCGGATGGGCGTCACGTTGAGCTGCTCGATGGTGCCCAGCTCGCGCTCGCGCACAATGTTGAGCGCTGTGAGAAAGCAGATGATGAGGGCGATAATTTCACCCAGAATACCCGGCACCATGAAAGTTTTGTAGTCGAGCTCGGGGTTGTACCAGTTGGAATAGGTCACTGCGATGCCGCGCTCTCCATCCGCTGAGGCCTGCAAAATACTGCTCGCGTACCCTAAGGCCAGACCGGCTTTTACGGCATTGATGGCGTTGGCCGTGAGCGCTACCGTGGCTTTGCCTTCCCGGATGTAGTCGCGTTCGAACCGGGGCGGAATTTCCAGGATGAGATCGGTGCGGTCGCGGGCCAGGTCGGCATCGGCGGTTTTTGCGGAAAACCCAACCCGGTACACCCTAAAGTAGCCCGAGGCGCTGAACCGGGCCACCAGCTGGCGCGACAGAGGCGACAAATCATGATCGACCACGCCAAGGCTCAGGTTTTTCACTTCATAATTTGCTGCAAACGACAACAAGATGGTTTGTACCACCGGCATCACCAGCAGCATCGGCAGCATGAACTTGTTGCGAAAGATTTGCAGAAATTCTTTCTGGACCAGGAAGAGGACGGTACGCATTTTATTTTAAAGGTTGGAGGGTTGAGGGTTTCTGGTTAGATGGGCTCTGCTTGGAGGGTTGGAGCGGATTATTCCAGGCGGTTTTTAAAATTTCGGACACTGATGGCGATAAACAGGGTGGCCATGCCGAGCAGGATGGCCGTTTCTTTCCATAAAAAATTCAGACCTACGCCTTTGATCATCACGCCTTTGATCACCGGAATAAACCAGGTAGATGGAAACACCGAACCGATCACCTGCAACGGCACGGGCATGCTTTCCCTTGGGAATAAAAATCCCGACAACACGATGGTCGGCATCAGCAAACTCAGGGCGGAAGCGAACAGGGCCGCCATCTGCGTTTTGGCCCGCGTAGAAATCAAAATGCCCAGCGAGAGCGCCACAAACATGTATAAAAAGCACTCGAAACCCAACAGCAAAAAGCTGCCCCTCATGGGCATGCCGAACACCAGAATGCCGATAGCCACCACCAAAGCGGCATTGAAAAACGACAGGGCCAGGTAGGGCGCCGTTTTGCCCAACACGATTTGCAGGGGCTTGAGCGGCGACACGAGCAAAATTTCCATGGTACCCAACTCTTTTTCGCGGGCCAGGGTAATGCTGGTCATCATGGCCGACACCAGCATGAGGATGAGCGTCATCACCCCCGGAACGAAGTTGAACACGGCCTTCTGCTCGGGATTGTACCGCATGCGGGTTTCTGCCAGGATGGCCCGCCGGACAGCTCCGCCCGCTGGCGGCCCGGTGGCCAGGCGTTCGCGTTCAAAATCGAGGATGATAGCGTTGGCGTAGTTGATGAGCGTGGTGGCCGTGTTGGGGTCGCTGGCGTCGCCAATCAGTTGCAGCGTCGCCCGGCCGTCGTGGTCGAGCTGATGGGAAAAATCCGGGGGGAAAATGAGGGCGAGTTTGATTTTTCCCGAGCGAAACGCGGGTTCCATCTCGCCCGGCGCGGCCAGGTTGTAGGCTACGCGAAAATAGCCGCTGGATACCAATTTGTTGGTCAGGCCGATACTGGCCGCATCTTTCGAGGGGTCGAGTACGGCGATGTTGGCGTCTTTGACCTCATTGGTGAGCACGAAACCGAACAGCAGCACCTGCACCACCGGCATACCGAACAGAATAAGCATCGTGCGCCGGTCGCGGTAGATGTGCCGGAATTCTTTCAAAACAAATGCGAGAAAACGATTCATGCTGGTGTGTTTTACGATTCGGGGCGGGCCAGTTTTCGAAAAACGGTGTCCATGTCAGGGGCTTGCAACTGCTGTTTGAGTTGGCGCGGCGTGTCGAGGGCTTCTATTTTCCCGTCGACCATGATGCTCACGCGGTCGCAGTACTCGGCTTCGTCCATATAGTGCGTGGTCACCATGATGGTGACGCCCTGATGGGCGGCTTCGTAAATCAGGTCCCAGAACTGCCGCCGGGTGAGTGGATCCACGCCGCTGGTAGGTTCGTCGAGAAACACCAACCGGGGCTCGTGCAGCAAGGCCACGGAAAAAGCCAGTTTTTGGCGCCAGCCCAGGGGTAGGCCGGCGACGAGCTGGTCGGCATAGGGTTGGAGTTCGAGTTTTTGCAACATTTCGGCCGTTTTGTTGCGGATGTCCGCCCGGCGCAAACCGTAGATACCGCCGTACAGGCGGATGTTTTCGCGCAGGGTCAGGTCTTCATACAGGCTGAATTTTTGACTCATGTAGCCAATACGGCGTTTGACCTGTTCGGGCCGGCGGCCCACGTCGAAGCCGGCGACGGACGCCGTGCCGCTGCTGGGCTTGAGCAAGCCGGTGAGCATTTTCAGGGCGGTGGTTTTGCCAGCCCCGTTGGCCCCCAAAAAGCCGAACACTTCGCCGGGCGCTACCTGAAAACTGATCGCGTCGACGGCGGTAAATGCCCCAAAGGTTTTGGTGAGCCGGTCGGTGTGGATAATGGCGTCCATGTTCAGGTTTTCATCAGTTCGATAAAACAATCTTCCACGGTCGGGGCTGTTTCGCGCAGCTCGACGCCCTGGTGCTTGCGGGCTTCCAGGTACTG
>CAZVZH010000231.1:0-7087 GCA_964630705.1 uncultured Saprospiraceae bacterium | reverse complement strand
CAAACTCCAAACTTCAAACTTCAAACTCCAAACTCCAAACTCCAAACTTCAAACTCCAAACCTATCCATCGGCATCCTCTCTCCCTACCGCGAGCAAGTGAACCACCTGGAAGCCCTTTTCCGCAACGACCCCCAACTCGCCCCCCTCCTCCCAACCAGCAACCAGCAACCAGTAACCAGCAACCAGAAACCCTCTAACCAGAAACCCTCTAACCAGAAACCTCAAATAAGCATCAACACCATCGACGGTTTCCAAGGTCAGGAACGCGACATCGTATACCTCAGCCTGGTACGCTCCAACGCCAAACACGAAATCGGTTTTTTGCAGGATTACCGCCGGATGAATGTGGCCATGACCCGGGCGCGGCTGTGCCTGGTAGTGATCGGCGATTCGGCCACGATCGGCAACAACAAGTTTTACCAGGCATTTCTCGACTATGTGGCCGAGCATGGGGCGTACCGGACGGCCTGGGAGTTTATGGGTTGAAAACAAGGCTTTACCGTGAAAATCGAAAATTCGTTTTTAAATTTTCACGGTAAAGCCTAATTTTGACACATGATTGAACGCCTGTTGGCCAAGCGTATACTGCGCGACCTGGATTGGTCTCCTATTGTCGGTCTGATTGGATCCAGGCAGGTAGGAAAAACCACTTTGGCCAAACACTTACAAAAGCAGATACTAAAACCTACACTGTATCTCGACCTTGAACTTCGCGAGGATTGGTTCAAATTGGAAGATGCCCAAGCGTACCTCAGCGGTCATCAGGATAAATGCGTCATTATCGACGAGATTCAAGTGCGTCCCGAGCTGTTCGCCTTATTACGCGCCCTGACGGACCAACGCCGCGAGCCGGCGCGGTTTATCCTGCTGGGTTCCGCATCGCCGCATATTGTCAAACTCAATACCGAAACGCTGGCCGGTCGCATTGCTTATCATGAATTATCGCCGTTTTCTTTTTCCGAAATCCAGGCCTTAATTCCGATGGAAACGCATTGGCTGAAAGGTGGGTTTCCGCAGGCGCTGCTGGCTGTGAATGCCTTGATTACCCGAAAATGGCTGGATGATTTTACCGAAACTTTTGTGCACCGCGACCTGGCCCGGTTAGGGTTCGAAATTCCGGCAGCTTTGCTCCGAAATATGTTGCTGATGCTGGCGCATTTGCACGGAAACTTGCTGAATGCCAACGCTCTGGCATTATCCTTGGGCGTATCCCAACCTACTGTAAAAAAATACCTGGAATTGCTCGAAGGCAGCTTTTTGATTCGTCGTCTGCCCCCGTATTTCTCCAATGTCGGCAAGCGCCTGACCAAATCGCCCAAACTCTACTTGCGCGATAGCGGCTGGCTTCATTATTTGCTCCGAATTACCGATCTGGAAACGCTGCGGGGCAATCCGGCCATCGGTGCCTCCTGGGAAGGTTATGTCATCGAACAAATCATTCGGGAAGCGCCGGAATTTTCCGACTTTTACTTTTACCGGACGCACCACGGCGCGGAGGCAGATTTGGTCATGATCTCGCCAAAAGGCAAAAAAATCTGTATCGAAATAAAGTTTTCCACGGCGCCTGCGATTTCCAAAGGCTTTTATCAAAGTATAGAAGATATCGGCGCCGATTTCCGCTATGTCATCACACCCGGCGGCGAACGGTTTTACAGAAGCGATGGCCTGTGCATTTGCCCCTTGGCTGATTTCCTCCGGGAAGAACTCCGCCGGGAAGATTTTTAGGGTTAAAAAATACCCGTTCTGGGAAAACCTTGTAACTTTGCGTTTCAAAGTACTTTAAAAATGGACAAAACCAAATCCCTGGACGATCTGGCGCAAATCCGCTCCATCATGGAGCGCTCGAAAAAATACCTTTCGCTCAGTCCCTGGGCTGCTATCATGGCCGGGGTGTACGCCCTGGCGGGGGCGGGTTTGTTTTACTGGAAAATTTACTTCGCGCCGGCGGTGCTCTACGGGCAGTTGCGCCCCGGGGAAGTGCCGTCGCCGCTGGCCACTTTGCTGGGCATTGCCTTGGCCGTGCTGGTGTTGGCGGGTGGCACTGGTTTGTGGTTGAACGCCCGGAAAGCGGCGCAGGCGGGGGAAAAGTTGTGGTCGCAGGCGGCCATCCGGCTGCTGGTCAATTTCACCGTGCCCATGCTGGCCGGCGGTATTTTTGTGTTGGTACTGTTTTTCCGGGGGTATTACAGTTTAATCGCCGCCTCTACCCTGATTTTTTACGGACTGGCCCTGCTCAACGCCGGCAATTTTACCTTTAGCGATATCCGCAACCTCGGCTTGTCGGAAATCGCCGTGGGCTTGCTGGCCGCCGTTTTTCCCGGCAAAGGTTTGTTTTTCTGGGCGCTGGGTTTCGGCGTGCTGCACATCGTGTATGGTATTTTAATGTATTGGAAATACGAACGCCCGGCATGAAACGCATCATTCAGGATTTAAACAAGGCTTTCGAAAACCGCATCCGGCTGGGCATCATGTCGGCCCTGATGGTGAACGACGATGTGGAATTTACCGCGCTCAAAGAACTGCTCGACGTTACCGACGGCAACCTGGCCAGCCACACCCGCGCCCTGGAAGACGCCGGCTATATCGCCGTGGAAAAATCGTTCGTCGGGCGCAAACCCAACACCCGTTTTAAAATCACCCCCACCGGACGCAGCGCCTTTGAGGCGCATTTGCTGGCTTTGGAAAAAATTGTCCGCGGCGGTTTTTGATTTTTTTTGCCCCAATACTTTGCATTTCAAAGTTCTTTTAAAAAATAAAAAACACAAACATGGAACATCCGGAATCATCCGTTTTAGGCCGCTTCGGCCAATGGGTCAAAACCTCCCTGCTGGTCAAACTTTTTTCGATTGGCATTTTAATTCTCCTGCTGCTCATCCCCAACGCGATGATCGGCGACCTGATCGGCGAGCGGCAATATCGCCGGGAGGAAGCCGCGCGGGAAGTGAGCGCTTCCTGGGGCGCTGCGCAAACGCTGACCGGGCCGCTGCTCACCATTCCGTATTCAGAGTGGACGCAAGTCGACGACGGCAAACGCGTCGAAACGGTGCACAACGCCTGTTTTTTACCCCATGAATTGAATATCGGCGGCGACATTGCGCCGGAGTTGCGCAAACGCGGTATTTACGACATCGTGCTGTACCAGGCTGAATTGAGCCTCTCCGGCGCCTTTGCCCGGCCCGACTTCGCCGCGCTGAACATTGCCCCAGAAAACGTGCATTGGGACCAGGCCAAACTCTCCCTGGGCATCACCGGCATGTCGGGCATCAAGAGCAATATTCTGCTCGACTGGTCGGGCGCCAACATTCGGCTCGAACCAGGCGTCGCCGATGCGCAGCTGCTCGCCTCGGGCGTGAGCAATGCCGTGCCCCTGGCTCCCGAGGGCGAACGCTACCCATTTTCCATCGGGGTCAAACTCAACGGGCACGACCACTTGCAATTCGAGCCGCTGGGCCGCGAAACCAAGGTCAAACTGCGCTCCAAATGGCCCTCGCCCAGCTTCGAAGGCGAGTTCCTGCCCGACCAGCGCTCGGTGGGGCCGGAGGGTTTCGACGCTGCCTGGACGGTGCTCGACCTCAACCGCAACTACCCGCAGCAGTGGAAAGGCACGGTGCACAGTTTTAACCCAACCGTGAACCAGCGGCAGCCCACCAGTTTCGGTGTGCGCCTGCTGCAAACCGTCGACGGCTACGCCAAAACGGAGCGCTCGTCGAAGTACGCCATCCTGGTGATCGGCCTGACCTTTCTGATTTATTTCTTTTTCGAAACCCTGCGCAAGTTTCACATCCACCCGTTCCAGTACCTGCTCGTGGGCTTGGCGCTCAGCGTGTTTTATTTGCTGCTGTTGTCGCTCTCGGAACACCTGGGCTTCAACCCGGCCTATCTGATTGCGGCTACCGTCACCACAGTGCTGATCGGGGTATACAGCGCCGGGGTGTTTGGCAACCAGCGGCTGGCGGTACAGCTGTTTTTACTGCTGGCCATGATTTACGGGTTTATTTTTGTCGTGCTTCAACTGGAAGATTACGCCTTGCTGGCCGGCAGCGTGGGGATTTTTGCCGCCCTGGCGGCAGTGATGTATTATTCGCGGCATGTGGATTGGTACCGGTAAGCGGGCGTTTTTTTACCGGGTTGCACGTACCAAAATTTTCCCGGGCGTAATATTGGCCTTAAAATACCCTGCATTCGACACATGAACTACCATTCAAAAATGGCTTCCTACCGGCGCCTGATCGCGCTTATCCTGTTGTTGGCTATTGGGATCACCGCCTGCGATTGCGTTCAGCACCGCAGTGGGTTGTTGCTCGACCGCAAAACGCGCGCGCCGGTGGCGGGCGTGGCGGTGTTCCGGCAAGGGCCGTCGCAGACGCCCTTTTACAGCGGCCCCGACGGCCGCTTCGAATGGAGCGGTATTTCAGGCGGTTTGTTCCGTTGCCCGGCGCCCAGGTTGGTGTTTGTGCACCCGGATTACGATACGCTGTATTCTTCCGAACGAGATGACATCCTGTTGCTGGAAAAAAAAGTGCGGTGAGGCGCGAACCGCCGCTGATAACTTTTGTTCAGATGGCTGTTCGAATAATTCAAACTGCCGTTTTACTTTTGTGGCCAGAATTATGAAAATCAATTTTGCACATATCCACCATCATACGCACGATTTGCCCTCAGGCGAACCGGTGATGGTATAGTGTGTTTTCAAAAACTATATCAAAACCCGTCTGAGCGCATCAGGCGGGTTTTGTTTTTTCCCCCCTGTTGCTTACTCCGGCACATCCGGCAGGCACCATGCAATCTTTAAAAGTGGCCGTACAGAAAAGTGGACGGCTTAGCGAAAAATCCCTCGAACTCTTCCGCGAATGCGGCATCAAGCTGCCCAACGGCGAGCGCAAGCTGCGCAGCTCCGCCGATAATTTTCCGTTGGAAATTTTATTTCTCCGCGACGATGACATTCCGCAATACGTCGAGCAAGGCGTAGTCGACGCTGGCATCCTCGGCGAAAACGAAGTGCTGGAAAACGGCAAGCAAGTGGAACTCATCGATCGCCTGGGCTTCGCCCGCTGCCGGCTGGTGCTGGCCATTCCGAAAGAGGCGCACTATCCCGGCCTCCATTTTTTTAAAGGCAAAAAAATAGCCACCAGTTACCCGTGCATCCTTCGCCAGTTTTTCGAAAACCAAGGTATTCCGGTGGAGATCGAAGCGATTGGCGGCAGTGTGGAAATAGCCCCCGGCATTGGCCTGGCCGATGCTGTTTTCGACATTGTCAGCACGGGCAGCACCTTGTTGCTCAATGGTTTAAAACCCGTGGAAACGGTGTTGCACAGCGAAGCCGTACTCATCGCGCGGCCCGGCTTAGACCCTGCGCGGCAGGCCCTGCTCGAGCGCCTCTGTTTTCGCATGCGGGCGGTGCGCCAGGCTGCCGCGCACAAGTACATCCTGCTCAATGCGCCCGATGCGGCCATTCCGGCAATCTGTGCCCTGCTGCCCGGCATGAAAGCACCCACCCTGCTCCCCTTGGCCGAGCCGGGCTGGAGCAGCCTCCATTCGGTGGTGCAGGAAGACCGTTTTTGGGATGTGATCGATCAGCTCAAAGCCTTGGGCGCCGAAGGCATACTCGTTGCCTCAATTGAAAAAATGGTCATTTGACCGCCTGTTTGTACTATGAAAAAAATTACGCATCCAAAAAGAAAAACCTGGGAGGCGCTCGCCCAACGCCCGCAGCTCGAATCCCAGTCGCTGACCGAAACGGTGCGCGAAATTTTCGACGCCATAGCCCGCGAGGGCGAGCAAGCCGTCCGGCAGTTCACCCGGCAATTCGACGGCGTCGACCAAGCCGTCCGGCCCATATCGGAAAAACGCCTGGAAGCTGCCGGCAGCCAGTTACGCCCTGAGCTGCGGGCAGCCATGGCGCTGGCGGAACGCAACATCCGTAAATTCCACGAGCGGCAGCGCGAAAAAGCGCGCGAAATGGAAACCCTGCGCGGCGTCCGCTGCTGGCGCGAAAGCCGGCCCATCGGACGGGTGGGCTTGTACATCCCTGGCGGCTCGGCGCCCTTGTTTTCCACGGTGCTTATGCTGGGCGTGCCCGCCCGGCTGGCGGGCTGCCCGGAGGTAGTGTTGTGCAGCCCGCCCGATCGCGCAGGGAATATCCACCCGGCAGTGTTACACGCTGCCTGGCTGACGGGCATCCGCAGGGTGTATGCCGTGGGCGGCGTGCAGGCGATTGCGGCCATGAGCCTGGGCGCCGGCAGCATCCCGGCGGTCGATAAGTTGTTCGGCCCGGGCAATCAGTATGTTACCGCCGCCAAACAATACGCCCAGCAACTCGGGCTGGCCATCGACCTACCGGCCGGCCCCAGCGAACTGCTCGTGGTGGCCGACAGCAGCGCCGACCCCGAATTTGTGGCTGCCGACCTGCTTGCCCAGGCCGAACACGGCCCCGACAGCCAGGTGTTGTTGGTATCGGACTCTGCTGCGCTCGTCGACCAAAGTTTGCAGGCACTGAACCGGCAATTAGCCTTATTACCCCGCAGCGATATCGCCCGGCAAGCCCTGCAGCACAGCCGGGCACTGGTTTTCAAAACCCTGGACCGCTGTATCGAATTCAGCAATTTGTACGCGCCAGAGCACCTCATACTGGCGGTAAAAAAGCCGCGCAAACGCACCGCCGCCATCCAAAACGCCGGCTCGGTTTTTCTTGGGCATTACAGCTGCGAAAGCGCAGGCGACTATGCCAGCGGAACCAACCATACCCTGCCAACCAACGGCTGGGCGCGTAACCACAGCGGGGTTTCACTCGACAGTTTTGTTAAAAAAATCACCTTTCAGGAATTGAGTAAAAACGGCCTGCGCCGCATCGGCCCCGCCATCGAGCAAATGGCAGAAGCCGAACAACTCCAGGCGCACAAAAATGCCGTGAGCATCCGCCTGCGCCGGCTGAACCAAAGTAAAGGTGCCGGTTGAAGGTTGTTGGTTTTGACTTAAAAAAGAGCCTTTATTCCTAAGCTGAATATCCCGCCTAACTTCTACATACTCATGTTTGATCCAAGCCCGCTCGTCCGCCCCAACATTCAAAACCTCCAACCTTACTCCAGC
>CAZVZH010000230.1:0-7107 GCA_964630705.1 uncultured Saprospiraceae bacterium | reverse complement strand
AGCAGGGCGAGGAGGTATGGTTTTAAGACAAATGATTTCATAGCTTATTTTTTTGATGTGCGGTAGGGGCGACCCTTGTGGTCGCCCTTGTTCGCCCGCGAGGGCAGGGCGGCCGCGAGGGCCGCCCCTACAATTTGATTGCGGCGGCGCCGGCGAGGGCTATTTCGCGGTCTTGATCGGCCGACTGGGCGCCGCTGACGCCAATGGCGCCGACCACCTGGCCGCCCACCACCACCGGTACCCCGCCTTGCAGGAAAGTATAGCCCACGGTGATGAGCGCCTCGCGGCCGCCGTTGATGGCGTCTTCGAGTTTTTTGCTTTCGAAGCGGAAAAGCGCGGCCGTGCGGGCTTTTTCAACAGCTACGGTAGCCGAAGCCGGGAAGGAACCATCGAGCCGTTCGAACAGCAGCAGGTGGCCGCCGGCATCGACAATGGCGATGGAACCGCCGGGTGCGTTGTGCGTTTTGGCATAGACTTGCGCTTGCTCCATTACCTGGCGGGCCCCGTCGAGGGTGAGGGTGGCGGTTGTGGCCACTTGAGCAACACTGGCGCTGGCGGCTCCGAACAGGAGCGCGGCGAGCATGATTTGTTTCATTGTGTTTGTCTTTTAAATGGTGGGAATGCGGTTACTGTCTGCCGGCAGGGCCAACATATTCTTCCTGAAAAGCAGCCCATTGTTTTTTGGCCAGCGCGTCGTTGCCGGGAATGTCTTTTTTCCAGCCGTTGATGGCTTTTTGGTTGTGCTGGAAAATGTTGCGGTTTTGGTAACTGTTGTCGTAGGTCCAGATTTCGATGGGGGCCAGGTGGCCTACTGAAACGCCATAGGCGCAATAGCCGCCGTATTCGGGTGCGTAAGCCTCCGGGTTGGCCTCGAAGGCGGCTTTGTTTTCGGCCGAAACGAACAGGTAAATGGCGCCGTGGTATTTCGTCTGGAATTGCGGGTCGCCTGCCTGAGCGCCCGAGGGCTGGTGAAAACTGACAGGGTCGTAACCCTGGAGGATGACGCCCCGGTCGTCGACATTGACCAGGTACCCGTCTACCACTTTACCGAGGTGGGGTTGTTGTTGCCCCAGAAGCGTCGCCGTGTTAGCCAAGGTGAAGAACAGGGCGAGCAGGAAAGAATTTTTCATGGTGCTGAATCCTTTGTGTAGGTGATGGTTGAAAAAAATTACGACACAAAGGTGCGGGCGCCGGATGGGGGCATACGTTACGCAGGTAACAATCCGGGAAAAAGTCAAAATGTAAAATGTAAAATTTAAAAGTCAAAAGGAAGATCACACGGGCCTTCGGCCTACTCGATCTTCCTTTTGACTTTTAAATTTTACATTTTGACTTTTCAGGACTTTATCCGGGTATTTCGCGGACTTTCGGGAAGTCGATCGGGACCCGGGAGAGCAAGGCGACATAGTTGGAGAACGTGGCTTCCATCACCAGGGCAATGGCGTCCATCAGCGCTCGGGGATTGAAGCCCCAATCGGCAAAATCGTCCATCATTTCCCGGGGCACCCGTCCGCGGGTTTCGGCGATTGCGCGGCCGAACCGGGCGAGGAAACACAGGCGCGGGTCGGCGATGGACGTGGCGCGGGCTTCCACGGTTTCCTGTTCACTGAGGCCGTAGCCGATGGCATAAGCTGTGTGGGCGGAGAGGCAGTACGGGCTGCCGTGTAGTTCGGAAACGGCCAGCAGGATTACCTCGCGTTCAATTTCGGTAAACGACGTGCCCCGGGCATGGCTGCCAACCAGCTGTAGGTAGGCCTCCAGGGCATTGGGCGAGTAGCCGAGCATCAGGCTGATTTTGGGCACGAAGCCGAATTTTTTGTCCAGTTCATCAAAAATGGGCGCCAGTTCGGGGGCGAGTTCTTCGCGGAGGGGGAGCAGTATTTTCATCGGTCGACAGGCTGTTTTGTAGCCCGTGGAGCAGCGAGGGTGGCGCGGGCGGTGTGGTGTACAAAGGTAGTGAAATGCTAACCTGTCAGGTCAAAATTTTTAAACCCCGAACAAGCCCCAAAAGGCCTGTCCCGGGTTTAAAAATTTTGACCTGACAGGTTTAAATTCCCTCCCGCAACAACACCGCGTGCGCGTCCGGGTCGCGTAACAACAAACACGGCGCACCTTCCAGTTGCGCAACTCCGGTGGAAACTTTAGTGTATCCCGCCGCTTCCAACCGCTTCGAAAGGCCGGCCAGGTTGTCGGTCAGCAGTTCGGTATGGTAGTGCCACAAGTCGGCAGGTGTGCTGCCGGCAGGGAACGGGCGGCCGCCGGGCGGAGCGATGTAGCGTAAAAACTCAACCCCCATGCCAGCGCCGGCGTGCAAGCCGTTGATGTCGAGCCGGGCGCCGAACACCTGGTTGAGGTGCTCTTGTTCGGTTCCGAAGTTTTCGGAATGCCCGCCGTGTGTCAATCCAAGTGCGTCGCGGTAAAACGCCATACTTTTTTGGGTGTTAGAAACGGCAATGGCGGTGTGGTCGATACCCAGAAACAAGGGGCTGTTTTGCCGGCCGGCGGCTGCTTGCCATTTGACCTGGCCTTTCCCCGGCGGAAACCAAATCAGCTCCAGGTTGTGGCCTTCCGGGTCGCGGAAATAAAAAGCGCGAATACCGGCGGCGTTGGGCAGGTAGTCGGGCAGGGTTTGCGGGGCGGTGCTGACGTGCGCGACGCCATGTTCCAAAAGTTTCTGATAGGCCCGGTCCATGTCGCCGACCACGATAGCCAGGTGCTGAAACCACAGGTCGTTGCTGCGGGTGTCGGCCGGCGCGGGACGCGACTCCAGGCCCTCGAAGTCGATGAGCCGGATGGTTTCGGCGCCCAGCCGGAGTTCGGCCACCTGGGCGCTGATGGCCGTGTCGGTCCAACCGAACACGGCGGCCACCGCAGGGCCTTTCCAGTGCGTTTCGCCGGTTTTTTCAAACCCCAGTATTTCGGTGAAAAAACGCGTTTCGCCCTCCAGGTCTTCCACCGTCAGGCTGACGCCCGCCACGGCGGTTATTTTTTGAGCAAAAAGCGGCGTAAAAATGCCCAGCAACGCTGCGCAGAGGAAAAATGCCCGGAACCGGTGTTCGGGGCGGCAGGATTTGGGCAGGAGACAAGTTTTCATAGTTCAATTTATTTTTCCAGCAAATGCTCGCCGACGCGCAAGGCGTTGGCCATTGCCGTGAGCGCCGGGTTGACGGCGCCGGAAGAAGGGAAAAAGCTGGTGTCGACCACGTACAGGTTGTCGAGGTCGTGGGCTTTGCAATTGGTATCGAGCACCGACTGCGCGGGGTCGTGGCCGAAGCGGCAGGTGCCGGTTTGGTGGCTCACGCCGCCGATGCCGAGTTTGAAGCCGAAGTAGCGGGTGCTGCCGCCCACGCCTTCCGATTCCGCTACCTGGTCCATAATGCCGATGAGTTTTTCGCGCAGGCGGCGGTAGGCTTCCAGGTTGTTGGCCTGATACTCGAGTTGGATGTTGCCGGCAGCGTCGGCCAGCACGCGGTTGTGCGGCATCGGCAGGTCTTCGGCGGTGATGAAAAAGTCGATGATGTGGCCGGCGAAATGCGCGGCGTCTTTCCCGTTTTTGCCCAGCTCGTCGCCCAGGGCGTCGGCCAGTAGCAGCGGGTCAGCTTTACCCATGTTCTGGATGGCGCCGAGCGGGTGCGGGCTGTCGGGGGCGCCGTGGTAAAAATCGGGGAGGAGGATGGCTTTTTGGAAGGTAGAAGGATTGGGTTTGGCCGAATAGGCCAGCACTACGCCGTTGTTGTGGAGCATGAGGTGGCGGCCCACGAGCCCGCTGCTGTTGGCCAGCCCTTGCGGGTGCCGGGCGTTGGCTGAGCGCAGGAGCAAGGCGGCGGAGTTGATCGCGCCGCAGGCTACCACGATGGTATCGGCCTGGTACACTTCCTCCTGGCCTTCATGCGCCACCCGCACGCTGACGGCGCGGCGCCCCGAGGCGTCGGTGTCGATGCGGAGCGCTTTGCGGTTGCGCAGGAGCGTGAGGTTGGGGTATTGCAGGGCGGCCTGTATGCCCACCACGTGGCTGTCGCCCTTGGCGCCGGTGGGGTCGGGGTAGCCGTCGTAGAGTTCGGGGTGAAGGCGGTCGTTCTGACGGCCGTTGTGGTCTTGGGGCAGTCGGATAGCCAGCGGGATAGGCGTGGGGTGGTAGCCCAAGCGGCGGAGGGCGGCGTGTACCTCGGCCATGCGGGGTTCGAAGGGTAGGGCCGGGTAGGGGTAGCCGTTGGCGGCAGGGGGTTCGGTGGGGTCGACGCCGCGGGCGCCGTGCACGGCGTAGAGTTGTTCGGCGGCGGCGTACCAGGGCTCGAAATCGGCGTAGCGCAGGGGCCATTCGGGCGAGCGGCCGTCGAAGTGTTCGGTAGCTTCAAAGTCGCGCTCCCGCAGGCGGAGCAGCGCTCCGCCGTACATTTTGGTATTGCCGCCCACCCAATAGTGCTGGTAGGGCGAAAAGGGGGTTCCGGCGGCGTCGCGCCACATTTCGGTGGTGCGGTAGCGGCCTTGAGCGACGGCGAGCGGGTCCCAGTTTTCTTTTTCTTTGGGCAAAAAGTCGCCGCGTTCCAGCACCAGGATACGCCGGCCCGAGGGGGCCAGTTTGGCTGCGAGAGTGCCGCCGCCGGCCCCGGTGCCGATGATGATGTAATCGAATTTTTTCATGGTTCGAACGCTGGGGCGGCCAGGAAACCGCCGGTTAGTTTGATGGGACAAAATTGAGGGCGGCGCAGCGGGCGGGATGTTACGGCGGTAACATTGGAAAAAAAACTTCCGCTGGCTGATAACCCCCGCCCGCCTTGCCGATGTATCGACAACACACACAACATTCCTTCACCAAATCGCAAGTTTTATGCAACAGAAAATGCAAATGAAATGGCCCTTATTTCTCACCCTGCTGGCTACTGCCTGGCTACTGCCGCTGCAAAGCCAGGCCCAAGACCTGAAAAGCCAGACTCCGAGTATTAATCAGGAAGTCAACTCCTTCATTGCCGGCTGGGTGAACGACTACAACGGCGGCCAACTCGACAAACTCAGCGCCCGCTTCGCTGCCGATGCCGTGATGGTGCGCCAGGACGGGAGCAATGTCGTCGGCCAGGAAGCCATCGGCGCTTACTACGGCAGCGTATTTCAAAGCATTCCTAAGCGCACGCTGACGACGGTGCAAACCGACATTGTATCGCTCCCCGGCGACTACGCGCAGGTTTCCGGTACTTTCCAGGTCAATGGCACCAACTCCGACGGCACGCTGGTGCAGCAGGCCGGTAACTACAACTCGCTCTTGAAAAAAGACGGCGGCGCCTGGAAGATGGTCCGCCACTACGTGATGGCGCCTACTGGCCGCTAAACGCGCTTGCCGCCAGGCTTGAAAAACACCTGCTTTCGGATGTTCCGGCAGCGGGTGTTTTTTTTGAACCCCAGGCCCGACCTGCCAGATTTTACCATCTTCGCCACCGCCAATGCTCCTGCAACATTTCACCGCCACCCACGCCGCTTTTTTACACGCCCGGGGCGAACAAGGCACCGAACACCTGCTCCGGCAACTGCCGTTGCGCGGCGCTGAAACTGTGCTGGAAATTGGCTGCGGTACCGGGGCTACGTTGGTGCGCCTGAAAAGCCGCTTCCCCCACCTGCAGCTGACCGGCCTCGACGCCGACCCGGCCATGCTCCAGACCAGCCGCCACCGGCTGGCCTTTTGCGGCCTGGGCCAGCAGGTGCAGCTGCTGGCCGCGGAGGCTGAAAGTCAAATTCCCGACGGCTCGGTCGACACAGTGTACCTCGAATCGGTACTGGCGATACTCGACGATGCGGCCCTGGCCGCTACCCTGCGCCTGATCGGGCGCGTGCTGCGGCCCGGCGGCATCCTGGCGTTCAACGAAAGTATCTGGCTCGAAACGGTCGAGCCGGCGGAGATCGAAGCGATCAACCGGCATTGCCGCGCAGCCTTCGGCATCGCGCAGTGCCGGCCGGGCTGGCGGGGAGCAGAGGCAGTGGCTGAGGAAGTAGCGCCTTTCGGACTCCGGCTCCGAGGGATCGTCGACCTCGAGACAGCGCAGGCATTGCCGTTGCGGCGGACCTGGGCCGACTATCGCTCGCGGTTGTTCACAGTGCTGGGCCGGGCGCGTCGGCTGCTCCGACCTGAGTTGCGGCGGCAATACCGGGCTTATGAAGCGGCTATGGGTACCATATTCGAGCCAGGACGTCGGTATTTGAGCGGGTGGGTGTGGGTGTTTGGGAAGGAGGAGGTTGGCTTGATAAGGTCCTAAAAAATTAAACAATCCAACAACCGGCCACGCCACCGCCATTCCGCGTATTTTTCCGGCAAAAATTTGTCCACCACACCTGTAACATCATGAAAAAAACCTGTACCACCATCAGCCTATTTTTCCTCTTGCTGCTCTCCGCCGCCGCCCAAAACGCCGCCGCCCCCGAGTTGCGCACCCTGCTGACCACTCCCGCGCCCGATTATTCCCAGCCTACGTCGCGCCCGGTTTTTGCCGCCTCCGACTACGACGACTACGGCGGAAAAGTCAGTATCGGTATTTCGATCTTGAATGGTTTTGGCGTGCCCGTCCGCGTGTACCTGAATCCGAAAAACGTGTTGGAAGTTGGCATGTATGCCGGCGGCGTCGTGATCTTCAATTCCGACAACAGTGAAATCGAAGACATCGAGTACGGTTTCATGGGCGGCCTGGGTTATACCTACTTCGGCAACCGTTTTTTGAAAGAAAAGCGGAAACGCAACAAAATCCGCGCCCACGGCGCCGCCCTCCGGGCCAGCAGGCTCTTCGGCGATTTCAACACCACGTTTACCTCCTTGGGCTGGGCTATGGAAACGTTTAAAGAAGACCGCCGGGGCAGCTCGTTTATTTTCGAATTGGGCTTGCAAGCTTTTTTTCCCGATTTTGTCTACAACGGCGTCGTGTACGACGAGCCTAAGCCCGGCATTTACCTGCGCTGCCACTGGAATTTTTTCCTGCGGTAAAACCATTCTAGCGCCTCTGGTTTTTTACCACTAAGGCACTGAAAAGCACTAAAAAGCACTAAGTACTTTAGACTTTAGTGCGTTTTAGTGTTTTTTAGTGCCTTTAGTGGTAAAAATTCCCTACCCCTGCTCTTCCTTTTGACTTT
>CAZVZH010000229.1:0-7114 GCA_964630705.1 uncultured Saprospiraceae bacterium | reverse complement strand
CCAGCAAATCCTGTAAATCCTTGTAATCCTGTCATAATTCTCTTGGTCGGCCACCCCTTGGAGTCCGTTTTTTCAAAATCTGGTCAGACACGATTTCGGGTTTAAAAAAGGCTAAAGTCATATTTAGAGGCTGTTCGAGTATAGCCCGTTGGAGATTTAAATAATCATCTAATACGCATCAGGAAAAAGGATTTTGAAATTATGAACATCCTGTTTTTAGTACGATTTGCACAATTTGCCTGTTGTGTAATCTATTCCCTGGCGTACAGGGACTTGTTTTTTTTAAAGACAAGATTTACAGGATGCTTAGGATTTAGAAGCCGTTCCGGCTTCTAAATCCAGGTGATCCTGTAAATCTTGGAAATCCTGTCCAAAATGCTCTTAGTCGGCTACAATCGGGAGCAGGTTAGTCTCTTACATTTTCCGTTTTCAAAAATGCTAAGGTTCAACTTTGAATTAAATCACCTGCCGCAGGGCAGCCTGCGTTTCGCGGATGCTTTGTTCGGCGCTCACCCAAATAGCTGCATTAAGCCCTGGGATTTGGCGGATTTCAGCGGGCGCCGGTATTTTTTTTCGGGCGGAAAGGTGAAACTCCCGGGCGCCGGTGCTGCGGGCGATTTCAGCAATGTTCGCCGCCGAAATGCCGGCCCCGGGCATAATCCGGATGCGACCGGCCGCGTGATCCACCATTTTTCTTAATAAAAAACGGCCCTCGAAGGCAGTAGCGGCCTGGCCCGAACTGAGTACCCGCCCAATGCCCAGGTCGGCAAGCAAATCGAGGGTTTGAAATGGATCGGCAGAAAAATCGAAGGCGCGGTGAAAGGTGGTGTCCATCCCCTTAGCTGTCGCCGCCATCGCCCGCAAGGCGGCCAGATCGGGCAGGCCATCGGGGGTTAGCGCGCCAAAAACCACCCCATCGGCGCCAGCGTCGCGGCAGTGTCGGATGTCGTCGAGCATGAGCTCCACTTCGGCTTGAGAAAACACGAAATGGCCTTCGCGGGGTCGGATAAGCACATAAATTGGGATGGAGAGCGCGCGGCGTACTGCTCGCAGGAGTCCAAACGAAGGCGTGAGGCCGCCGCTATCGAGGGCGCAACAAAGTTCGATCCGGTCGGCGCCGGCAGCCTGAGCGGCCAGGGCGGAGGGCAAATTGGCGGCACAAATTTCCAGCATGGCGGCATTTTTTTGGGTCGGAGATTCTGGGCAAATTACCCGCGCCAAAACCCGACGTTTGATACAAAAGCAGCGAACCGGGGTAAAAATACTTCTTTACCTTCGGGCTTTCACCACCTTTGAAGTTGCTACCATGTCGACCCGCTTGTGCTTCTGGTTTCTTCTGGCTGCCGCTGTTCCCGCTGGCGCGCAAGACCTCCATTTTTCACAGCCATATTTGTTCGCGCTACAATGTTCGCCCGCTCAGACCGGGCTTTACGAAGGTGATTTCCGGGCGGCGGCTATCTACCGCAGCCAGTGGAGCAGCGTGCCGGTACCATACCGGACCATGGGCTTGTCGGCGGATAAAAACTGGTGGCATCGGGGCGCCAACGGTATTGGTGCCGGCATACAAGTTGCGCACGATAAAGCCGGCGACGCAGGCTTGAGTTGGACGCAGTTGGGGATTACCGGCAGCGTACACCGCTCGTTCAGTGCGCAACAAACCCTGTCGGCAGGATTTGGCCTGGCATTGGTGCAGCGGCAGGTGGACATTTCCGGGCTGCGCTTCAAAAATCAGTGGACCGGCGATGTGTTCGACCCGGCGCTGCCGAGCAAAGAGTCATTCAACCAGTCGTCGGGCTTGGCGCCGAGCCTTTCTGCCGGACTTGCCTGGCGACTGGCGGTGTCCCGGTCGCGTACGCAAGCAGAGGTAGCCGTTGGGGCATTTCACCTGAACCGTCCGGAGTTGGGCTTGGGCGATGCGGCTGCGGCGAGCCGGCTTCCGCTGCGCTGGTCGTTGCAGGCAAATTGTGTGGTGGAGGCAAACGAAAGCGCCGATCTGGTCGTTTTCGCACTGGTTCAGCAGATGCGTACAGCCCGGGAGCTGGTTTTTGGCGCCGGCGGACGCCTCTGGCTGACTCCGGGGCAGTCGGCCCTGCGCGCCACACTCGGCATTCGCTTTGGCGATGCGCTCCTTCCGGCGGTGCAATACGAGGCAGGCGACTGGACGGTCGGGCTGAGTTACGATTGGAATATTTCCGGCTTTAAGGCGGCCACCGCCGGCCGGGGCGGTTTCGAGATCGGCGCTGTGTACCGCAGCCTAACGGCGCCCTCGGTGAAAACTTTCAAATCTTGTCCGGTGTTTTGAACCGGTTGCTTATACAAATTAGCTCCACATGGTTTTAATCCTGAACAGAACATTCGATTTTTTGAGAAAACATCCTCCTTTCCATTTGAATCGCGCTGTTTTTTTGTTGCTCTGCGGTTTGCTGGGAGCGTTGGCTCCGGCCGCCGCACAGTCGCGCCGCGCCTATGTGCGCGCCGGCGATGCAGCGATGCAAACCAAGGATTTCGGCGCCGCTATCCAGCAATACGGTATCGCGCTGGAACGCAAACCCAACGACGAAGATTTGCAGTGGAAATATGCCGAGTGCGCCCGGCAGCTTCACGCCTATCCGCTTGCTGAAAAAATGTACCGCCGGCTGAGCGCGGATGCGGATTATACCCGCAGCTGGCCTTTGCTCGACTACCGCTTGGGGCAGGTTTTGAAAAACCAGGGGCAATATGAGCCGGCTGTGGAGGCTTTCGAGCGGTTTTTGAATGCCGGGCCCGATACGGTGTTTGCTGATAAAGCTCGGATGGAAATAGCCAGTTGCCGTTGGGCGGCCGCGCAACCCAGCGATACCACGGGCGTGCAAGTGGTGAATGCCGGAAAAAAAATCAACAGTCCGTACAGCGATTTTGCGCCCTACATCTCCGGCGACACCTTGTTTTTTTCTTCTTACCGCTTTAACAAGAGGGGCGACCGCAGCACGCCTCGAGCCAAAGTGACCAAGGTGATGTTTTCCATCCGAAACGGCATGGCGCGCGAAACAACCCGGGCATTTCCCAACACCGATACTGTGCATATTGCGCATACCGCCTTTGCCGCTGAGGGGCATTTTCTTTTTATGACCCTGTGCAAAAACATCAATGCCTCGGATATCCGCTGCGAAATCTGGATGGCGGTGCAGGATATCCGCAAGCGCTGGAGCGAGCCGGTACGTTTGCCCGAGCCCGTCAACCTGCCGGGCTTCACCAGCACCCAGCCGCATGTCGCCTACGATACCCGCGAGGAGCAATTGAAGCTCTGGTTTGCCAGCGATCGGCCAGGCGGTAAGGGCGGTTTGGACCTGTGGTCGATTCCGCTCGACACCATCTGGTTTTGTCCCTGCAATGTGCCGGTCGATAGCCGCAAACCGCTGCGCTTGCCGCGGTTTGAAGACCCGGCGGTGCATTTGGACGCGCTGAATACGCCGGACAATGAAGCGACGCCGTTTTTTCACGAGCCCTCGCAAACCTTGTATTTCAGTTCTGATGGCTGGCCGGGCTATGGCGGCTACGACATTTTCCGCGCGCAAGCCTTGGCGGATGGGTATGCTCCGCCTGAAAACGTCGGGTCGGGCCTGAACAGCAGCTACAACGATTTGTATTTCACCCTGCGATCCGACGGTAAAAGCGGTTACCTGAGCAGCAACCGGCCCGGCGCCCAATACCTCGACGAGGCGAACAAGGCTTGCTGCAACGATATTTTTATGTTCCAATACCCGCCGCCGCCCGATCCGAAACCGCCCTTGGCGGCCATCCCTGGCGCCGTGGCGCCCCGCAGCCCTATTCAGCGCCCGATGATTCCGATCGAGCAATTGCAGGAAAAAGAACCTGAACCGACGCCGAAACTGGCCGATTTTGTGGGCTTGCCGCTGTATTTTGACAACGACGAGCCCGACAAACGCACCCGACGCGTACGCACGCAGAAAACCTATGCTGAAACCGTACAAAGTTATCTGGAGCGACAGTCGGAATACCGCGAGCGGTTTGCCTCGGGCTTGAGCGGCTCCCGGCAGGAGGCTGCCGAAACGGCGATCGATGTATTTTTTGATCAGGAAGTGCGGCGCGGGTTTGAGCGGCTCGACCAATTGTGCGAGTTGTTGCTGACCCGGCTTAAAGCCGGCGAACAAGTGGAAATCATTATTAAAGGCTTCACCAGTCCGCGGGCGGAAAGCGAATACAATCTGGCGCTCGGCAAACGCCGCATCAGCAGTGTGCGCAATTATTTTGAGGTTTATGCCGACGCGGTTTTAAACCCGTACATCGAGGCCGGGGCCTTGAAAATTACAGAAGCCAGCTTTGGGGAAACTACCGCCCGGGAAGGAGTAAGCGATGCCCTTGCCGACGAGCGCAATTCTATTTACCACCCCGACGCCGCTCGGGAAAGGCGGGTAGAAATTGTGGAAATACGCGCGAAGGAATAATTTTTTTCGATGAAAAAAATTTTGCCGTTTCCACACCCATTCGTTTAAATTTGCCCGAAACAAGACGCGCTTGGCTTTCTGCTAACTGCCGGCGTAATTTCAAAACCTTTAGACTTACCTGCCTTGACCAAGAAACGACTTGTCAAAGATTACGAAGCGCTGCCGGAAGAAATTATCCGACTGGTGAAAATGCAATACCCAACCGGCTTTGCCGATAATCTGGTGAGCTATACCAACGCCGAAGGCAAAAAAGTATCGGCGCTTCCGTTCGAAACCGACGAAGTGTATTATCTGATCCGCATGACGATTCAGGAAGCCAAGCGACTTGTAAAAGAAGATGACGATTATGATGACGATGGCGTACTCCGGGAGGATTTTGCCGATCTGGAAGTGGAAGACGATGAATTCGATGGCGCCGGTGAAGACGACGATGAAATGACCGACGGCGGCAGCGACGAAGACGACCACATCATCGTGACCCGCCGCTCAGACGACGAAGAAGAGCGCGATATCCCCGACGATACGGAATACTAATCTCCTGTTGTACAGTTTGAATATTCCGCCCCTTTCAGCAACCCCGTTGAAAGGGGCGGCTGTTTTGTCACCAGCTGGTTCAGCCAATTTTTTAATAATTGCTGTCGACATCCCGGATTTTTAATTTCTTTACAAGCTCTCCAGCCAGCCTTGTTTTATTTTTAAAGAAAAAACTACCTGCATGAGCCAGACAACTACCGGCGCACCAACTCAAAAACCCCGACTCAATTTTTGGCAGATATGGAACATGAGCTTCGGATTTCTGGGTATCCAGTTTGGCTGGGGCTTGCAAATGGCCAACATGAGCGCCATTTACGAGTATTTGGGCGCCGACCCGCATGAAATTCCCATCCTGTGGCTGGCCGCCCCGCTTACCGGCCTGATCGTGCAACCGATCATCGGCTACATGAGTGACCGCACCTGGAGCCCGCGGTTCGGACGTCGGAAACCCTACTTCCTGGCCGGGGCTATCCTGGCCTCCATCGCCTTGGTATTTATGCCCAACTCCAGCGCGCTCTGGATGGCGGCGGGCCTGCTCTGGATTCTGGACGCGAGCATCAACATCAGCATGGAACCTTTTCGCGCCTTTGTGGCCGATATGTTGCCGGAAGACCAGCACACGCAGGGCTTTACCATGCAGAGCATGTTTATCGGCCTGGGCGCCGTTGTCGCCTCGGCGCTGCCGTACCTCCTGACGAACTTCTTCGGCCTGGGCGCCCTCGACGATTGCACGAGCCTGAGCGCCATCCCGCTGTCGGTCAAAATTTCCTTCTATGTCGGCGCCGTAGCGTTTATCGGCGCGGTGTTGTACACGGTGCTCACCACTAAGGAGTACCCGCCGGTGGACATCAGTGAATTTCAAAAGGAAAAGGAAGAGAAAAAAGGTTTCGGCGCCGGCGCGCGGGAAATCCTGCATTCCATACGCAACATGCCGGCAACCATGCGCCAACTGGCCTTGGTACAAATGCTGACCTGGCCCGGCTTGTTTCTGATGTGGTTCTATTTCGGCGTCGCCACTACCCGTTCGGTTTTTCACTACGACGACAGCTTGTCGAAATATGAAATCTACCACAAACAATACCGCTGCGACCTGAAAGCCGGCCAGTCGGTGGATTTTGCCGGGCTGGCGCAGCGCACGGCCGTGGAAGAAGAAAAAAACCGGGTCAGCGCAACGGAGCTGAGCGCTCGTTTCGGAACCATCGCCGCATTCGACACGATGGTGGGTGAAAATCTGAAACGCCGTTTGAACGGCAATGAATGGGGCGGCGTTTGTTTCGCTTTTTACTCCCTGATTACGTTTCTGGTCGCGTTTTTACTGCCTTCGCTGGCCAGCAGAGTAGGTAAAAAACGCACCCATGCCTTGTGCCTGGCTATTGGAGCGGCAGGTTTGCTGTCGGTAGGCTTGATCCACGACCAATACCTGCTCCTGCTTCCGATGACTGCTGTGGGTATTGCCTGGGCCAGCATTTTGTCTATGCCCTATGCCATGCTCGCGCCCGCATTGCCGGCCGAAAAAACGGGCATCTACATGGGCATTTTCAACTTTTTTATCGTGTTGCCTGAAATTGCCGCCACGCTCTTTTTCGGCTGGATTATGAACAACCTGCTGGACAACAACCGCCTCGCTGCAGTGCTTATCGGCGGAGCCTTGTTGGCCTTGGCGGCGGTGTTCTGCCTGCGCATTCAGGAGCGAAGGGTGGCCACTGTTTAATTGCTTCTTTACCTTAAACTATACTTACTATGGAAAATCTGATTTACACCCTGATTATTGGCGCCTTGTCGGGCTGGCTGGCTGGTCAAATTCGCCGTGGCTACGGCTATGGCGTTTTTGGTAACATTGTCATCGGCATCATCGGCGCTTTCATCGGCAGTTGGTTTTTCCGCCAGATTGGTGTCAGCTTGGGTTCCGGCCTGATCAGCCACATTGTGACGTCGGTGATCGGCGCATTAGTGGTGCTGTTTTTAATTGGATTGATACCGAAATCTTCCCGGTAAAAAATTTAAAAGTTATGAAATCTAGACTGTTCGCCGCGCTGCTCGTTTGCGCCGGCACTAATTTTATTGCCTGTAAAAACTACCTGGGCAATCCTTATCCGCAACCGCTGCCGCCCAAAATGGTACCTACCCTGGCCAGT
>CAZVZH010000228.1:0-7128 GCA_964630705.1 uncultured Saprospiraceae bacterium | reverse complement strand
GCCCGGCCGGCTCGGTGACCCTCACGGTGCAAAACCTGGGCTTGCAAGTGAGCGATAATTGCGCAGTGGCTGATGTAACCTTCGTACCCGAAAGCTTCAACTGCTTCCAATTGGGCCAACAAACGGTAACGGCCACCGCCATCGACGGCTCGGGCAACACCGCTGCGCTGAGTTTCGCGGTGACGGTGGTCGACGTGGAAGCGCCCAAGGTGGTGTGCCCAGCCAACATCGTCCGCTGCTCGGGCAATGATATCGTGGAATACACCGCACCGGTAGCCACCGACAATTGCCTGATGCTGGGCGGCTTTTTCGACCTGATCGAGGGCTTGCCGAGCGGGGTGCAATTCCCCGAAGGCACGACAACTACCACTTATACCTACACCGACTTCAGCGGCAACGTGGGCAGCTGCTCGTTCGATGTGACCATCCTGACGCCCCTGGAGGTAAAAACCGATACGATCCTGCCGGATGTGGGCGGACAGGGTACCGGCGGCGTACAAGTTACGGTGAGCGGCAGCGCTGGCGGATACAACTACGCCTGGCAGCAAAACGGGCTGACGATCGCTACGACGGAAGACCTTGCCGGTGTGGGCGCCGGAACCTACTCTCTGGTAGTGACCGACGCGCAAGGTTGTACCAAACTGGCCGGCCCGTATGAAGTGCGGGGCGTGTCGGGTACCAACAACGCCCCGTGGAGTGCGCTGGTGGGGGTGTTCCCGAACCCGACGGCGGGTTACCTGCAAGTTGTGCTGCCGGCCGATCTGGTGCCGGCCGAGCTCTACCTGCGGGTGTACGACGCCCGCGGCCGGCTGGTACAGGAACAAAACAGCCGGGGCCAAAAACAACTGACGCTCGATTGGTCAGGCCTGGCCGACGGGTTGTATACCTTGCTGTTGCGCACGGAAACTGGGCAGGGGGCCTTCCGGGTGCGCAAAATGCGGTGAAAAATGAAAAATGTAAAATGTAAAATTTAAAAGGCAAAAGGTACTTGGAGCAGGCCGTTACCGCTGAGCTATGGCTACTTATACCGGATGCCGGGCTTGAATCGGCGAACCCTGTTCGGCGCCTCGCGATGCCGAAAGGAGTTCGGAAGTACAGGCAGCCCTTGATATCGACAGCGCACGAAAGTCGGAACGTTGGCTAGTGCGGTTCGGAAGTACAAGCAACCCTTGGTATGCATAGCCATGGATCGGCGGTAACGGCCTGCTCCAAGTACCTTTTGCCTTTTAAATTTTACATTTTACATTTTGACTTAAAAAAGCCCGCCGGGCGGAAAGCCGCGGCGGGTGCCAAAATACCAGATTACCGGGGAGGCGAAAAAATGGTGCGGCTTGCCTCTCCTAACAGCATGGGTAACCTAAACACGATAGTGGTGAGCATCCTTTGTTTTTGTTTTTCGGTACAAATTTCGGGCGTCTTGGGTTGTTTGTCCAGGACAAACGAACAGGCTTTTAGTCAGTGGGCTTGTCTGTGTTTTGGTTTTAAAATACTGTAAACCAGTTTGTTGATGCAATGCGGGTGGGCGCGTTGCTTTTTTCAGCTGGCCTGGATTTTAATTTTCCTCAATCCGGCTTCCAAAAAACAAGTATGTTTACCTGAACAGGCGACGGTTGCAGTCCTTTCCCTCTCCATTCATTGGTGGCGCAGCCCTTTGAGCCACCCTGCGAGCCGCGCCGCGCAAGATCTCAGCCATTTTACCGCTGAACCACTCCTCCCAAGTGGCGGCTCAACTTGCGTTTTTTACCATGGTCAAAGAGCTCAACGACCTGATCCATTTTGTCAAAACCAGTGTGTGGCGCGACGAGGCGCTGCTCGAGTTTTTTTCCAAAAACCAGTCGGGCCTGCCGGTACTGTACCGCGCCATTTGGCAAAATGCCTGTCCCAGCGATGCCGCCGCCGCAAAGGCCGCCGGCGTCTGCCTGACCACCTATAAAAAACAAGCCCGGGCTTTGCGCGAGCAATTGCGGCAGCTGACCGTGTTTTTTGACCATGAAAAAGCGCGCGTCGACACCGGCGTGAAAAACCAATTGGAGGGCGCCCTCGAAACCGCGCTCCTCCAATTGCTGTACCAGCGCGGTTACCGGCATGCCCCGCTGGAGATCGCCAAACGCTTGTACCGCCGCGGGCGCGACTACGAGTTCCCGGTCTTTGTTGCGGAAGCGCTTCGGGTACTCAAAGCTGCCGCCGGCGCCGGCCACGGTACGGAGTGGCAATTCGATGATTATTCCCGGGAATACTGGCGCTTCCGCACGGCTGTCAATGCGGAGGAGCAGGCGCTGGAATGCTGGCAGCGGACCCAATTACCCCGGTTGCGCAACGGGTCGGAACGCCGGGTTTTTCTCGAAAGCCTTGGCAGCCAGTTGGACCAACTTGAGCCTTTTGTCGGCCAACTACCCTCTCAGCAATTTCACCTGTACTATTTTCTGGCCCGCGGCTATTTCCTGGTGGCCACCGGCCGCTACGCCGAAGCGCTGGAAAGGTACGAGTTGGCGCTCGCGCATTTTCGCAGCAAAAACTATCCGGTGCAAACCATCCTGGCAGCGCTCTACGCCGCCCAGGTGCCGGCTTGCATGCACCTCAAGAAGTTTTCCGCCGGTGAATCGGTTGTGCAGGCCGGACTGGATTGTGTGGCGAGCGGTTCCGCTCAGTTTTTCCTGTTTTGCGAACGGTATTTTATCTTGAAAATGCACGCAGGCCGGCCGGATCAAGCGCTGGAAATTTACCAGACTGCCACCTTGCACAAACGCTTTGCCGCTCAGACCGCGGCTCAACAGGAGTGCTGGCGCGTGCTGGGGGCTTATTTGTTCATATTGTACCGGCTGGAAGGCCGGGAGGTGCCGGAAAAGCCATTTCCCGTTTTCCGGAGCGTGCGCCTGGCTAATGAAACCGCCCTGTGTGCCCAGGACAAAACCGGCTGGAATGCAGCCGTTCAACTGGCGCTGCTCTTGCTGCAACTGGTGGAAAACCGCGAAGACGAACTGTTCGGCCGCTTGCTGGCCCTCGATAAATACAGGCGCCGCCACTTAGTCGACTGTGGCGCCGAACGCTCCGCCTTGTTCGCCCGGATATTGTGCCTGTTGCCCAAATCAAGGTTCTCCGGCCCCGAATTCTTGAGCCTGGCGCAACCCCTGCTCAAACAGATGGAACAACTGCCGCCACGCCTCAGCGACCAACATTGCGAACTTGAAATCGTGCCCTACGATTTGTTGATCGCCCGAATTGCCGGTTTCTTACAGACCGGATGGACATGACAGACAGGATTAACAAGATTTACAGGATTACTTTTTAACGGGTAGCGTAGACGTGGATTTGTTTATGCAGTCGGCGAAGCCGACAAAATCCTTTTAATCCTGCAAATCCTGTCTGAAAAAACACGCTCAGCGGGCCATCCCCATCCCTCAAACCCTGTCCGCCCGAACCGCTACAGGTAAACCCCAACTGTCAGTACCACCATGGTCAGCAGCAGCAAATACACCAACAGCGGGCCCACAAACCGCAGCCACTTGTTGAATCCGAGCTCCACCATGGCCAAGCTGGCCAGGATAAGGCTGGTCGGGTTGATGAACGCAAACAACCCCTGGCCATAAGCATAAGCGCTCACCACCATTTCGCGACCGGTACCCACCACGTCGGCCAGCGGCGCCATGATGGGCATGGTGAGCACGGCCATGCCCGAAGAGGAAGGGATAAAAAACGACAACCCGGCGTAGAGCAGCATGGTAGCATTGACAAACAAGGCCTTGGGCATGCCTTCCACCAGGCTGCTGGCGTGGTACAGCAGGGTGTCGCTGATCAGGCCGCGCTCCATGAGCACCGTCACCCCGCGGGCTACGCCGATGATGAGGGCAACACCCAGTAAATCGCTCGCCCCTTTGACAAAAGCGTTGACAAAAGTTTTTTCCCCCACCCGGGAGATAAACCCGATCAGCAGGGCGCCGGCTAAAAACACCGTGGTCATTTCCAAAAACCACCACTCCAGCCGGGAAACGCCGTAGATCATCACGACGAAACAGGCGACAAAAACCAACAGTACCAGCCGGATACGGTGGGTAAAGGCCGGGGCGGCTGCGGCGGCCTGGGTGGGGAACAGCGCGTCGATTTGGTCTTTTTGACTGAAAATCAGGGAGCGGGCGGGTTCCCGGCGCACTTTTTCCGCGTAGCGGATGATGTACCACAAACATATCGCCAGCCCACCAAACAACATGACCAGCCGACCCTCAATGCCGTTCACCCAACTGGTGCCCGCCGTATCGGAGGCAATAATTACGCTGAAGGGGTTGACGGTGGAAGCCATCGTACCCAGCGACGAACCGATGTAAATCGCCGCCAGGGCTACCATGGCGTCGTAGCCTGCCGCCAGAAAAACCGGTACCAGAATCGGGTAAAACGCGATGGTTTCTTCCGCCATGCCAAAGGTGGTGCCCCCGGCGGTGATCAGGCAGGTGATCACCACGATCAGCAAGGCTTCCCGGCCCTGAAGCCGCCGGGCCAGCCAGCCGACACCGGCGTCGAAAGCCCCGCTCTGATGCACGGCGCCGATGCAGCCGCCCAGGATCAGCACGAACAAGATCACGTCGATCGCCTCGACAATGCCTTTGAGCGGCGCTTGCAGGAAGGCCACGAAGCCCTGCGGCCGGCCTTCCACCGGGCGGTAGCTGCCCGGCACGGCCACGGGTTTCCAGATGTCGCCGCTGGTGAATTTTTCGAGCGGGATGCCTACGCCAAGCTGGTCGAGCGTGCCTTGGTCGGCGGGCAGGATGGTGTCGCGACCGGCATGGCGGTGCACGAAATGTTTTTGCTCCTTGTCGTAACTCAGGCGGTCGAATTCGCCAGAGGGGATGAGCCAGGTGAGGCCGGCAACTAGGGCGGCCAGCAGCACCAGCACGGTGAGGGCGCTCGGGAATTGCAGTTTTTTCATGTGTCGATCGTTTCCGCGGTTTTGCGGTTGGAAAGATAGCCGGCGGCGGGCTGAGCGGGAAGTTTTTTTGAAAAAACCTGCCTGCGGAAAATAGTTTGTGAAAAAAGCAAGGTCAGCTATTTTCGGCTTGACTCGAAGATTGTCGGTACAACCTGACTGGAGAAATATGCCGCGTAACATCAGCGTAAAACACAATGCAGGAGGCGCCACCGCAGCACTGCGATGACGCCTCTTTTCCCGGGGTCCAATCTTGCGTTGTAGTGTTTTCCAAAAAATGCGGGGCCGAAACTACTCGGCGTCTACCAGGCCCAAACGTCGTGTTCGCGGTGGAGCAGCGCGTCGTTGATACGTTTGGCTTCGTAGAGGGCATCCACGCCGGTCAGGTAGTCTTCGATGCGGCGGTTGTAGAGGTTGTTGTCTTTGTACACCGTGGCGGCGAAATAGCGCATTTCAAACAGGTCTTCCCAGGTGGTGGTGGCTGCCAGGTTGCCGCCGTGCAGGTAGGCTTTTTGGCGGGCGAGCAAGGGCCGGGCGCTGGGGTAGTGCACCCAAAACAACGGCCGTTCGTACATAAAATCACCCTGGCTGTTCACCACGTTGATCATCGGCGCAATGCCGAGGATGCGGAAGCGCAGCGCGCCCGTGCGGGTGTCGAAAAACCAGGCTTCCTTGATGCGGAAGCGTTTGACGGCGGTCCAGTCGGGCGATTGCTCGACCTCCTGCACGTTTTCCAGGCCAGTTTCTACATCCACCGTTACGATGGTTTCTGTGGGGTAGAGGGCGTCGCGCAGGGCCTGGGTGGGGAATACCGCGGAGAATTTGTCGTCGCCGGGGTCGTACACGGTGAGTTCGCCGGCCAGCGCGGCTTCGCCCAGTATTTGCGCCAGCGGCGCTTCGGGGTAGGCGAACGGCAGGTTCATTTTTTCGCGCACATCCACGATACGCCAGATGCGGCTTTCCCACAAAATGTCGCTCTCGCGCACGGGTTGGTAGGGGAGTACCGGCCGTTCGGTGACGACGCTGCGCTCGGTAAAATCGTCGGGAGGAATGCCCGGGGTTTCCACTGGAGCCGGGTCGGAGGCTTCGGTCCGCTGGGCCGAAACCGCACCCGCTAACAGCAGGAGGAGGCCGGCGCAGCCGCACACACGGCGGGCCGGCATGAAAAGCAGAAGATTCATGCAAAAAGTGTTTAGTAATTCCGTGAAAAATTAAAAAGAAAGGAGCAGTACGGTAAAATGCTCGGTTGATAAGGTTTATAAAGTTGATGGGGTTTATATCAACCTAATAAACCTTTATCAACCGGAATAAACGCAAATCAAAAAGCCATAAATCGGCGGGATCGGGATACCGGCGAACAAGCAACGCCGGAGCAGCACTAGCGGATTGGAAAGTTTTTGAAAACGCACAAACGGCGAAACAAACAGGGGAAAAACGGGCGCGGTAACGAGGGTATTTTTGCGTTAAAAAATTTAACAGTCGGGCCGAGTTTGAAGTTTGAAGTTTGAAGTTTGAAGAGGTTCAACTTTCCGGGATAGTGAACTACTTCAAACTCCAAACTTCAAACTTCTATCTTCTATCTTTGTCCAGAATAAATCCGCTCCATCCGCATGAAACGAACCCTGCCGCTCCTGCTTCTGCTCGCTGCCCTGCAGGCCCACGCCCAAACCCCGCTCCGCAAGGGAAAAGACTACGCTATCTTTTTTTATGTCACGCAGTTCCAGCCTGGTTGGCCGGCTCTGCCCGAAACCGCAGCCGACGCTAAGGCCTTGAAAACCGAACTGGAAACCCACTTCGGTTTCGAGTGCAAACTCGTGCCCAACCCTACGCGCCAACAAATCCTCGCCGAACTGGCTGCCTGGAACAACCACATCGGCCCGAACGACCAGGTGCTCTTTTACTTTTCCATGCACGGTGAATACCGGCCAGCCAGCGACCTGGGCTACCTCGTCGCCGCCGATGGCCGATACCAAGACCTCTACTGCGAGTCGTACCTCAACTACAACGAGCTGCGGCGCTATTTTTCGGTATGCAAAGCCCGCCACATGCTCGTGGCGCTCGACGCTTGCTACTCCGGCTCCTTCGGCCTCACCCGCGAGCGTGGCCGCCCCGACGCGCCCGACTACACGCAAGCGCCCGACTGCGCCACCCTGCTCAACAAAGCCCTGGGCTACACCGGTCGCCAGTACATTTGCTCGGGCAATAAAAATGCC
>CAZVZH010000227.1:0-7149 GCA_964630705.1 uncultured Saprospiraceae bacterium | reverse complement strand
TTCATATTTCTACTTAACGAAATTATGAATATTCCGTATTCCGTATTCCGCATTCCGCATTCATTTAATCCCCTCCACTATAGTTCCGGCTGAAAAAAACGCAGGCGACCTCAGGCAGACTAGCCCGCGAAAAGCTGGAACAGGTAAACACCGGACAAAGACGGCGCCGGAGCATCGGGACCACGGCCAGGGTTAACATTCACTTGTTCCCTTCTCGCTTTTCCCACACTTTTCCAACCAGCCGGGTTCGTTTTCCAGGCGTTCGATGGTATCGGTAAAACACCACAAAAAAAGCGCTCCTGCATGAAGGAGCGCTTTTTTTTAGGGCGGAATAAATTCAGTTCAGTACGTCGCGGATACTCGCGTCTTTTTCAAAAACCGACTTGGCGAAGGGGCAGAGCGGAATCACCCGGATCTGGTGTTCGCGCACATACTCCACCAGCCGGTTCAGCATTTGCCGGCCGGCGCCTTTGCCGCGTAAGCGCTCGTCGACTTCCGTGTGGTCGATAATCATGCGGTGTTCGCCAGCCATGGTAAATGCCATGGCTGCCAGGCGCTCGCCGTTCGCTTCGATAAAAAAAGCGCCTTTTTTGCCGTCGTTTTCGAGTTGAATGTGCATAGTAGGCAATCTTCCGACACGTTGCTTAATGCCGGATCAGTCTTTTTAGCAACATGCTGCGCTGCTGATCGGGTATTTCCAGATTTAAGGTATACCAGCCGGGCAGCAAGCCGGGCGTCGGCAGGTTTATGCTTTGTTCGCCGCCGGTAACCTCCACCGTACGCACCACAGCCGGTGCGCCCAACATGTCGTGCAGGATCAATCGGCCCTCGAAACGGCGGTCGCTGGTAAACCGGACGTTCAGTTGATCGGTAAATGGTACGGGCAATACCGCAATGTCGCGCAGTTGTTCAAGGGGCTGTACGCCTGAAACATCGGGGCAGGAGAACCCACGGCGAATTTGCCCGCGAATTTCCCCATCGGGATGATCGGCCGTGCGGAGCAGCAGGTAGGTGGCGCCCAGTTCGATGGATACGCCATCGGCAGCGGCGATTTCATTGGCGTCGGCAATCAGCGGCTTTTGGATCGGCAAGGGGTATAACACAATTCCGTTCATGCCGGGGCCGCCGCTGCTGACGGAAGCCTCCGTTAGGTCGCCGCTCATGCGATCGTAGATCAGTTTGTAGTTCAGGTAACAGTTCACCTGGTCTACCGAAGCCATAGCCACGCCGATACCGTTGGTGGTCGCCGGCGGTACTACCTGCTCGCCGCAGAGGTCGAAGGCATATCCTTTTCGGAGGCTGTTTTTCATTTGCCCGCGAAGTTCACCGTTGGGCAGTGCAGCCGTAGGCACGCTCACATACAGGCGCCCCTCCACCAGGGCCGTGGTGCGGTCGGTATCCAGCGGGTAGGTTTTTTGATACAAACCCGGCCGGCCGGCGGGTTCGAGCGTTTCGAGCAAGGTCCCGTTAGCGCCCGGGGGCCCCAGGCGGATTTCTACGGTAGTGGGGCTGATCGTGCTGATGTAAACCGTGGAAGTCAGGCTGTCGAGGCCGGGATGCAGCACGTTGTGGCTGAAGCCGAATCCGGCCGACGAGGAAGCCGGTACCACCTGGCTGGCATTGATTGGCGCAAAGGAGGTGAAATAGCCCAAAAATCCAATCTGCCCCCGGATTTCTCCATCCGGGAAATTAGCCGTTTTCACCGCCACATAATACTTGCCCTCCCGGGCCTCGCGCAGGAAGTTGGCCGGCAGGTCGTCCAGGTAAACCAGGCCCTGGATAAAATTCAGGAAAATGCCGGTAAACTTGTACACCAGCGTTCCGTTTTCACCCGGGTCGCCGCGGTAGAGTCCGGCTTCAGTGATCGGGCCGCTCAAGCCATCCACAACGTAAGCGTACACAACTTCGTCAGAGCCGGTGGGGAAATGCAAGCCGCCGAAGCCGTAGGCATTCGAGCTGCTGGCGGGTACCACATCCGAGCCTTGCAGGATGTTCCGGTAGTCGAGATCGGTTTCACAAATAAACTGTCCGCGTATTTCGCCGTCCGGGTAAGCGGTGGTGCCTACACTGGCGTAGGCGCGGTCGGGCAGGAGGTTTTGCAACAGGGCCGGCGGCACATCCACCTCGCCGTACAAGCGGGGGCCATGCAATACCGGCAGGAGATCGAGGATAGCGGCGCCCAGTTCCCCTGTTTTTCCGATGTGCAGGTGGATGCTGGTCACGTCGCCTTCCAGGCCGACCAACAAGCCGCTAACGGTTACTTTTGACTGGTCGGGGCTGTACATCAGGGTGATCAAGCCCCGGGCATCGGTGCTCACGGCGGGTATTTGCTCCGATCCGGAGAGCTCGGCATGAAAAATCAGGTGAGGTATTTGGGCGAAAAGGCCACTGGAGCAGAAATGCGTGAAGAGGAGGAGGTAAATTGTTTTCTTCATGTGCCGGTGAATTTTTTAAAAAGGCTGCGGAGAATGCGTTCGGCGTATAGTTGGTCGGGTCCAAGCATACTGCCGGGAACAAATATAAATTCGATAGGCGCAAGTTCGGGCGAAACCCAACAATTGTCGGTTTTTAACCGAAGCCCCGACCGGGCGACTCTTATAAAGCCAGGTGTGAAAGGGGCAAAAAAGCGCGACCCCGAAACAGCCTGGCGGCTGCCCGGGGTCGAGGCTTCCCTAATTTAGAAATCTGCTGCTACTCAGAGTAAAAAAACCGGGCGCTGGGTCGTTCCCCGCGCCCGGAACCCAACTATGGTAAGATGCGAATCTCCACAGTGCTTTTAATTTCAAGTGTTGCGCCGGTTTCGCGGGCTTGCTGGAGGAAGTTCAGTACGGCTTCGCGGGCCTCCCGCAATTCGCCGGCGCGTTTTTCATGCGGGCGATAGTCGCCGCTGGAGCGTTCCAGGATGCGAAGGGCTTCCAGATTGTGGTAATTGATTTTGCTGGAAATCAACTCCGACAAGATGCGCTCGGCTTCACCGGCGGAGAAGGTTCCGCGGATGAGTTGCAAATGGTGACTCGCTTCGCCAGTTGCAGGGGGCGTACTTCCGGCGTGCGAATGTGTATCGAGCTGTGTTTTGGTGGTTGGATTGGTTGTGGTCATTTTGTGTATTTTTTATAGATGGATCGAAGCGTGATTTACTGGCCTTGGCCGAGGGAAAACCCTTGTTTGCCGTCGAAGTAGTACAGGTTTTCTGTTTTAATGGTGTCGATTTGATGCCTTTCACATTGTTGAAGCAGGTCGATGATGGCTTTTTTATCCATTTTGCGCTCGTCGGCGCTGCTGAAACGGCAGCGCCAGTGGTCGGTGCAGAAGGTTTCCTCGAAACCGTCGGGCCAAACTTTGATGCCCCGGTTGGTAATCATGGTCAGTTTGACATGGTGGTTTTCCAGTTTGCGCAAGGCTTCGGCGAGTTCGTCGGCTTTGGTGCCCGTCCAGTGCACAAACAAGTCGACGCCGGCCAGTTCTTTTCGCGCCGGGGATTTGCGCTGATAACCCGGAAGTTTGAAAGCGCCGCCTTCGCCGTACGAAACGGGCTGTAGGGTGTGCGGGCGCTGGCCGAGGTTGGCGATCACGGCGTCGGCAAATTCGCGGGTGCCCACCCGGGCAGTGCTGAGGCCTTCCTGATAAACATCAAAGGTGTGGATGCCGTCTTCGATGGTTTTCAGCCAGGCGTTTTGGATGGCTTCAGCCACTTGCCCCTGACCAATATGGCTGAGCAGCATCACCGCAGCCTGGATCAAACCGGAAGGGTTGGCGATATTCTTACCGGCAATATCGGGCGCCGAGCCATGGATGGCCTCAAACATGGCGCACTGTTCGCCGATGTTGGCCGAGCCAGCCAGGCCGACCGAGCCGGCAATTTGCGCCGCAATGTCGGAAAGCACATCGCCGTACAAATTGGGCAGCACGATCACGTCGAACACCTCCGGCGTATCAGCCAGCATGGCCGAGCCAATATCGACGATGCGGTGCTCGCTCTGGATTTCGGGGTATTCCGCAGCGATTTCGCGGAACACCTGGTGAAACAAACCGTCGGTCTGCTTCATGATGTTGTCTTTGGTCAGGCAGGTTACCTTGCGGCGGTGGTACCGGCGGGCAAACTCAAAAGCATAACGCACGATCTTTTCACAACCCGGGCGGCTGATCAGCTTGAGGCACTGCACGACCTCGTCGGTTTGCTGGTGTTCAATGCCCGCGTAGAGATCCTCTTCGTTTTCACGGATGATTACCGTATCGATTTTAGGGTGCTTGGTTTTGACAAAGGGGTAGTAACTATTGCAGGGCCGCACGTTGGCAAACAAGCCCAGCGATTTGCGGGTGGTTACGTTCAGGCTTTTGTAGCCGCCGCCCTGGGGGGTGGTAATGGGCGCTTTCAGAAAAATCCGGTTGCGCCGGATCGTATCCCAGGCGCCTTTTGAAATGCCGGAGCTTTCGCCGCTCAAGTAGACTTTTTCCCCGATTTCAATTTCGTCCAATTCGACCTGCGCTCCGGCAGCTTGCAGGATGCGCAGGGTAGCGTCCATGATTTCCGGTCCGATACCGTCGCCTTTGGCAATAGTTATTCTGGTCATTGTTCAAGTTTTTTTTGTTTGTCGGGGCAAAGGTGTGAACAAAAAAAATAAATTAAAATTTATGTTTTAAATGAAAAGCATAAACATTTATTATGGATTTTACTTTACACCAACTCCAGGTATTCCTCCGGGTAACGCAAACGGAGAGTATTACCAAGGCTGCTGACGATTTGTATCTGACGCAGCCGGCAGTTTCCATTCAACTAAAAAATTTTCAGCGGCAGTTCGATATTCCGCTTACGGAAATCGTCGGCCGTAAGCTGCACGTCACCGAATTCGGCCGGGAAATCGCGGCGGCGGCGGAGAAAATTTTAAATGAAGTGCACGATATCAACCACCGCACCCTGGCCTTCAAAGGGCTGCTCAGCGGGCGTTTAAGAATATCGGTGGTGTCGACGGGAAAATATGTGATGCCCTATTTTCTCAGCGATTTTATGCGTCGTTATCCCGCGATCGAGTTGATCATGGATGTGACCAACAAAACCAAGGTTATCGAAAACCTGGAAAACAACGAGGTGGATTTTTCCCTGGTTTCCGTTATGCCCGACAAACTCGCCTTACGGTCCGAACCCCTGATGCGCAATTCCTTGTATTTGGTCACCAATACCGAAACGCGTTATAAAAGCCGGCCCTACGATCTGTCTATTTTACAGGAAATGCCGCTGATTTACCGGGAAGCGGGATCGGGTACCCGTTATGTAATGGAAAAATTTGTAGCGGAAAAAAACTTGCAGCTGCGCAAAATGATGGAGCTCACTTCGAATGAAGCGGTCAAGCAAGCCGTGTTGGCCGGTTTGGGCGCATCGATCATGCCTTTGATCGGCATTCGGAATGAAATAAAACAGGAACAACTTCAAATCGTGCCGGTAAAGGGGCTCCCCATCGAGTCGACCTGGCAAGTGGTTTGGCTGGAAAACAAACAGCACAGTCCGCAGGCTGATGCCTTTTTAAATTATTTGCGCGAAAACAAGGCGCGGATTATCCGCGAGAAATTTAGTTGGCTGGAAGCCATGCGCTAAAAAAAACAGACACGTACCGGCTATCGAATCCGGTACGTGTCTGGCCAAGTAAGTTAGGCTGTTGCGGTTTACCGCTGTACTGCCAATTTGCGCACTTGGGTTTGCTCACCGCTGCGCACCTGCACCAGGTACATGCCGTTGCTGAGCGTGCTGAGGTCAAACTGGAAGCGGTTGTCGCCTTTTGCCAACAAACGATTTTGCTGCAAAACCACCTTGCCGGCAGCGTCGAAAATCAGTGCTTGCGCTTCCGCGTCGGCTTCCAGCGGAATTTCGAGCGTGAGGGCATCGGCAGCCGGGTTGGGCCACATGCCGAAACCGGCGGACTCCAGGTCCACGGGAATTTCCAGCGTGGTCACCTCGCCATCCGTCGAGCCGTCGGTACGCCAGGCGCTGCTGCTCAGGCTCACCTGCAGGGTGTAGCATTGCGTGGTACTGAAGGCGCTGTTGTAGCCGTACACGCGCGGATAGTATGTGTATGCGGAGCTGGCGTTGTTGTAAATGATTTGTTCGGGCGCCGTGCCGGCGTTTTGCGAAATGCCTACCTGTGTGCTGTTGCGGTAGAAGCGGAGGTCGTAGTCGAGCGGCAGGTTGGTCAGGTCAATTTTGATATTGGGGGTAGAGGCCGTGATACTGAATTTGAAATAGTCGTTGTCGGTCGAGGAGCCGATAAGGGCTTGAATAGCCTGGTTGACCGGGATGGTTTTGGCGGCGCTTCGGCTGTTGTTAGCTTCGTACGGGTCGCTGCAACCACTGCTTTGCGTGCTGAACGAAGAAGCGGCCGAGTAGGCGCCGTTCGTGCCGTTGCAGTTGGCCTGCACCTGGAAGTTGTAGGTGGTGCCGGCGCTCAAGCCGGTCAGGTTGTACGACGTGGCGGTGATGCCCGACTGGGTTGTCCAGGTAGAAGAGGTGGATACTTTCCACTGGAGGTTGTAGCTCGTGGCGCCGCTCACGCCGACCCAGCTGACGGTGGCGCTGTTGGTAGTTACGTTGCTGGAGGCCAGGCCGCTGGGTGTGCCGCAGCCGCCGCCGCTGGGCGGTACGCAACCTTGCGACGAAAGCAAGGGCGCCCGGAAGCCACCCGATCCAAACAAGGCTTGCATGCGGGTGTTTTGGCCTTGGGTGAACAGGTTCATGCAGGCGTCGTCGGTGTAGTCCATGTAGTTCATAAACATATCGCCGTTCGGGCCATTGCTGCAGCTCACCGTTGGGAAGGCCGGGCAGCCATAGTTTTCATCAGCCTGGTTGGGCGTGTCGGCTACCTGGTCGGTGCCGGTGCAGGAGGTGCCGTCGTCACCCCAAATGTGGTAGCAGTTGAGCCAGTGGCCCACCTCGTGGGTGGCGGTGCGGCCTTTGTCGAAGGGCGGTTGGGCGCCGGTGGCGGTGGTACCGAAGTAGAGGTAGTCGCACACCACGCCGTCGGTGTTGGCTGGGCCGCCGGGGAATTGGGCATAGCCCAACAGGCCGCTGCTCAGGTCGCACACCCAGAGGTTGAGGTAGGCATCGCGCGGCCAGGCGTCGCTGCCGCCGGAGCTGTAGAATTTCACGGGGTTGCCCGAGGT
>CAZVZH010000226.1:0-7179 GCA_964630705.1 uncultured Saprospiraceae bacterium | reverse complement strand
GTTATGCTCCTTCAAAAACGCAAAAACTGTCAAAAAAAGCCCTAATTTTTACCTCCAGCAGAAATTCCCCAACATGCTCTAACCGGGTAGTATATCCGCAGTGTGCGGAAAAGTTATCAGCCGACGGGCGCTGCGGGGAAGGTTCTTACAAACCGGTCAAAACATCCCGGTAACCTCGGCCGACAGGCAGCTGAAACCCGGCTACCTCCACTGTTTCGGCGGTATAGGATTCTACCTTATCTATGGCAATGATAAATGAACGGTGTATACGTTTGAAACGCGCGACCGGCAAGAGCGCTTCCATTTCATGTGTGCTGATTTTGGACCGGTATTCGGTTTTTGCGGTTACTACTTTTACGTACTCCCGTTGGCTTTCAATGTACAGAATATCTGAAAACACAATCTTCACCTGACGCTTCTGTACGGCTAAAAATAGGTATTCTTTTTCGGGAACAGGTAACGCCGCCTCCGATTTCCCAAACCTTACCTTATTGACCGCCTGGAGAAATCGTTCGAACTCGATGGGTTTCAGCAGATAGTCGGTCACATTTAAATTAAAACCTTCCACGGCATATTGGTGGTACGCTGTGGTGATGATCACTGCAGGCGGCGATACGAGCGACTTCAGAAATGCCATACCCTTGAGTTTGGGCAAATGTATGTCGAGAAAAATCAGGTCGGTGCCATGATGCCGCAAGAAGTCTGCTGCAAGCAGTGCATCCCTGAAGGCGCCTTGTAAAGACAAGAAAGGCGTCTGGGCGATATAGTCGGATAGAATTTTGACCGCCAGGGGCTCGTCTTCTATGATGATACAATTGATTTTAGACACGGCTGGCGAGGTTTATAGTGAGCTGGGATGAAAACAAGCCGTTTTGCGGCTCGGTAGTCAATTGATAGTCCGTATAGAGCAAAGCCAGTTGGCGCCGGAGGTTCGACAGACCGATATTTTCCCGGATCGGTTGTTGGGCAGCATCCGCGTCTGTCGAATTTTTCACCAGAAGGCGGAGTTGCCGGCCATTTACCGATAGGTGGATGTCAACAAATGGCTGGGTACGGGTTTCGGAAACGCCATGTTTGAAAGCGTTTTCTACCAGGGGAATAAGCAGCAAAGGCGGCAGGGCCTGGCGCATGTCTTCGATATCGTAATTGAAATTGACGCGCAGCGAATCGTCGTAGCGCAATTGTTCAAGTGCGATATAGTCGCTAATTATTTTTACTTCCTGTTCGATGGCTAACGCCTTCTTTTTTGCCAGCCAGACATACTGGGACGACCTGTTGGACCAAAAAATATTCGAGCACAACCTACACCTGAATCCACCACGTGCCGCCCGTTTATATGCGATTGCGGCCGTAGGTATATATGACGGGTTCGTTTCCTGCTGGGATGCCAAGTATGCCTACTGGGGTACTCGCCCCGACCAGTACGATCCTACTTTCCGCCCGGTTCTGTTTTTTACGCCCCCTTTCCCGGGCTATCCTTCTGGCCATGCCATGGTGGGTTGCGTGCAAGCCGAGCTGCTCTGCTATTTCTTTCCGGCAGAAACAGCGTTTTTTCAAAAAAGGGCCAAGGATACAGCAGAATCGCGTCTTCAGGGCGGAATTCATTTTCGTACCCACAATGAAGTGGCGCTGCAAATGGGCCGGAAAGTAGCGGCAGCGATTGTACAGCGGGTGCGCAACGATGGCGCCGATGCGCCCGCCCGTGCGCGCGATTGAGCGGAACGGGGCTGGGAAATTGAAACCGCACCGGGTATCTGCAAAGCAAAAACTAATTGGAGCATTTGTAAATGCCCGGTGCGCGGTTTTGCTTTAAAAAATTCAAATCAAGTAATGGGTCAACCGACAATATAACAACCTCCTCGGGCTGTATTGTTAGCCGTTCTGGCAAAAACATTTGGTTAAAAACTAATTGTTCCGGCCACAAAAAAGCGCCGTAGAGCGCCTCCTGCGCTCCACCTATTGTTGCAAAACTAGCACACATGTTGCATCCCCCATTTTTTCGTCGAAAACCCGGCCTGACTGCAAAACCGCCTTGCGAAAAACAGCTAGTCGAGGGATCGTCCCGTTGCTCGCTCCCCCCGCCAAAAACTCCCTGCCACCATCGCCAAAATACTCGCCCCCAAACCATACAGCATCGGAGGAACCTGCGCCAGCGTCTGCAGCGTCGTAGCGGGCGCGCCCTCGGGCGGCTGTTCCACCGAACCCGTCCAAAGCGAGGTCAGAAACCAAACGACAATACCGGCAATCATCGAAGCGATGGCGCCCAGCGCAGTCGCCCGTTTCCAATACAAGCCGGCGATCAGGGGCGTGAACAGCGACACCAGGCTGAAGGCCGACGATTCGCCCACCAGCTCGTAAATGTTGTCGCGCATGAGGGCCATGCCGCCGGTAACGACAGCCACGCCCACTACCGAATAGCGCATGATGCGCAGGAGCTGCGCGTCGGTCACGCTTTTGTACAGCGGCTTTACCAGGTTTTCGCCAATGACGGTGGCCGGGGCCAGCATGGCGCCACTGCAGGTGCTGAGAATGGCGGAGAGCAGGGCGCCGAAAAACAAAATTTGCAGCCCCAGCCCGCTGTGTTGCAGCACCAGGTGGGGGATCATCATTTGCGCGTCGCCCGTTTCCAGCAACTCCGGGTGCAGCATACGCCCGCAATAAGCGATGATGAGCGGCAGGGCAGCCACGCTCAGGTACATGGCTGCCGAAGTATAACAGGCATTGACCGAGGCGCGCTCCGTGCGGGCAGCCATCACCCGTTGAAACACATCCTGTTGCGGAATGCTGCCCAGGCCGATGGTCATCCAGGCTGCAAACCAGTGCACCCAGTTGATCGGCTGCGGGTCGGGGAAAAACTGGAAAAAATCGGGCGGCGCCGTGGCCAGCATTTTTTCAAAACCGCCGACTTTCAATACCAGGTCTATCGCCAGCGCCAACAAACCGACGATAATGGCGATCGTTTGCACAAAATCGGTGATCGACACCGACCACATGCCCCCGATGTAGGTATACACCAACACCAGGCTGGTACAGATCAAAACGCCGTACACTTTATCCATCCCGCAAACCGCCTGGAGCAAAATAGCCAGCGCGATCAGCTGCGCCGCAATCCAGCTGAAATACGAGGGCACCATAAAAACAGCCGATACCACTTCCGTAGCCTTGCTGAAGCGCATCCGGAAAAAATCGCTGAAGGTGAGCAGGTTCAATTTGTACAGCGGCCGGGCGATGAGCAAACCCGCCAAAAACAAGCACAGGGCGGCGCCAAAAGGGTCTTCAATGACGCCCAACACGCCGCTGTCAATAAATTCGGAAGAAGCGCCCATCACGGTTTCGGAACCAAACCAGGTGGCAAATAACGCGCAGGCAGCAATAAACATGGGCAGGCGTTTGCCGGCCACCACAAAGTCTGCAGTGGTTTTAACCCGACGCGATGCCCACCAACCGACGGCCAGGGTGCCGAGCAGATACAGCCCGATAAACCCGAGTAGTATTCCATTTTGCATGGCGCGAAAATAGAATTCTTTTGCTGGTGTGCGAGGCGCCGGAAATTAAATGGGGAGCGCGGATGACGCGGATTTTTGCGGATAACCACGGATTTTTGGGGCTGATGTTTTTTTAAAAAAGCAATCCGCGTTTATCCGCAAAAATCCGCGTCATCCGCGCTCCCATCAGGCCGGCGTTAGTTATTCAACACATAAGCCGCCGTCACTCCGAAAAAGTAGTACCAGTCGTCCTGGCCCGGGTTGCCGTTGAGCGCCACCCCGTCGATGTCGTCGGAAAACACCGGGCGCAGGCTGCCCTCCACCCCGAAGATGAACCGTTCGTAGAAATCGAAACGAATGCCGCCGCCCACCATGGGCAGTAAAAACTCCGATTTCAGACCGGCTTCTGGCAGCGGCGCTACCAGAAACTTGTCGCGCTGGTCGGGCGGACCGTAGTACTGCGCATCGGCATCGGCAAACGTGATCCCCCCGCCGGCGTACACGTACGGACTGATTAAAAACGGGTTGATGCCGCTGCCCGAACGGCGTTCGCGGCCGAACAGGTGGAACTCCAGGGCGCCGGCTACCTCAAAAATCGAGGTGCCGAATTTGAAACTACGCGGCGCCTTGACCTCCGAGTATTTGTCGTCGCCCGAAATCGCGCCGGCGTACACGTGGCCCCGCAGGGCGAAGTGGCGGCCGAGGTGGTAGCGCATAAAAGCGCCGTAAGCCGGCCGGAGCTCCTGGAAGTCGACGCGTTTGGCGCTCACATCGCCCGAGTAGGCGGCAATGCCGAGCATGACGCCGGCTTCGAGGCGGTCGGGCTGGTCGCGAAATTGAGCGGAAAGGGTCAGGGGAAACAACAGCAGAAAAAGCGGGAGGAAGGAACGCATGGGTTCGGTTTTTGATTGAAAATGTTCGTGTGGATTACCGTAGGGGCGACCCTTGCGGTCGCCCTGAAAAAAAAACCGATCACCCTTTTTGAAAAAAACAGACAGGGAAATACCGGAGCTAAATTGCAGGGTAAACGAAAAATCCGTGGGACAAATATCCGGCTTTCCGAAATTCACAAGGAGGCGCACGTACAAAAATTACAAGCGCCAGAAATGTTTTTTCAAAACAAAAAATTTTAAAAAACAAATTTGCGCGCCGTATTTTTGTCCCGTATGGCACGTTCGCAAAAAGACACCTCCGTTCCGCCCACCGGTTCGCAAAACGGCGAGGACACCGTGATCACCCTGTCGGGTATGTACCAGAATTATTTTCTGGACTACGCCTCCTACGTCATCCTCGAGCGCGCGGTGCCGGCCGTGGAAGACGGGCTCAAACCCGTGCAACGCCGCATCCTGCACGCCATGTTCGAACAGCACGACGGGCGCTACCACAAAGTAGCCAACCTCATCGGCCAAACCATGCAGTACCACCCGCATGGCGACGCGGCTATCGGCGACGCCCTGGTCAATATGGGCCAAAAAGACCTGCTGATCGATTGCCAGGGCAATTGGGGCGATTACCGTACGGGCGACTCCGCCGCCGCGCCGCGTTACATCGAGGCGCGCCTGACCAAATTCGCCCTCGATGTAGCCTTCAACCCCGACACCACCCGCTGGCAACTTTCGTACGATGGCCGCAAACGCGAGCCCATTACCCTGCCTATGAAATTTCCACTGGTGCTCGCCCAAGGCGTTGAAGGTATCGCCGTCGGCCTGAGCACCAAGATTATGCCCCACAATTTTGTCGAAATAGTCAAAGCCAGTATTGCCACGCTCAAAGGCAGGAAGGCCGATCTGTATCCCGACTTCCCCACCGGCGGCCTGGTCGACGTGGGCAACTACAACGGCGGCGGCCGCGGCGGCAAAATCCGCGTGCGGGCCCGCATCAAGGAAATTGACAAAAAAACGCTGCAAATCACCGAGTTGCCTTACGGTGTGTTCGTATCGGACCTCATCGACTCCATCCTGAAAGCCAACGACAAGGGCCAGATCAAGATCAAAAAAGTGATCGATAAAACCGCCGCTGAGGTCGATATCGAGATCGAACTCCAGCCCGGCGTCAGCCCCGATGTCACCATCGACGCGCTGTACGCATTTACCAGCTGCGAGGTGAGCATCAGCCCCAACTGCTGCGTGATTGTCGACAACAAACCCCTGTTTACCGATGTCAACGAACTGTTGCGCATTTCCACCGACAACACCAGGGAACTGCTCCGGCTCGAACTCGAAATTCTCCAGCACGAACTCGAAGAAAAACTCCACTTTGCCTCCCTCGAGAAAATTTTTATTGAAAACCGCATTTACCGCGACATCGAAGAGTGCGAAACCTGGGAAGCCGTGATAGAGACGATCGATGTCGGCTTGAAAAAATATGTAACTACCCCCACCGATCCAGGCTATGCCAAAGAAACCAAAAAATTAAAACTGCTGCGGGAGGTTACCCACGACGACATCGTCCGCCTCACGGAAATCCGCATCAAACGCATCTCCAAATTCAATTCCTTCAAAGCCGACGAGGAAATCGCCCGCCTGAACGAACAACTCCTCGAAGCCCGCCACCACCTGGCCCACCTCACCGAGTACGCCATCAGCTATTTCGAAACACTGTTGGAAAAATACGCCAAAGGTCAGGAACGCAAAACCGAGATCGCTGTGTTCGACGAGATCCGCGCGGCCGAGGTAGTGGCTAACAACGCCAAACTGTACGTCGACAGAGAAGGCGGCTTTGTTGGCACCGGCCTGAAAAAAGATGAGTTTGTGCAAGACTGCTCCGACATCGACGATATCATCATTTTCCGCCGCGACGGCGTGATGAAAGTCGTGCGCATCGGCGAAAAAATATTCGTCGGCAAAGACATCCTGCACGTAGCCGTGTGGAAAAAAAACGACGAGCGCACGACCTACAACCTGATCTACGTCGACGGCAAATCGGGCCGCACCATGGTCAAACGCTTCAATGTCACCGCCATCACCCGCGACAAAGACTACCCCGTCGGCGGCGACAGCAAGGGCTCCCGCATCCACTACCTAACGGCCAACCCCAACGGCGAGAGCGAAGTGGTTACCGTCACACTCAGCCCCGGCTGTTCCGCAAAAATCAAGGTGTTCGACTACGATTTCGGCGAACTGGCCATCAAAGGCCGCGCTTCCCAGGGCAACATCCTGACCAAGTATCCCGTCAAAAATATCCGGCAAAAAGAAGTCGGGAAAAGTACCATCGGCGCCCTGCAACTCTGGTACGACGACATTACCGGGCGCCTCAACACGCAGGAACGCGGCCGCCTGCTCGGCGAATTCGACACGGGCGACCTCGTCTTCGTACTTTACAACGACGGCAGCTACGAACTTACCGATACCGACCTGCTCCAGCGTTTCGAGCCCAAGGAAGTGCTGCACCTTTGTAAATTCAAATCCGACATGGTGGTGAACGCCGTGCACTTCGACGGGCACAAGGGCTGGACGATGGTCAAACGCTTTAACATCGAAACCATCAAACTCCGCGAGCGCTTTAGTTTCCTCACCGATCACCCCAAATCCAAATTGCTTTTTGCCAGCGTCAAACCCAATCCCCGCATCAAATATGCCATCCGGGTCAAAGGCAAAGCCATGCCTGGCGAGGTGAGTCTGGGCGATTTTATGGACGTCAAAGGCTGGAAAGCCGTCGGCAACAAACTCAGCGACGCCCTGCTCAGCAGCGTCAA
>CAZVZH010000225.1:0-7196 GCA_964630705.1 uncultured Saprospiraceae bacterium | reverse complement strand
CAGCGTGCCCTGCGATTTTATTGTCGCCACTGGTACCGCCGAAACGGCTGGCGTTGAAATTTTTCCCAACCCCGTTGGCGTGCAACTCAGCATCCGGTTGGCAGATGCGGAAGCCAACCGGCACTTCACCTTATTTGACGCGCTGGGCCGCCGGGCGCTTGCCGGCGTTTTGCCAGAGGCAGAAAATGTAATTCCCACGGCTGGGCTGGCGCCCGGAGTGTACCTGCTTCAGATTTGGATGGAAGGCGGTATTATTGTGCGGGAAATATTGAAACTTTAAAACCTGTCCGGACGGATTAAAAAAAAGCCAACCGGGCGGGTTAGCCACCATGCGCGAAACAAAATTCATAGAACAAAACCGGGAAAAATGGGCGGAATTTGAAGAAATGCTCCGCCAGAACCACCGCGACCCGGAGAAGTTGAACGATCTGTTCATTCAGATCACCGACGACCTGTCGTATGCCCGTACCTTTTATCCCAACCGCTCGGTGCGCATGTACCTGAACAGCCTGGCACAGCGGATTTTTCACAATATCTACCGGGGCAAGCGTTTCCCGGCCCGGCGGTTCCGCCTGTTCTGGACGGAGGAGCTGCCACGGTTGATGTGGACGTCGCGACAAGCCCTGTTGCTGTCGTTTTGCATTTTCGCGCTGGCTTGCTCGATCGGCGTGGTGTCGAGTATCATCAACCCCGATTTTGCGCGGGTGATCCTCGGCGACAGCTACGTAGATATGACCCTGCAGAATATTGAACATGGCGACCCTATGGCGGTGTACAAAGAAAGCCGGCCGCTCGGCATGTCGGTGGGCATTGCGGCTAACAACCTGTTTGTAGCGCTGCGCACGGCTATTTTTGGGGTGCTGGCTTCTATCGGCACCGTATTCATGTTGCTGTACAACGGCATTATGCTCGGCGCTTTTCAGTATTTTTTTATTGAACGGGGCCTTTTTTGGGATTCGTTCCTGACCATTTGGATACACGGCACGCTGGAGATCAGCGCGATCATTATCGCCGGCGCGGCGGGCTTGGTGGCAGGGTCGGGTTTGTTGTTTCCGGGTACCTACACGCGGGCGCAAGCCTTTCAGTTGTCGATGCGGCGGGGCTTGAAAATTTTTATCGGACTGGTGCCGATGTTCGTGCTCGCCGCTTTTTTCGAAGGTTTCCTCACCCGGTTTACCGAAACGCCGGCGCCGCTGCGGCTGGCATTTATCCTGAGTTCGCTGGCTTTTGTGCTCTGGTATTTCGTTTGGCTGCCCTGGCATAAGTCGAGGGTAGGCTTTCCGGAACTCCAGTTGGAGAAAGAGCTGCCGCCCAGCCGCCGTCAGCCGCTTTCGTTCACAGCGATCAAACACGCCGGCGAATCGTTTTCCGATGCCTTTTCGCTGCTGCAGCGCCGCGGCCGGCTGGCTTGGTCGGGCATCGTGCTGGCCTCCTGGGTATACCTGGGCCTGTTGGCGGTGGCCGCTGCGAGCGAACTGCTGGTTCCGGTTTTTCCGGATTACCCTACGGGCGCGTTTCAAGGCTGGTGGGAAACGCTGGGGCGCAAGCGCGCGCCGGCTTTGTTTTGGGGACAGGCCCTGTTGTTGCTGGTGGTATTTTTCACCGGGGTGCGGATGGCGCAGCGAGAAATGCCGGCCCGTTTTCGGGCGCAATGGCAGGGCCGGTTTTTGGCCGGGCATTGGCTGGTGTTGTTGCTGGCGCCGGTGGGCATCGTGTGGCTGCTGGAAGCCGCTGAGTTTGGGGGGCTGCTGTGGTTGGCGGGCATGCTGCTGCTGCCGGTGCTGAGTTTGTGGATGGCGACGGCATTTTTTGAAAAAACGGGCTGGCGCTCGATCCCAAGGGTGTTTCAACTGGTGGAATGGGGACAAAGCGTGCTGCTGGGTTTTCTGGTCATTAACTTCGGCTTTTTATTTTTTTTGTTTCCCGACTCGGGTATTTGGCGCATAGTCTTGCAGTTTTTCAGCTGGCTGGTGCCGCCAGAGGAGTCGGCCATGCAGCTGTTCGTGCAGTACACTACAGCGTTTTTTGTCAGCCTCATCGCGCATTTTATTTGGCTGCTCTTGGTGCTCACCGGCATTTTTCAGTTTTTTTCGGGCGTTGAACGCGTAGATGCGCGGGAACTGCGGGCCGGAATCGAAAAAGTGGGCAGCGCGGCGCAGATTCGGGGTTTGGCCAAGGAATAGGGGGCAATTGTTTTTCAAGTTAAACTTTTCAAATTGGACTTTTGACTTGAAAATTTGCCCTCCCCGAGACGCCTCAAAAAAGTCAAAAGTCCAATTTGAAAAGTTTAATTTGAAAAGTTCACATACCTATGCGATACCTCCTCTTGCTCGCCCTGCTTTGTTCCGGCGCCCTCTGGGGCCAACAGGCCGGCACAGCCGCGGTGGAACGCCGGGAAATTGCTGCAGAAACCTGGAAGCGGGCCAGCCAAAATTTGGACTACAGCAAAGACCGTCCGAAGCCGGTGGAGGAAAAGCCGCAACCGCAGACCAACCCGGCGCCGAACATGCCCAACCTCTTCGGTTGGCTCGACAGCCCGTTCTGGGGGGCCTTGGCTCAGGTATTGGCGGTGCTGGCGCTGGTAGCCGTGCTCGCCTACGGCATTTACCGCATGATGCAGGAACCGCGAAATGCCCGGATTGCCCGCGACGGCGTGGCCATCACCGCCGAAAACCTCGACCATTACCTGCACGAAACCGACCTCGACCGTTTTTTGGCCGAAGCCCTCCAACAGCAGAACTACCCCTTGGCTATCCGCATTTACTACCTGCAAATTGTCAAACGCTTATCGGAAACCGGCGCGATCCGCTGGTCGATGGAAAAAACCAACCGCGACTACCTGCGGGAAATGAGCGGCCATGCGCAGGGCTCCGCTTTTCGCCGGCTCACGCAGCAATACGAATGGGTGTGGTACGGCAATGCGCCGCTGGATGCAGCCCGTTTTTCCGTGGCACAAGCCGATTTTGTGGCGTTTTCGCAGCAGCTCAGTCCGGCGCCAAGGAGTTGATTGCGACTTCGTCAAGGTTTCGAATTGGACTTGGGATAAACGATAAGTAACGAAGAAAGAACAATTTGAAAAGTTCAATTTGAAAAGTTCTAAACTGCCCGTGTCGCTCTACCTCCACATCCCTTTTTGCAAGCAGGCCTGCCACTACTGCAATTTTCACTTTTCCACCTCGCTGCGGCAACGCCCTGCGCTGGTGGATGCCTTGTTGCTCGAGTTGGACCACCAGCGCGACTACCTGGGCGGGGCGCCGTTGGAGTCGATTTATTTTGGCGGCGGCACGCCTTCGCTCTTGCCTATCGAGGATTTACTGCGCCTGTTTGAAAAAATCTATACCCTGCACCCGGTGCTTGCCGGCGCGGAGATAACCCTGGAGGCCAATCCGGATGATTTGACGCCGGAGAAGCTGCGCCACTTGCGCCAGCACACCCCGGTCAACCGCCTGAGCATCGGCATCCAGTCGTTCCAGGAAGCCGACCTGCGCTGGATGAACCGGGCGCACTCGGCCGACGAGGCCCGGGCCTGCCTCGACCTGGCCCTGGCGGCTGGTTTCGAGGATTTGACCATCGACCTGATTTACGGCGCGCCGCCGACCACCGATGCCGCCTGGGCCGACAACCTCCAGCGCGCACTCGACGCCGGGTTGCCGCATTTTTCCGCCTACTGCCTCACGGTGGAGCCGGGCACAGCGCTGGCGCATTTTGTGCGGCAGGGGCGGGCCGAAGCCGTTGACGAGGAGCGGGCGTTGCGGCAGTTTGAACAGCTACAGGACGCGGCGGCAGCGCGTGGGTATGAGCACTACGAAATCTCCAATTTTGCCCTGCCCGGGCGCTATGCGCGGCACAACAGCCGGTACTGGCAGGGGTCGCACTACCTGGGCATCGGCCCTTCAGCACATTCGTTTGACGGGAGCAGCCGGCAGTGGAACGTGGCCAACAACGCCCGGTATGTGCGGGCCTTAGAGGCCGGAGAGCTGCCTTTCGAACGCGAACTGCTGAGTCCGGCGCAAGTGTACAACGAGTACGTGATGACCGGACTGCGCACCATGTGGGGCTGTGAAAAAAGGCGCTTGGCGGCCTTCGGTGCGCCGTTTGAGCAGTATTTCACAACGGCAGTCCAGGCGTTTTTAAGCGATGGGACGGTAGCAGCCACGCCCACGCACTACCGCCTGACCCGCGCAGGCAAGCATTTGGCCGACCGGATTGCCTCCGATTTGTTTTGGCTGGAAAGTGAAGAATAAAATTTCAGAAAAACTGCCGGTTGTTTTCCATCAAGGCTGTATGCACTGTGTACGGGCAATTAATTTTTTGTTTGAAGCCCTTGAAAGTTAGCAAGGAAAACTATTTTTACCCCCAGAAAACATTTATCCAGTTCCAATTTCAAAACGAAACGTATGCTACAAGAACTCAAAGCTTTTCTCATGCGCGGCGAAGTGCTCGCCCTGGCTGTGGCCGTGATTATCGGCGGCGCTTTTCAGAAAATTGTCGACTCTATGGTCAACGACATCATCTCGCCGATTTTGGGGATGATTACCGGCCAGCCGGATTTTTCCAGCGTCACAATCGGAAACATCCTGATCGGGAATTTTATCAATGCCGTGATCAATTTCATCTTCGTTGGGGTGGTATTGTTTTTCCTGATCAAGGCTGCCGGGAAAAAGGCTGAATAAGCGGAGAACGCCGTAAAAAGTTTTTGAAGAAGCCGCTTCGGGTTGCCGGAGCGGCTTTTGTTTTTTAATTCCATAAACCGGCAAAAAGCGCTGGCCTGGGCGGGCATTTTGGAAGGTTTTGCGGCGATTAGGCCTGAGACAAAAAATTTAATTTTGCAAAAACAAGCAAAGGTTCGAATTCAGCATTTTTTTACAGACTAACCGCCGGCACTCTCCAATTGCTCCAATTTTAATTTCATATTACCTTTTCAAAAAACCTTTGCACAAACTATTGTTTGGTTGATATAATAATTTGTACCTTTGCGGCGTTAACAAGCGTTAACTCACTTAACTTATTTTATTATGAAACTGCAACAACTCGTTGAGGCGCTGGACGCCCAAATCATCAGCGGCGACATCGTCGGCGCTTTTGACAAATTTGCTGCTGAAGACTGTGTTACCAAAAGCAACGCCCAGGATATCACCACTTCCAAAGCCCAAAAACTGGAAATTCTGAACTGGTTTTTCCAAAATATCGCCCACACCAACCGTATCGAGCGTTCGGCACTGCAAGTCGGCGACAATGTTACCGAATCGCAATTTGTGTTCGACTTCGTCAACCGCCAGGGTGAAGCCATGGTGTACAACGAAGTGATCCGCCGCACCTGGAAAAACGGCAAGCTGGTGGAAGAGCAATACCTGCTCGGCGAAACCCTGAAAACCCCGGAAACCAAAACCACAGCGGCTAAGACGCCTACCAAAAAAGCTGCCGCAAAGCCCGCGCAACCGGCAGCAGCAACACCTTCCAAAGCCACGAAGAAAGCCGAACCCAAAGCCGACAAAAAGCCGGCCACCAAAAAGGCTGCCGGCAAATAAGCCGAAAGCATAGTAGTTTTAGAGCATACACAGAGCAGTAATTGAACCCGCCGTGCGCAATGCAAGGCGGGTTTTTTATTTTTGCCGCACACAGCCAACCTACCTCCATGCTCGCACATTCCCGCGCTTTTTTACTGATCCTCGACGGCTGGGGCCTGGGCCCCAAACCCGAAGCCGACGCCATCCAACAGGCCAACACCCCGTTTATGGACGGCCTGATGCAAAACTATCCCCACAGCACCCTCATCACCTACGGCGAAGACGTCGGCCTGCCAGAGGGGCAAATGGGCAACTCCGAAGTCGGCCACCTCAACATCGGCGCCGGCCGCGTGGTGTGGCAAGAACTGGCCCGCATCAACAAGGCCATCCGCGAAGGCCAGCTGGGCAAAATTCAGGCCCTCGCCACCGCCTTCGAATACGCGACCTCCACCCGGCGAAAAATCCACCTTCTGGGCCTCGTGTCGGATGGCGGCGTGCATTCCCACATCAACCACCTGAAAGCCATTTGCGATCTGGCGGTTGAAATGAACTGCAAACAAGTGTACATCCACGCCTTTACCGACGGCCGCGATTGCGACCCCAAGAGCGGAGCGGGATTTATCGAAGATTTACAGCAGCACATCCAGGAGCACCCCATCGAAATCGCCTCCGTAGTCGGGCGTTACTACGCCATGGACCGCGACAAGCGCTGGGAACGCATCAAAGTAGCTTACGACCTGCTGGTGCGCGGCCAGGGGGAGATGGTTGACGACTTGCCGGCCGCCATTCGCCGCTCCTACGAAGCCGGCGTCACCGACGAATTTCTCCTGCCCATGCTCCGCCGCCGCGACGACGGCCGGCCCATGGCCACCATCGACACCGGCGACGTGGTCATTTGTTTTAACTTCCGCACCGATCGCCTGCGCGAACTCACCACCGTGCTCTCCCAACAAAACATGCCGGCCCTCGACATGCACACGCTGCCGCTGCACTATGTGACCATGACCAACTACGACGACTCTTTCCACGAAATTTTCGTACTGTTTGAAAAAGACAATGTGCAGCAAACCCTCGGCGAACTGGTGTCCGACGAAGGGCTCAGCCAGGTGCGCATCGCCGAAACGGAAAAATACCCCCACGTTACCTTTTTCTTTTCCGGCGGCCAGGAAGAACCCTTCGAAGGCGAACGCCGCATCCTGATCCCCTCGCCCAAAGTGGCTACTTACGACCTGCAGCCGGAGATGAGCGCCCCGGAAATTTGCTCGGCTGTCCTGCAGGACATCCGCGACAACAAGCCCGACTTTATCTGCCTCAATTTCGCCAATGCCGACATGGTGGGCCACACCGGCGTGTTCCAAGCCGCCATGAAAGCCGCTGAAACGGTCGACCACTGCCTCAGCCAGATCATTCCGCTCGCCGAAGAGCAGGGCTACGCCTGCCTGCTGATCGCCGACCACGGCAATTCCGATTACATGATCAACGAAGACGGCACGCCCAACACGGCCCATACGATGAACCCCGTGCCCTGTATCCTGGTGAGTAAATATTTGAAAAATACCGTGCAACTCAAGCACGGCCGCCTGGCCGATGTGGCGCCTACCTTGCTCGAACTGATGGGCATCGAACAACCGGCGGCAATGACGGGCAAAAGCCTCATCACGGTATTGAAATAGACGGGATTTACAGGAT
>CAZVZH010000224.1:0-7297 GCA_964630705.1 uncultured Saprospiraceae bacterium | reverse complement strand
GGCATTTTTGCGTTGATGTTGTTGACACTGTCGGCGCTGCGCGCTCAAACCCCACCCTGTTCGCCGTACGTTTTTGAAATCGTCAAAACAGCGCCAAATGTGGGCGCCTACCCATCGAATGCGGGCGGCCCCAGCGCCTTTCATTGTTACTACACGGTGCGTTTGAAAACCACTACGGGAGTATTCCCGCAAAACTGGAATGTTTTTCATCTGGCTTTCAGCGGCCGGATCAAGGCGAATAATTTTACTTCCCGGATTGACCAGGCGCTAACCGAAAGCCTGCACACCGGGCCGGGCGGCGTGTTCACCAACCCCTATTTTCAGTACCTGGATTTGACGGCGCTCGGGCAAGGGGAGGTCGTCTGGAAAGTTGGCGCCGACACGGGTTGCGAGGAAATGGACCCGGCCAATGCCGTTTCCATTCCATTGCCGGCAGGCGCCACCAGCGTGGATTTATTTACGATTGCCGTTGCCGGCGTACCCTTCGATTTTGTAACCTTTTTGGATCTGGGAGGGACGGTTTGCGTGTCGGGTTGCACCGGTGGAATGCCGCACACCTATTCCAACACCCTGGACATTACCTTCCCCAAGCCGCCCACTTGTAATCCGCCGGTAACGGTGTCGTTCAGTAAAATCAATATCGGAGCAGAAACGCATATTCTGGTTACCCTCAACGGGCTTACGCCCGGTGGCTCCGTCGGCAAGATGGATGGCGTAGTTCATATCCAGCCGGAGATGAATGGTATCGTGGATTTGGATCTCAACGCAAATATTGGGGTGAACAATCCGTTCGGCGTACTTAAACGAAAAAATGCCGACGGCTCCTTCGATTTTTATTTTTACAGTACCTGGCAAGGTTCGTATCAATGGGCTAATTCCACTGAAAATATCTTCACTATCCGGATTGACGGGCAGTACAACCTGTCGCAAGGCGGCAACCTCGTTTGTTCCTTGTCGTCGGGTCGCGATGTCATGCAGGGCATTTTCGGATCAACCACCTGCTCCCTGCGCGCCAGCCAGACGACGATCGTGATTACCGGCCATCCGGCTTGTGCCAGCGCTCTGACGATCAGCGCTACGCGCTATGTGGGCGCCAACTGCCAACTGGGCGCTGAATTCACGCTCAGCTTTCAGGGCGGTAACACGCTCGACATGGATTACCTGAACCTGGAGCTGTTTTTCATTACCGACAATACTGCCAATCCGCCAACGCAGATTCTGGCGCCGCAATTACCTTGCCCGGGGTGTTGGACGATCACCACCATTCAACCGGGACGCTACCTGTGCAGCTACCTCAACCCCAATTCGATCAGCCTGAGCAACGGCGTCAAGATCACCATCCCGTTTACCGTCAATCAGGATTGTATCAACTACTTTGTTTATATGGCAGAGGGCATCGTAAGCGGCAACCCGGATACCTGCGCGCTGAATACGCAAATTGACCTGAGCAATTGGCCGGCCTGCGACCCCAGCGTGCACGGTCGTGTACTCTTCTCGGACGGCGCAACCGACCTGACCGTGCCGGATTATATGGTTGTACTTACGGGACAAGCCGGGTATTTGCTCCAGGATTTTGATGCTTGTAAAACCTCCTTCACCTTTTGCCCCAACCCCGCCCGGGCCCCTTTTCAACTGCGCGTGCAAACCGCCCCCTGGGCCGCCAGTAATTACCGCTGTGGCGATTGCGTCACTGGATATGATATGTATTTGATTAACCGGCATATTTTGGGGCTGCAGGCGCTGGCCTTGCCTTATAAATTAATTGCCGCCGATGTAAACAGAAGCAATATTATAAATACCAGTGATCTGGTTGTTATGCGTAAATGCCTATTAGGGTTGCAGTCTAATTTTGCAGACAATAATTCACCCAATCCTGCAGGGGCATCTTCCTGGTACTATATTGCCGACACCTATCAGTTTTCCAATGATCCGGTACAAATATTAACTGACCCCGGTTGGGCACAAGCTCATACTGTTCAAGTTCCAGCCAACGGCCAGGGCGATTACGGCCTGTTCCACGCGGTAAAAATCGGCGACGTAAACCTGAATTGCAATTGTTTGGGCGATCCGCCGCTGGCAGACCTTCAACCCCTAAACCGCTCGCTTGAAACCGCCCGGCTCCGCGTCAACGCCAGCCGAATCGAGCGGCAGAGCGGCTTGTTGCGGGTGCCGGTATATGCCGACGCGCCGTTCGATCTGGCTGCCTTGCAGGGCGGTTTTCGCTTCGATGCCGATGCCTTGGTTTTTCGTGGAGTAGCCGCCAATCCGGAAGTTGGCATTACCATCAACCATTTCGGCGCCGCACAGGCGGATGCAGGCGAGTTGCGCTTCGTTTGGTTTGCCGAAGACGGGCAAACCTTGCTGCCGGGCCAGTCCTGGTTGTTTACCCTCGAATTCGAACTAAAAAACGACGCGAAAGCACCCGAGGGTCAGTTTTGTTGGCTTTCCGACCGGATTTTGAGAAATCTGGCCTATCCGACCGACGGCCGGGAAATATCCGCGAAGTTGCAGTGGGAACCGGCGCCCGGGCAAAAACCCGGTCTGGAATTGATCGTGGCGCCGAATCCTTTTAGCGCTTCGGCCAGGCTGTATGTTCTTTCTGGAAAAGAACAGGAAGGCATGTTGTACGTCCGTGACAGCCGCGGCGAAATTCAGGCCCGGCAAAACATCCGGCTTGTGGATGGCGATAATGCACTTGATCTGCAAACCGATCTTCCGCCGGGCACGTATTTCATCAGTATTGAAACTGGCGAGGCAGGTGCCATCCGAAAAGTATTAAAATTCTAAAGCGGTTTGGGATAAAAGCCGGGGGGGGGCTCCATCGCGCAAGGTGCTAAAAGCGCTAAATTTTAGCGCTTTGCGCTGTGGAGTTGGGCGCAGACCGCCATATTTCTAGAAATCAGACAAAATCATAATCATCATGAAAAACATCCTTTGCAACATATTTTTCAACTTTTTGGCGCTTTTAGCGGCAGCCCAAACCACTTATTTTGTCGATGCGTCTGCTGCCGGGACCAATACCGGACAAAGTTGGGCCGACGCTTTCACCGACCTGCAAGCTGCCCTGGCTGCTGCCCAGGCCGGCGACGCGATCTGGGTGGCCCGGGGCCAATACCTGCCAACCTCAGGCGCCGACCGGAACGCTACTTTCGCGCTGAAAAGCGGGGTGAAACTCTACGGCGGCTTTGCCGGTACGGAAACCCACCCGGCCCAACGCGACCCGGATGCCCAGCCCACTATCCTGAGCGGCGATATCGGCCAGGCCAACGACAGCACGGATAATGCCTACACCATCTTGTATCTAGCTTATCCGGACAGTTCCACGCTGATCGACGGGTTCACCTTCCGGCACGGTATCGCGGCCAGCGACACCTCCTTCAGTTTCCTCTCGCCGGTACTTTGCGGCGGCGCGGTGTATGTGCTAGCAAGCAACGGCGTGGGCTTGCCGGTTTTCGAGCGCTGTAAATTCCTGGACAACTATGCCACGGGCAATGGCGGCGCATATTTCGTACTGGCGACCAACACCTTGGGCAGCACGCCGGTATTCCGCCACTGCGAATTTCGCAACAACCGCGCGGGCCTCAAAGGCGGCGCCATTTACCTCAGCGGCGGCAATACATACGACCGGGGCATTGAATTCGACCATTGTTTGTTTATCAACAACCAGGTTTGGAGCACCCAGGGGCAGGGCGGCGCTTTGTACTTTCAACAAAATTATGGCAAAGAAGAAATTAATTTTTTAAGGTGTACAATGGAGGGAAATTTTGCAGGCCATATTGGGGGGGCACTATCAATATGGTATTCCAAAATTCAAATAATATCATATTTTATTGATGATTGCCTTATTAAAAATAATTTAGCGAATACGCAAGGGTCCGTTTTGTATTTTACACAAACCTTTGGAACAATAGCCCTAATTGTCAACATTACTATAATAAATTCAACTATCCAAAATAATCTTGGCAATACAGCTGAACGATTCAGCATATTTGATAGTGAAGTAATTCAGGGTGAATTTACGCTAGAAAATAATACTTTCGTGAACAATGGACCTTGTTATTACCTATTTTTTCTCGAAAGCGCGCGAAAAATTGTTCTAAAAAACAATATGTTCATCGATAATAAATCTATAATAATAAATGCTGCAAACGTCGCCATAAAAAATTTATTTATTGGCGGAATCAACCCATGTATACATCTAAGAGAAGTTGGGCCGGATAGTTCAGACATTGTGCTACAAGAAAACCTGTTTATAAACAATGCCGTTCCAAATATATCAACAAACACGCCACTGATAAGTACCGCAGGAACTTCGTTAGCGTTTTTTCACCCTCCCGCTAAACCGATCTATTTTATCGGTAACCTTTTTTACAAAAACAAGTATCGCTCTGATTTAACACCTGCTCAGGACACTACCAGAGAAATCCTGTTTATCACTAACAACATCTTCCACGAAAACATCAACACTGCCACCGGCCAGCCCGGCATTCCGTTCGGCGCCCGATACGATTCCCTGGAGTTGGATTTCAACTTGCTCGACCGCGCCTGTACCGACCTGCCGCTGCGAGCCAGGTGCGGTCCGGGCAATATCTTTGCGCCAGACCCGCTGCTTATTGACCCTGCTGGCGGCAACTACCGCCCGCAACCCTGTTCGCCGGCCATCAATGCGGGGGATAATACGGCTGCTTTGCTGGCTGGATTTACGCAGGACTTTGCCGGCAGTCCGCGTATACTCGACGCGGCAGTCGATATCGGCCCTTTCGAAAGCCTGCCGCTCGCGCCTGCGCAGGCGCCGGCTATAGAACCGGCTTGTGCCGGAGAGCCCAACGGCTCGGTGCAACTTGACCTGCCCAACGGCTGCGAGCCGTACCAATACCTTTGGTCGGATGGCCAACAAACCGGCGATCAGCTCCAACAACTCACCGGCGGCATTTACCACATCACCGTCACCGACCAAAAAGGCAAAACCTATCAGACCATCGTACAAGTCCCCGCCGGCGACGCCCTGCAAGCCGGCGCTACCATCGTGGATGCCAGCGGCGCATCGGCTGCCGACGGCAAGATCAGCGTAATAGTCTCTGCCGGCACAGCTCCTTTTCAATTCCTATGGAGTACGGGCGATACTGCAGCCCAACTGAACCAACTGCTGCCGGGCGCCTACCAGCTAACAATCACGGACGCTGCCGGTTGCTCGTTTTACTATGCCTATACCGTGAAATACACCAGCAGCACGCAGGATACAAAGGCAACCGCCGGCACTTTATCCCTACGCCCCAACCCGGCCAGCGATTATCTCTATATCGAGCCTGGGGCTGGGCTAAAACCGCCGTTCCAGCTGCGGCTTACCGACCTTGGCGGCCGGGAGGTATACCGTGCAGAATGGAAGGGAGAGCCGGTGCCGGTTGGGCAATTACCGCCAGGCGTTTATTTGGCAGAAATGGCGGGACAAGGAGGCAAACTCCAGGCAAAAGTGGTGGTGGAGCGGTGATAGGAGATAATAAGCTTAGGGAACTGTGTCCGGTTTCAAAAACGCAATATTCCGCTTCAAACCCTCCAGTTTGGCGCGTCGCACCGCCGATTTTCCCAACACCCGCCCGAACAGATCTTCCGTGATCTCCAGCCAATCGCGCCGCTCCATGTCCAGCAAATCGGGGTGCGGCTCGAAAGCCGGCTCCTGGTGGCGCTTGGAAAAGCGGTTCCAGGGGCATACGTCCTGGCAAACGTCGCAACCAAACATCCAGCCGTCCATTTTTCCCTGAAAGGCTTCCGGTATCGCCTCCCGCAATTCGATGGTGAGGTAGGAAATACACTTTGAAGCGTCGAGGAAGTAGCCTTCAGGACTGATGGCCTCCGTGGGACAGGCCTCGATGCAGCGGCGGCACGTGCCGCAGTGGTCGCGGATAGGTTCGTCGTAGGCCTCCACTTCGAGGTCGCAGATAATTTCAGCCAGGAAGAAAAAAGAGCCTTGTTTGGGGTGAATAGTCAGGGTGTGGCGGCCGTTCCAGCCCAGGCCGGCGCGGCGGGCCCATTCGCGTTCGAGGACGGGCGCGCTGTCGACAAAGCAGCGGCCGTGGATGGCGCCGAACTGGTCTTGCATGAATTGGAGCAGGCTTTTCAGCCGCTTTTTGACCACGCGGTGATAGTCTTCCCCATAGGCGTACTGGCTGATTTTCGGCGCTTCGGGGTCGCGTTGTTTTTCCGGGTTGTAGTAGTTGAAGCTCAGGCAAATAACTGTTTTTGCGCCCGGCACCAGCCGGGTAGGGTCGATGCGCAGCTCGAAGTGGTTTTCCAGGTAGGCCATTTTGCCCTGCGCGCCCTGGCGGAGCCAGGCTTCGAGCCGGCGGGCTTCCTCGTCGAGCCGTTCGGCGCGGGCAAAACCCACCCAGTCGAAACCCAGGCGTTGGGCTTCGGTGCGGATCAGCTCGGTGTGTTTTTGCGCAGGCATAGTGCAGGGGTGAGGAGTTTAGACAGCGTTTGCTGTTTTTAGACCGGATTGCCAAGATCGACAGGATTTGGGGCCGCGGCTCCGCCGCCGGGATGTGCCTGGGTGTTTTAAAAAATTAGATCTTTCCTGATTGGCTCTATTTCGGCCACTTTTTGAGCAGTTCGGGCAGTTGGCGTACGGCGGCAATTTCCTTGTATTTTTCCCGCACTTCTTCAGCTGGCGCGCCAAAGTAGGTTTTCCCGCCTTCGAGCGATTTGGAAACGCCGGCGCCAGCCAGTACGATGGCGCCCGCGCCGATGCGCACGGCCTGAATAACGCCCACCTGCCCGTAGAGCACCACATTGTCTTCAATAATGGTTTTGCCGCCGATGCCCACCTGGGCGGCCATCAGGCAGTTTTTACCCACCACGACGCCGTGCCCGAGGTGAATCTGGCAGTCGAGCTTGCTGCCGGCGCCGACCACAGTGTCGCCGCTGACGCCCTTGTTGATCGTGCAGCCGGCGCCGATGTCGACCCGGTCTTCGATGATCACCCGGCCGCCGGAGCGCCATTTCTGATAGCTGCCGTCGGGGTGTTTTTTGAAATAAAAAGCGTCGCTGCCGATCGTGCAGTTGGGGCCGATGCAAACGTCCTCCCCAATGAAAGTGTACTCGCCGAGGTAGCTGTTGGCCTGGATGTAGCTGCGCGCGCCAATGGTCACGTTGGCGGCTACTACCACGCCGGGTTCGAGGATGGCGGTGGGGTGAATCTGGCTACGGTGGCTGATGGGGGCGATGGCCGGCTCGAAGGGGCGGTGCGCGCGAATGAGGCTGTCGTATACCTCGAATGGGTTGTCGACTACCAGGATGGCTT
>CAZVZH010000223.1:0-7382 GCA_964630705.1 uncultured Saprospiraceae bacterium | reverse complement strand
CTATGCGCGATTTTACCCTTGCAATTTACCGCGAGCTGCTCGACGCCCTAAAACGGGGCGGCTACCGGTTTCAAACCTACCAACAATACCTCGACCAGCCGGAGGAGCGGGTCATTTTGTTGCGGCACGACGTAGACGACCGCAAGCTGCACAGCCTGGAATTTGCCCGTATTCAGCGGGAAAAAGGCATTGTGGGCAGCTATTATTTCCGCATGGTGCCGCAAAGCTACAACGAGGAGGTCATCCGGGAAATACATGCCCTGGGGCATGAAATCGGTTACCACTACGAAGACATGGATTTTGCCCGCGGCAATCCCGAACAAGCCATCCGCCTGTTTGAAAAACACCTTGCGCAGCTGCGGCAGGTGGCGCCGGTCACGACTATTTGCATGCACGGCAGCCCGCGTTCGCCATTCGACAACAAGGACGTGTGGAAACACTACAATTACCGCGACTACGGGATCAACGGAGAGCCATACTTCGACACCGATTTTCGCCGGGTGTTTTACCTGACCGATACCGGGCGGCGCTGGGACGGCGGCTCGGTGAGCGTGCGCGACAAGGTGGAGGACCATTTCGGCCTGCGGTTTCACTCCACACGCGACATTATCCGGGCCGTAGACAACCAACTGTTTCCCGAACGGGCGATGATCAATTTTCATCCGCAGCGCTGGACAGACCATCCTCCCCTGTGGTGGCGGGAAAAATATGTGCAGCAGGCAAAGAATGCCGTCAAATATTGGCTGGTAAAGATCCGGTAAGCGCGGCGCGCCTGCAGTGCCGGCTGGCAGGCAGGGGTACGAAACAAGTCTGGGTTATTGGCATAATTTTGGAGGTTGGAGTAATCCGGAAAGGAGTCCCCCAACACTTTTTTAATCCAGTGATGTTCCGATTCTTATCTTTGCCATTTACCCGACGATTAGATAAAAAAGTGATTAATTTTCAGTCTGATAGTTGGATAACCCACAAGGAATCAAGAAATTTGTTAAATCAAGCGTTAGTTTTACAGGACTGAGTACCGCCTGTAAGATATCTGAATCTCGCTAGAACTTTTGCTGCTTCCCCCTCTGTGCAGCAAGAAGTCCCCCTCCCGGGGAACATCTGAATAATCTGAGCGATAGCACGCTCCTTCCCATTTTAATCTTCACGCTTTTGCCATTTCACGCTTCAACCGGAATGGAATCGAGCGTAATGATTCATTTCGTTTTTTCTAGTTTTCATGTTTTGCCGTCCATTCTTGTACCATGGATAGCAGGTGGTTGTGTATTGGCCACTTTCTAATCTGACCCTCCGTTTAATCGCTGGCGCAGCTGGCCCATATTTCCCCCCGCTTCTGACAACACCGTTTGCCGGTGATTTTTGAACCGCATTAAATGTGAGATACATGTCTGTTGTAATCGACCAAATGAGCAATGCAATACTGCACCCACAACCGGATTTGAAGGGCGTTCTGCCCGACGACGTAGCCCAACAATTTGCACCACAGCTGGATGCCGAGCTGGCCGGGCAACCGGTTGTGCTCGATACCCGCTACCCGATCGATGCCGCTGATCTGCCGGCCGAATTTACAGGCGCGATCATCAACTGCCAACGCCTGAATGACATCCGGTTTGTCAACAAATTCCTGGAATCGGTAAACGAGGCACTACCCGAAGATGGGTATTTTCTCGGTTGTGTAGAAACAAAAGAACAGCGAAAAGCGCGGCTTTTAGACCGGTATCCCCGGCCGTTCAACCAGCTGGCATACTCCTTCGATTTCATTTATAAACGCTTGTGGCCCAAACTGCCCTATTTCCGGAAAGCCTATTTTGCCCTGACCGACGGGCGCAACCGGGTGATCGCCGAAATGGAAACCTACGGACGGCTCTACTCCTGCGGATTCCGGTTGGTTGACGCTGCAATTTCAGGGGATAAGCTCTATTTTGTTGCCCAGAAATCCGGAAAGCCGGATTATAATACCCAAGCCACCTACGGACCCTTTATCATTCTGCGCCGTGTAGGAAAAAATGGCAAGCCGCTTCGGGTATACAAGTTGCGCACGATGGCGCCCTATTCGGAATATGTGCAAGAGTTTATTTATGAGCGCAATGGCTTGTCGGGCTTGGGCAACGGCTCCAAGTTTGTCGACGATCCGCGTATCACCACCCTGGGGCGTTTTTGCCGCCGCTACTGGATCGACGAACTGCCTATGTTGTACAACCTCCTGCGCGGCGATTTGAAAATTTTCGGGGTACGGCCCATCAGCAAACACTATTTCAGCCTGTACCCGGAAGAATTTCAAAAATACCGGATCAACTTCAAACCGGGCCTGGTTCCGCCGGTGTATGTGGAACTGCCCAAGTCGCTGGAAGATACTGTGGAGATCGAACGCCGGTATTTGCAAGCCTACGAAAAAGCGCCCTTGCGCACCGATGTGCAGTATTTGTTTAAAGCCCTGTACAACATCTTTATCAAAAGGGTGCGCAGTTGTTAAGCAAAACAGATTTGAATAATCCGATATGTTTATACCTTTAATCTTCCTTTAGTCCTGTAGAATTCACGCGCTTTAACTTGAATTCACACTCGTAAGCAAACACTCAGTATGATCAATTTTTTACTCTCTCAAAGGCAACCGCCGATTACAGTTTCCGACCCGGCGCCGGGCTACGTAAAAGCGCCCAGCCATCACTTTGGCTCGTATGAAAACTTTCTTCGCGCGTTTCAGGACCAAGGCTACCAGTTTTGTTTTTTCTCAGAATTAAACCAAACACACCGTCAGCTGGCGTTGCGCCACGACATCGACTTTGATACCAACTTTGCCCTGGAATCGGCCTACATCGAACACCAACTGGGCATCCGGTCGACCTACTTTTTCCTGCTGCGCTCTAACTTTTACAACATCTTTTCACCTCAGGATTTTCAAAACATTCAAACGATCCACGAACTTGGGCATCAGATCAGCGTTCACTTCGACCCATCGATCTACGAAGATTTTCACCAGGGTTTGAAAACAGAAGTCCAGCTCTTCAGCGACTTTTTCAAACAAGACGTTCGCATTATCAGCCTGCACCGCCCCAACGCTTTTTTCCAGGAATACGACGCGCCCATTTTCGGCATCGAACACACCTACCAGTCCAAGTATTTCCGGCAGGTAAAATACATTTCCGACTCCACCGGCGTGTGGCGCTTCGGCCACCCGTTCGATACCCCCGAATTTGCCCAGCGCAAATCGATTCACCTGCTTATCCACCCCATCTGGTGGATGCTGGACGGCGGCTCCAATCTGGAAAAACTCAGCGGCTATTACCAGCAGCGGGTACACGCATTGAAGACTGATTTTTCTAATAATTGCATCCCGTTCCGGAAAATTAATGAAACGCTTTGACCGGATTGCGGTGTTCGGCTGCAAAGCCACTACCCTTTTTTTACTGGATCACCTGGATATTCCGTATCCGGTTCGCTACCTGATCACCATCGCACCCGAAGCCGGGCAGAAACACGATGTGGCGGATTACCTGGACCTGAAGGCCGAAGCTGAACGCCGGGGCCTTCAGGTCTACCAGGCCCGGTATTACTCCCTCAAACATCCGGACGACCTGGCCTACATCAACGGCCTGGGCCTCGACCTGGCTTTCGTCATGGGCTGGCAGCGGCTGATTCCTGCGGAAATTCTCTCCGGGCTAAGCATCGGCGCCTTTGGCATGCACGGCAGCTCGATGAACCTGCCGCTGGGCCGCGGTCGGTCGCCGATGAACTGGTCGATCATCGAGGGCCGGCAAATGTTTTACACCAATTTGTTCCGCTACGACCCCGGGGTCGATTCCGGCGATGTAGTCGACACCTTCAAATTCCAAATCACCGCCGAGGATACGGCCGAAACCATGCACTTCAAAAACTCGCTCGCTATGAAATACCTCGTCGAGCGAAATATTGAAAAACTGGTCAGCAACAATTTCTCCCTAAACCGGCAAGACGACTCAATCACCCCGACCTATTACCCCAAACGCACGCCCGACGACAGCCTCATCAACTGGGAGCAGGACGTGCACGTACTGGCCCGGTTTATCCGGGCGGTCACCCGGCCCTTCAGCGGCGCTTTTACCTTCGTCGGCGACCGCTGCGTGCGGATTTGGGCCGCGCAGGTGTTTGACCTGAACGACTTTGGTTTCGGACAGGCTGCCGCTGGAACGGTGGTGGCAGTGTTCGAAAGCGGTAAATTTTTAGTGAAAGGATTTGGCGGACTGTTGTTGATCACAGCGTACGACGCCGATTTTACCATTGAAAAAGGCGCTCGTTTCGGCAACCATACCGCCGTCATACCCTCGTTTGAGCGAAACCATCTGGGCTTTTTCGATATGCCCGACATTTAATCTGAAGACAAGACATCTGCTTCATTTCTTCTCCTTACCTAAAAACTGGATTATGAGCAATATTCCAAGTGAGGCGGTGTCTGTTTCCATATCGGAAATTACAGAAAGGAAGCAGCGGATACCATTTAACGTACCTTTTAACAACCAACAGGTTTTCAATAAGATGCTCCCCGAAGATGCGGGCGGCAGCGAGCTGTTCCGCGGGCGTTACGCCGCCAGGGTCTGTCAGTATTTTAAAGAAAATTATCAGTGCGCGGAAGTTGTTCCAACGGCTTCCTGCACCAATGCGCTGGAATTGGCCGCCCTGCTGCTCCAACTGCAACCGGAGGATGAAGTAATCCTTCCCGCCTACACCTACGTTTCAACGGCGAATGCCTTCGAGTTGCGGGGCGCCAAACTTGTGCTTTGCGACAGCTCCGGCGATTCGCCCAACCTCGACCTGAACCAGCTCGAAGCGCTAATCACGCCCAAAACCCGGGCGATCGTCGTCATCCACTACGGCGGCGTAAGCGTCGACATGTATCGGTTACAGGATATCGCCCGGCGGCACCGACTGGTACTGATTGAAGACGCGGCCCACGCCATCGACGCTTATTTTGACGGGTTGCGCCTGGGCACTTTTGGCGATCTGGCCACCTTTTCCTTCCACGAGACGAAAAACATCACCTGCGGCCAGGGAGGCGTGTTGCTGGTAAACAACCCGGAATTTGCGGATCGCGTCAGAATCCTGCGCGACTGCGGCACGAACCGGCACAACTTTTTCCTGGGGCTGGTAGATAAATATTGCTGGATCGATGTTGGCTCCGTTTTTAACCTATCGGAACTGAACTGCGCCTACTTATACCCTCAGTTGGAACACATCGGGCAAATCACCGCCAAACGGCTGCAATTGTGGAACAACTACTACCATGCGCTGGCCCCATTGGAGCAACGCGGTTGTTTTAAACTGCCCCTTGTCGGCCCGCGGAGCCGGCACAATGCACATATATTTTTCATCCTGCTCCGCTCCAGGGAACAACGGGACCAATTGCTGAAGTACTTGAACGCCAATGGCGTGGTCGCCACGTTCCACTACTCCGGCCTGCACCAATGCCCGTATTACCAAAATAAGTATCCGGAAAAAGAGCTGCCCAATGCCGAAATGTATTCCGACCGGCTGTTGCGCCTGCCGCTGTATTACGATCTGAGCCTGGAAGAACAAGCCCTCGTTTTGGGCAACATCGCCATTTTTTTCGAGCAATTCAGGCATGCTATACCCGCGGAGCCCTTACCGCTGCCGGTTCAATATACAGCGACCACCGATTTGCCTAGAAAAGGAATTTAAACAGGCTAAATGCCGGCTCAAACCTGAATTACCCCCGGGTTAAACTTCTCCACCGGAGCGTTATTCGCCGCTTCGATACCCATGCTGATCCAGCGCCGGGTGTCGCGCGGGTCGATGATCGCGTCGACCCACAGCCGCGCAGCAGCGTAGTAAGCCGTCGTTTGTTCATCGTAGCGGTTTTTGATGGTTTCAAAAAGCGCTTTTTCCGCTTCAGGGTCGGGCGCCTCGCCTTTTTTCTTCAGGGTTTCCACCTGAATTTGCGTGAGCACCTTGGCGGATTGTTCGCCGCCCATCACCGCAATTTTGGCCGTAGGCCAGGCGACCATGAGCCGCGGGTCGTAGGCCTTGCCGCACATGGCGTAGTTGCCGGCGCCGTAGGAGTTGCCCACCACTACACTGAACTTGGGCACTGTGCTATTGGCCACCGCGTTTACCATTTTCGCCCCGTCTTTGATGATGCCGCCGTGTTCGGAACGGGTGCCGACCATAAAGCCGGTCACGTCGTGCAGGAACACCAGCGGGATTTTTTTCTGGTTGCAATTCAGGATAAACCGCGTGGCTTTGTCGGCTGAGTCGGAGTAAATGACGCCGCCGAACTGGATTTCGCCTTTGGCGTTTTTCACCACCTGCCGGTTGTTGGCCACGATGCCCACCGCCCAGCCGTCGATGCGGGCGTAAGCGCAAACGATCGTTTTGCCGTAATGCTCCTTGTACTGGGTCAGCTCGCCGCCGTCGACCAGCCGGCGCAGGAGTTCGAGGGTGTCGTAGGGCTTGGCGCCACCGGCCGGGTAAATGGAAAATACATCTTCGGGCTGGCCCACGGGGTCGCGGGGCTCGGCCCGGTCGAAACCGGCGGTATCGAAGCGGCCCATTTTGTCCACCAAATCTTTGATCGTATCGAGGCAAGTGGGGTCATCGGGCATTTTGTAATCGGTGACGCCGGAAATTTCAGAGTGCGTGCCGGCGCCGCCCAGGGTTTCCTGGTCCACTTCTTCGCCGATGGCCGCTTTCACCAAGTAAGGCCCGGCCAGGAACACCGAGCCGGAACCTTCGACGATCAGGGCTTCGTCGGACATGATGGGCAGGTAGGCCCCCCCGGCCACGCAGCTGCCCATGATGGCGGCGATTTGCGGGATGCCGGCCGAGGAGAGCCGCGCGTTGTTTCGGAAAATGCGGCCAAAATGTTCTTTGTCGGGAAAAATCTCGTCCTGCATAGGCAGGTACACCCCCGCGCTGTCGACCAGGTAAATGATCGGCAGGCGGTTTTCCATGGCGATTTCCTGGGCGCGCAGGTTTTTTTTGCCGGTGATCGGAAACCAGGCGCCGGCTTTCACCGTGGCGTCGTTGGCCACCACGATGCACTGGCGTCCGCGCACGTAACCGATGACCACCACCACGCCGCCGGCCGGGCAGCCGCCGTGCTCGGCGTACATCTCGTAGCCGCAAAAGGCGCCGACTTCTATCTGAGGTTTGCCCGGATCGAGCAGGTAGTCGATGCGCTCGCGGGCGCTCATTTTGCCCTTGGCTTTCAGCTGCTCCAGGCGTTTTTTGCCGCCGCCTTCGAAAATTTTATCCAGCAGGCGGTTCATTTTACCGACCGCCAGTTGCATGGTGTCGAGGTTCTTTTCGGTTTCGATGTCTATTTTCGCCATTCTTTTAGTTTGAAGTTTGAAGTTTGGAGTTTGGAGTTTGGAGTTTGGAGTTTGGAG
>CAZVZH010000222.1:0-7386 GCA_964630705.1 uncultured Saprospiraceae bacterium | reverse complement strand
GTAGTGCGCCTGCAGCGCCTTGCGGCCGTCGAGCAGGTTTCGGATTTGCAGGGCGAGTTCCGTTTTATCGAATGGTTTGGCCAGATAGATGTCGGCGCCATGTCGCAGGCCCTGCAGCCGCGAATCCAGGTCGGCACGCGCCGTGAGCAGAATAACCGGAATGTGGCTGGTGCGAACATCGGTTTTTAGTTGCAGGCACATTTCCAGACCATCCATTTCAGGCATCATCACGTCGCTGATGACGAGGTCGGGAACCTCGGCAGTGGCCTGCTCTAGTCCCGCCTTGCCGTCGGCGGCTACGGCCACCCGGTATTCGGGTTCGAGACAGGCGCGCAAGTACCGCACGACATCGGGGTTATCTTCCACAATGTGCACCAGTGGCCGGTGGTCGGGTCTTGTGTCAGGCGCGGGTTGGTTGGCTTCAACCGGAGTTGGGAACAGGCAGATTTTCCCCTGGATATCAGGCCAGGCGGGCGCCGAAGTCGCCTGTCTGCTGACGGGTAAGGTGACTGTAAAAACGGTTCCCTGGCCGTAGGAACTCGTTACCCGGATATTTCCGCCAAGCAGTTGGGCCAACTCCTTCGACAGGGCCAGGCCGATTCCGGTTCCACCGCCTTCCGAGGAAGCGCCCGCCTGGTAAAACCGGTTGAAAATCAGCGGCAGTTCTTCCGGCGGTATGCCGATGCCCGTGTCGCGAACAGATATTTCAATATGTTCCGGCCCGCCGGTCTGTTCCGACGGAGCGCCGATATGCAGTGTAATCGAGCCCCCTGCGGGGGTGAATTTTATGGCGTTGCTCAACAGATTGGTTACGATCGTCAGGATTTTATCGGGGTCGTAATCCATCTCGAAATGCGCCCATTGGCTGACAACATTCAAATCAATTTTTTTGAATTCGGCATAAGAATGGAACGATTCGGTCAGGTACCGCACATAGGCCACGATGTCGCTCAGAACCAGGTGTGCCGGCAACATGCCGGCTTCTAGTTTGCGCAGCTCCAGCATTTGGTTGACCAGGGTCAGCAGGTTTTGGCTGTTGCGCAGGATAAGGTCCGGCCCCTCGGAAAGCCATTGTTGCGGGTCGGCTTTTATGTGCTCGGCCATACCGTTGATCACGGTGAGCGGAGTGCGGAATTCGTGCGTTATGTTGGTATAAAGCCGGGATTTGACGGTGTCCAGTTCTTTAAGCCGCAGCGCTTCTGCGTGTTCCAGCCGGCGACGCAATTGGAAGCGGTACAAGCCGTACAGGCTGGCAACCAGAAGTGCCAGTAAACTCAACCTGGCCCACCAGGTATTCCACCAGGGCGTGGAAATGTGGATGGCCAGGCGGTAGGGTTGTTCGCACCAAAGACCTTCGTTGTTGGCTACCCGCAACAGGAACACGTAGTCGCCGCTGGCCAGGTTGGTGTATGCAGCGTACCGGCGCTTGCCGGGATTGATCCAATCCGGATCGACTCCCTGCAGCCGGTACTCAAATTTTTGTTCTTCCGGCAGGTTGTAGCCGATGGCTGAAAATTCGAAGGAAAAATAATTTTGGTCGTGCCGGAGGCGGATGACGCGCAAATGCGACAGCAGGGTATCCGTTTTATATTCCTGTTGGAAAACCTTAAATGCGGTGAGGTAGGGCGGGGTTTTTCCAGGTTGTGCATCAATCGGTCGGGGTGGAAGATGTGCACCGCGCCCCGTTGGCCTACGGCGATTTCCCCACTGGAAAGCGAGGCCAGGGTTTCGACGGGTTCATCCAGCCCGTAGGCCAACGGATAATAAACTGCACGGTTCAAATCGGCGCTCAAATAAGCCAGTCCCTCTTCCGAGCCCATCCAAATGCGGTTTTTAGCATCGACAAGCAAACATTGCGGGTTTTTCAAGCCCAATTTGAGCCGCTTGCGAAAGCCCAGTTCGGGGGCTGAGGGATCGGCCAGGCACAGGCCCATGCCAGTGCCGGCCACCCACATCCGGCCAGCTTTGTCTGCGGCGAAATAATCCACACGCGCCTTTTCCTGTTTGCCGAAGGGGAACAGGTGAAAGAAGGTATCCTGTTCGGGGCGGTAGACGCTATAACCCCGGGAGCGCTGCACCCAAATCTGGCGCCGTTCGTCTTCGGCCACCTGCCAACAGCCCGGCGTCCCACTCGTTCCATCGAGGCGGCTCAATACTTCATTGAAAATCCTGGACGAGCCATCCGCGGTGTTTAGCCGGATAAGCCCTTTGTAATGGCTGCCAATCCAAAGGTTGCCCTGGTGATCCTCTGTCATCGAACGGAAAAATGCCTCTTGCACCGGCGGTTGAAAAGGGTGTCGGAGCAAGCGACTTTGATCGGCCGGCAAACGATACAGCACATCCCGGGTCAGCACCAACCATTCGCCGCGGCGGGTGCGCAAAAGGTCCCATCCCTGAAAAGATGCGTTTCCTTGGTCTGGCTGATGCGCCGGCAGAATGACTCCCCATTTTCCGCTTTTCCGATCCAGCGTCAACAACCCGCCGCTGTACTGAGCAACGAGAAAAAGTCTTCCAGACCGGGGATCCTCCCCAATTTTATGTACGATTATTCTTTGCCCGCCAAGCGATTTCGGGCACCGGAAGGTCTGAAATTGATCTTTTAAGGCATTGAATAGCACTAGTTTTTCGCGCCCCCATGTCCACCACCGGCCATCTTCGTCCACAAAACGCACCCCATAGTAATAGGTTTCGTCCGTGTTATTAAACGCGACGGCAGAAAACGCCTGGGATTGCAGGTTCAGGACAGCCAGACCCGCCAGGGTGGTCACCCATAATTCCGAAGGCGATTTAGGGGCAAGGTGCAGAATATTCCGCCACAAACTCAGGTCGCTCGTCGGGCCAGACAGGTTTAGCGGCTGAAATGTTCCGGCAGAGGGGTCAAACCTGGAAAGTCCGAAATGATACGTTCCGCAAAAAATAGCGCCATCCGGGTGTTGATACAAGCTCCGGATATTGTTTGCCTGTATGGCGTATTCGGTATTTCCCTCGCAGGCAAAGCGGCGAAACTGACCTGTAATTTTATTAAATTGAAGCAAGCCCGCTGCTGTGCCGAGCCACAAAAGCGAATCGTTGTGCACATCTGCCAGGGCGGTGTGCGTGGCGTGTATGCGTTTTTGGAGCAAAATATCCCGGTTGGCCGCGGCCAGCGGATAGGCGTGCAGCCGGGCAGAACCGTCAGCCGGGTTTATTGCAATCAATCCTTGCTGGCATCCCGACCACAGCTGTTGGCGGCGGTCGACCAGCAGCCAGGTGCAAAAAGTAGGCTTTAGTTTTTCCGCACCATCCTGAACATAGGTGTAGCGCCGGCATTTGCCCGTGTAAATATCCATCTGGCAAATGCCATTCATCTGCGTGGATATCCATAAGCTTTGCCGTGCAGCGTCGTACACAACATCGGTTATGAAATTGTCTGAAATAGAAAGCGAATCCGCAGGATCGTGTTTGAATACCGAAAAACAGGAACCGTCGAACCGGTAAAGGCCCTCGGTCGTGCCAATCCACATAAATCCGAGATGGTCTTTCGCTACGCCGCTGATCGAGCCATTGCCAAGGCCAGATTTTTGGTCAAATACCACCGGGTTTTCAAAACCTTCCTGGCAATACAACGGGGCTTCGCCTACTTGCCCGGAGAAAATAAGCAGTAAAAAGAAACTTAAACGACAAATGCGGCGGCAAGCGGGGAGTGCGCTCATTTTAAGCCGGTTTAAATTTGGGTTGCAGGTCGGGGATGGCGCTTTGTGGCTTTGATCCGCCGCTCAATAACCACATTGACTTTCCACACCCCCACCCCTATCGCCCGTGGCAGTGCTTGTATTTCTTTCCGCTGCCGCAAGGACAAGGGTCGTTTCGGCCCACTACTTTTTCCTTGACGATAGGCTGCGCGCGTTGTACCGGGCCACCATGATTGGCGGCCTGCGCGGCGCGCTGAGCGGCCCGTTGGGTTTCCGTCATTTGCTGCTGTTCGTTGTTGGTGCGCAGGCGGCGGCGCTGGGCATCTTGTTGGGCGCGGCGGGCCGCTTCGGCGCGTTGGGCTTGCTGCATTTGCTCCTCGCTGGGCAGGGCCAGCGAACCCTTGAGCAGGAAGGCGGTGACGGTGACGTTGATGTGCCCGATCAGGCTTTCAAACAAGTTGTAGGCCTCCATTTTGTAGATCACCAGCGGGTCTTTTTGCTCAAAAGAGGCACTCTGCACCGATTCTTTCAGGTCGTCGACATTGCGCAGGTGTTCTTTCCAGGCATCGTCGATCAGGGCCAGATTGGCCACTTTTTCCACATCGTGCATGATGCTCCGGCCGTTGGTTTGCACGGCGTTTTCCATGTCGGCGCTGATATTGAGGTTCAGCACGCCGTCGGTGAACGGCACCACAATGCGTTTGTAGCGTTGGCCTTCGCGCTCGAACACGTCTTTGATAAGCGGCAAGAGGCGCTCCGACACCTGTTGGCGTTTGCGGGCATAGAGGTCGAACACCTGGTCCTGAAAGGTGGCCAGGACCGTATCGGCCGGGGCGCTTTTGAACCAGTCGGGATCCATTTCCGGATCGACGCCGATGAGGCGGATCGAGTCCATACGGAAGGTATCAAAATCGCCGCCCTGGCGGTGCACCTCCACCAGCTCGGTAGTGATGGCCAGGAAAGCGTTGTTGATATCGACGGCAAGGCGGTCGCCAAACAGGGCGTTGCGGCGTTTTTTATAAATGGCCTCGCGCTGGATGTTCATCACGTCGTCGTATTCCAGCAGGCGCTTGCGGATGCCGTAGTTGTTTTCCTCTACTTTTTTCTGGGCGCGCTCGATGGATTTGGTGACCATGGAATGCTGGATCACATCGCCTTCCTTGTGCCCCATTTTGTCCATCAAGCCGGCAATGCGGTCGCTTTGGAACAGGCGCATGAGGTTGTCTTCGAGGGAAACATAAAACTGCGAGGAGCCGGGGTCGCCCTGGCGGCCGGCGCGGCCGCGCAGCTGACGGTCGACGCGTCGGCTTTCGTGGCGTTCGGTGCCGATAATGGCCAGGCCGCCGGCTTCTTTGACGCCCGGGCCGAGTTTGATGTCGGTACCGCGGCCGGCCATATTGGTGGCGATGGTCACCTTTCCGGGCAAGCCGGCTTCGGCGACGATTTCGGCTTCGCGCTGGTGCTGTTTGGCGTTGAGCACGTTGTGGTCGATGCCGCGGCGCTGGAGCAGGCGGGAGAGCAGCTCAGAAATTTCCACCGAGGTAGTACCCACCAGGCAGGGGCGCCCGGCGGCGCGCAGTTTTTCGATCTCGTCGATCACGGCGTTGTATTTCTCACGGGCGGTTTTGTACACCAGGTCGTCGCGGTCGTCGCGGACGATGGGCCGGTTGGTGGGGATCACCACCACGTCGAGTTTGTAAATATCCCAGAGTTCCTTGGCTTCCGTTTCGGCTGTACCGGTCATACCGGCGAGTTTGTGGTACATGCGGAAGTAGTTCTGGAGCGTGACGGTGGCGTAGGTTTGGGTGATCTCGCCCACTTTCACGTTTTCCTTGGCTTCGATAGCCTGGTGCAAGCCGTCGGAATAGCGGCGGCCTTCCATAACACGGCCAGTTTGCTCGTCCACAATTTTCACATCGCCCTCGGGCGTCACGATGTATTCATTGTCAATTTCAAACAGGGCATAAGCCTTGAGCAGCTGCTGCACGGCGTGGATGCGGCGGCTTTTCACGCCGTAATCCTGCGACAGGTGCTCCTTGGCTTCGGCTTTTTCCTGGGGGTCGAGTTCGGGGTCCTGATCGATGCGCACGAGTTCGGTGCCGATGTCGGGCATGACAAAAAAGTCGGCGTCGTTGTTGAAGCGGCTGAGAAACTCGATGCCTTTTTCGGTGAGTTCGACGCTGCGGTTTTTCTCGTCGATCCAGAAGAGCAGCTCGCGGTCGACTTCGGGCATGCGTTTGTTGTTCTCCTGCATGTAAAAGTCCTCCGTTTTCTGGAGCAACACTTTCACGCCTTCTTCGCTGAGAAATTTGATGAGCGGGCGGTACTTGGGCAGGCCGCGGTGGGTACGCAGCAGGGCCATGCCGGCCTGGCCGTCTTCGATGCCGGTGTGGCCTTCGGAATAGAGTTTTTTGGCTTCCGCCAAAAATTTGCTGGCGAGTTTGTTTTGCTCGTCGAACAGGCGTTTGACGTTGGGGTTAAGGTCGACGTATTCCTGATCGTCGGCGCCGCGGGTGACGGGGCCGGAAATGATGAGCGGGGTACGCGCATCGTCGATCAACACGGAGTCGACCTCGTCGACGATCGCGTAGTGGTGTTTGCGCTGCACCAGCTCTTCGGGGCTGATGACCATGTTGTCGCGCAGGTAATCGAAGCCGAATTCGGCGTTGGTGCCGAAGGTAATGTCGCATTGGTAGGCGCGGATGCGTTCGGGCGAGTGGGGCCGGTATTTGTCAATGCAGTCGACGGTCAGCAGCAGAAATTCGTAGATGGGCCCCACCCACTCCTGGTCGCGGCGGGCGAGGTAGTCGTTCACTGTGACGATGTGCACGCCTTCGCCGGCCACGCCGTTGAGGTAGGCGGGTAAGGTGGCCACGAGGGTTTTACCTTCACCGGTGGCCATCTCGGCGATTTTGCCGTCGTGCAGCACCATGCCGCCGATGAGCTGCACGTCGTAGTGCAGCATGTTCCAGATGATATCGCCGCCGGCGGCCACCCAGCGGTTTTTCCAAACCGCCTGGTCACCCTGGATGGTTACGTAGGATTTGCCCGGTTGTGCGGCCAGGTCGCGGTCGTGTTGAGTGGCGGTGACCGTGAGGGTTTCGTTTTCCTTAAAACGACGGCTGGCTTCTTTGACTACGGCGAAACCTTCGGGCAGGATGTCGAGCAGGATTTCCTCGAGGGCTTTGTCGCGCTGTTTGCGCAACTCATCTACCTCTTTGAAAAGGTCTTCTTTTTCATGAAAATCTTCAGTGTCGAGGGCTTGCTGGTTAATGCCAGCGATTTCAGCGTCGATGTCCTTCAGATACTCTTGAATGCGGTTGCGAAACTCCAGTGTTTTATTGCGGAGCGCATCGTTCGACAGGTTTTGAAATTCCTCGAAATATCGGTTGATCTCGTCCACCTTGCTCTGATACAGCCCCATGTCGCGGTCTTGCTTGGTGCCGAGCAGTTTTTTAAGTATTCCTAACATTTTATTTCAGGTTGGAAGGATTCAGGTTGGAAGGTTTCGGGTTTCTGGTTAGAAGGTTTCTGGTTGGGCCTTCGTTTAGCTATTCGAAATATTAAGCCAACGCACAACCAGAAACCAGAAACCTTCTAACCAGAAACCTTCTAACCTTTAAGCGGTGCAAAGATAGGTTTTTGACAATGGGGAAAGTGGGAAGGCTACACATTTCGTTCCAGCGATACGCCCGGCATTTTTTTTGACAAAATG
>CAZVZH010000221.1:0-7432 GCA_964630705.1 uncultured Saprospiraceae bacterium | reverse complement strand
TTTTCCGCTACCGAAGCTGCTTGTCTTCTGCATCCGTTCGATGCCACCCTTTCGGGGGCGACCGCGAGGGTCGCCCCTACGGGCCGCACAAATTAATGTCTGAATCAACATCACTCACATGAAAAACACCCTCAGCTTTTACATTTTCATCCTCCTGCTAGCAGCCTGCAACAAAGACAAAGGCAACGACAACAATGACGACATGCCCAACCCCGATGCTGCCGAATATTTTTTCAAGGGAAAACTCGCTACGGGAGAAATGCTGGATTTTAAAATCGCACCTGCCTCCACAGCCGAAATGGTGGAGGCCAACGACGGCATCATCAACCCGCCCAACTGCATGTTTGATTATGGCAGCCGCATCGGAACAACGCTGGGTCAACCCGGCGAAAAAAGCATCACCATTCTCTTTCCTGATCGTTTTGCAGGAAATTGCAGCGATCAACTGCTCGCCTTCCCAAACATGTTCACCCCCACCCCGTATCTTTTTGGCGAAACCGCCAACACGATGCTGGTCCGCTATTTTGACGGAACCGAAACCTGGAAGAGCCTGCCGCAATTTCAATACGCCCAGAGTTTTATTGAAATAACGGATAGCACCCGCGTCCAATCGCCGCAGGGCGGCATGGCCATGAAAATCAGCGGTAAACTTTCCTGCAACCTGATCAATGCTGCACAGAATGCAGAGATGGTGCTGGACAGCGCATCGTTTGTGCTGTTGTTTGAGCCGGAGCTGTAGGGTTGGCTGCTAACTGCCGAACAAGCCGTCGAATGTATGCTCGCTAACCTCCGTACGTTGCTGCGGCTGATCGCCGCCGTACACCGCGTGTTCTAACATTTTTGTAAAATTGGAATCCGATTCCAATTTTACAAAATCGAACTATCCTTTGGGTGAAAAAGCCCGCTAAAACAAATTTTGCTGCCGCAGCACGTCCACCAACGCATCCTTGCGGCGCCGGGCGATCGGCACTTTGGCGCCGTCTTCCAGCAGCGCGTACCCGCCGTCTTCCCGGAGTATTTTTTTGACAAAAAACAGGTTGACGATGTGCGATTGGTGCAAGCGAAAAAACACGGCTTCCGGGAGCAGTTCCTCGAAATCTTTCATGGGGCGGGCGATGATGTGCCGCTCCTTATTCGGGAGGAAAAACGTGGTATAACTGCCCTCCGATTCGAGGCGGATGATCTGGTCGAGTTGCAAAAAAACCATGCCTTCCTGGCTGGTCAGGGTGATTTTGTTCAATTGCCGGGTTCGGGAGCTTTCCAGCAGGTTGCTGATTTGAGCGGGAAGGTCCTCAGGTTGTTCCGGTTTGATCCGGTCGATTGCTTGTGCCAGAGCTTCCGGGCTGATGGGTTTCAGCAGGTAATCGAGGGCGTGGTAGCGAAAGGCTTTCAGGGCAAATTCATCGTGGGCGGTAGTGAAGATGACTTGAAATTCCGGCTGTGGAAACTTATCCAGCAGGTCGAAAGCCGTACCATCGTCCATCGAAATATCGAGCAGCACGGCCTGTGGCCGTTGTTGCCGGATGAGGACATAGCCGCTTTGCACGCCGTCGGCCTCGCCGCAGAGTTCTGCATCGGGGCACAGCATGTCGAGCATGGTTCGCAGCGCTTGCCGGGCGTCCGGTTCGTCGTCGATTATGGCGATTCGTTTCATTGGTCTGAGTTGGTGTGCGGGAGTTCGATCCGGATGGTAACCTCCGTGCCGGCTACTCCGCCGTTTTCATCATACTTGGTTTTCAGGCTGACGCGGCTTTTATCTTTGCCGGTAGCGAGCAGTTCCAGGCGTTTTTTCGTGATGGTCATGCCGAAGGATTTATGCGTTTTGAGGCTGCTGTCTGGCGTGTTTGCGGAATGGAGGCCGGCGCCGTTATCCCGAATGCTGACCACGAGTCTGTTCGCTTTTTTCGAAAACAAAACCGCTACGTTCCCGCCGCTCGTTCGGCCGGAGATGCCGTGCAGTACGGCGTTTTCAACGTAAGGCTGCACCAGGAGGGGCGGGATCATGGTGTCGAAACGGTCTAACCCTTCCGCGATTTCAACGGAAAAACTGAAGCGGTTTTTGAACCGCAATTTCTCCAGCTCAAGGTAATTGTTCAGCAGTTGCACTTCTTCTTCCAGCATGATTTTTCCGGCAACGGAGGCGTTGAGCATGGTCCGGATCAGGCTGGCAAAACGCCCCAGGTACTGAATGGCGGCGGCCTGTTCATTTTGAAGAATGAAGTTTTGAATGGAATTCAGGCAATTGAAAATAAAATGCGGGTTCATCTGGGCCTGCAGGGCCGCGCGCTCCAGCTCCGCTATTTGCCGCAGGGTGCGGTTTTCTTTTTTCAACTGGCCGGTCCGGTACTGGTACAGTCCGAAAGCCAGTAAAAATGCGGCGACAAAAGCCCCCGCCCGCGCCCACCAGGTAGCCCACCAGGGCGGTTCGACGGTAAAGGCGAGCGCCGTGGAGGCGCTCCAGACCCCGTCTTCGTTTTGCGCCTGCACTTCAAACAGGCGTTTGCCCGGCGGCAGTTCGGCATAGTTCACGGCGCGGTTGGAGGTTTGCGTCCACAGGCTGCCATCCAGGCGGTAGCGGTAGCGGATCTGGCCGTTCATTTTGAAGTTCAGGGCCAGGAAATTGATGCGCAGGTTGTTTTGATGGGAGCGGAGGCGCACCGCCCGGCTCAGGTCTACCGCCTGATTGTTGGTCAGGGCCGATTCCAGTATTGGCTTGGGGGAGAAAGCATTGTTTTTTTTGCTGAAAAACCGGACGAGGCCCTTGCTGGTAGCCACCCAAACGGTTTCGCCAGCGGTCCGGATGCCATTGATTTCGTTGGAGGGCAAGCCGTGAGCCACCGTAATCTGCTCGACCTGCCGATTGCCCCAGCTGCCGGAAATGCGGTTCAGCCCGTTGAGCGTGCCGGCCCAAACGACGCCGCGGGCATCCACGTGCAGGCATTCGAGCATATCGGCGCAGAGGCCCTGGTCGGTGGTCAGTTGTTCGAATTGCGCGCCCTTCCAGAAGACGATGCCGCCGCCTTTTGTCGCCACCGCCAGGCTGCTGTCGGGCATCAGGGCAAGCGCCTCCACGCGCAGGGAAAAGGCGGGGTGGAGGTTTTGGCGCTCGTGCAAGGCGCCGTTTTTCCACTCGAACAAGCCTTTGGGGCGGCCCAGCCATACCCTGCCGGCGTAGTCTTCCCGCACGGCGTAGGTGCGTTGGTTATACCCGATTTGAATATTTCCCGGCGCCGGATCCGCGCCATCCAGGCCCATAAAACCAATGTGGCCGCTCACCCAAAGGCGCGACCCGTTGGGGCTTTCGGCGATTCGGTTGCCAAAGCTGAGCAGGCGGTTCTGGTAAGCGACGTCTTTCCGAAACCATTGATTGTTTTGAAAAAAATACAAACTGCTGTTCGTTGCCCAGAGTCGCTGGGTTGACCGGTCGTAGTGGAGGTCTTTGATAAATTCGGCGGCGGGAAAGAGCGGCGGAAGTTGATGCCCTTGTTCGCGCTGCCAATCGAGTTGCCAGATGTTGCCGTTGCCCAGTCCGACAAAGAGTTCCCGGTCATTTTTGATGCTCAACGCCGTTGCGTTTTCAGTTGGCAGGCCAGTCGCCCGGTCGTACACCCGCAGGGCATCGGCGGGGGTGTAAAAAACGCCGTTTTTGTTGGTAGCGACCCAGAGGCCGCCATCGCGGTCTTCCAGGAAATAACTCACGCTTTCGCCCGAAAGCCAGGCGCTCGCTTCGGTTTTTCTAAATGCGTCGACCGAGGGGTACACCTGCAGCCCTTGTTGCCCGTAAAGCCCCAGCCAGAGTTGTCCGTTGGCCATCAAACCGGCATGGTCGATCACCTGCGGAAAATGGCGCTGCCAGCGCACGCTGCCGTTTTTGATGTACCAGACTTCGTCGGCTATTTTGAGCAAATACTGCCCGGGGGCGAGCAAAAACGCTTCGAATTGCCTTCCCACCCTGGAGTAAAACTTTTCGGGAAAGGTCCACACCGCTCCAGGCACATAGAAATAAACTGGGCTGGAATAGTTTTGATCGCGCGATTTCCCCTGGTGGAGTTTAAAGGATTCCAAGTCGCTTTTTATCATGATGGCGCTTAGAATTGCCTTCCCATTTTTTTCAAAAACCTGAACAGACTCTGGTTCGCTGTGCGGATATGTTTTCACCCGGCCGTCTTTTGAAATGCTCAGAACGCCGTAGCCCCAGGCTGCCACATGCACCGTTTCGCCGGCGCCTTCGACGATAAAGCCGGGGTAGACATCGGAGCTGCCTTTATAGGCCTCCAGTACCGGATTGTTCCAATACGGCAAAATCGTATCGCCGTCAAGATAGTACAAATTGCCGCCCATGGCCTGCATCCACACCCGGCCCGCCGTGTCGAGTTGCATCCGGAAAATCACATTTTCCAGCAGCCCGTCTTTTACGCTGTAATTGCGAAAACCGTAGCCGTCGAACCGGCTGACGCCGTTGTCCGATGAAATCCAGATAAAGCCTTCCCGGTCTTGCAGGATACCGTAGATCTCCGAGCTGGAAAGTCCGTTGTCGGTGTTGTATTGGCGAAAAGCGGGGTGCGGGGCCGTTTGGGCGGCAAGCGGCGGCGCAACTAAAATGAACAGTCCGAGCAGGAGCGCCGGCAAGTGCCGGAACCACTTGCCGGGAACAGCAAGTGGTATGGGGAAACACGGCACGTTATGAAGAAGTACGCCCAACAGCCTGGATTTTATTCCGAAAAGTAGGGATTGTTTTTGAGTATCCTTTTCGGGCGGACAGATTCCTCGCTGCGCTCGAAAAGGGGGGATACTAAACTACTCTACAAGGGTAGGTCACAACTTGGGTTAAACCATTTTCTACCAGTAGTTCACGCGTGCCACACCTACGCCGAATTTATGGAATTCTCCGCCGGATAAAAGCCGGGTAAAGCCGGATTTAGAAAAGGCGGGTACATCCCGGTTGCGGCCTTGAATTTTGGATCAAGTTATTGATCCCATGCAAGAGGATTCCAGTATTCTCATCCTATCCGTTCCCGCTTTGCTTTGGGATGGTTCCCGGCAGCTTTCCGGCGCCCTGGAGCTGTGGGAAACCCGCGTGTTTTTTCGGCTCGACGGTTTTACAAACAGCCACCTCCAACTCAGCATCCCCCTGGCAGAACTGGATTTTGCAGAGGAGTACCTGGTGTTCGACCTGGTTAAAAACGGGCTGCGTTTACAAAGTAAAGACGGGCGGTTCGATTTGTTCGTGTTGGAGGAAGGGCAGCGGTTCAAAAAGGCGGTATTGGCGCAAATGCGCAGGTTTTGAACGGACCGAATTTAGAGCAATCGCTGCCGAATTGAAGGTCAGGAGCGCCGGATTTAGGAAAGCCGGGTGGGGCAATTTTGAATGCTGGAATTTTGAATCAAAGAACTTTTTAGAAAACTAAACCGCACACCATGATTCGCAGCCTTTCCATTTTCGTCTTGTTCTGCTGTATTTTGGGTAACGCCTCCCGGGTGAACGCTCAGGCCGGCGATTCGTCCATTACCTATTCAATAATCAAGCTGGAACCTTGCCGTTACCGGCTTTTTGTCAGCAACACCAGTCCCGACTGTTACAATGGGGCAACACTGTTGCTTCAGGCGGGATACTATACCGGCTTCACGGCAAACGGCGCCGATGGCTGGGTGGTGGAACAGCTTGGCCAGACGGAACTGCTGCTTACCCATATCAATGGCTTGTTCCCGGTCGGTTCTACCCGGGCGGTGGATTTTACTTTTTTCGAGCCGGGCGGCACCGACCCCGTCTTCAGCGTGCTGTATCCCAATTTGTGCCTCATGCAAAGCTATGCTGCCGATTTTCAACTGGAGGCTTGCCCGGGCGGCTGCGTGTCGGGCACGGTGTACCGGGAGTGTAAGAGCTTGCCGTACACCAACCAGATTCCGCTGGAAGGCTGGACGGTTCAACTGGTCGATGCACTTGGCAACCCAGTGGGCAGCACCGTATCGGACGCCAACGGCGCATATTCGATTTGCGACCTGGCGCCGGGGCAGTATGCGGTAAAAACAGAGGCGCTGGCCGGCTGGAAAGCCAGTTTGCCGCCCAACGGGCAGTGGACGGTGCAGGTGGCTGCTGCCGGAAATTATACGCGCGATTTTGGGTATTGCCCGCCCTGTTCCTGCGACTCCCTGGATGTGTTGATTGCCCAGGAACCCGGGCTGACGGATACCAATGATTACTACGTCGTGTTAAATTACGATCCCTATTGTTTTCTTGATTATACCCTGACGATTGAAAACGGCGACCTGGTGGATTTTACCGCGCTCGATACCATTGTAACAGTTGAAAAAACAGGGCCGAACACCTTGATGCTGCGGGTGCGCAAACCGCCGCCATATTATTCCCATATAAAACTCGAGCCTTGCAAATACCGCATAGCCGGGCCGGGTAGTCAGAACACCCTGATAAGCGCCTCGTATGACATTGGCGCAGGGCCGGTCACCTGCACCCGGAAATTTGAATACCCGCCCAGTTCTCCGCAGTCCTGCTGCCCGCCGGGCACGGCGCCGGGGCCGGAGTTGGTGGCAAACGGCGATTTCGAATCGGGCAATACAAACTTCACTTCCGGCCACAGTTACGTGCCCCCGCCCGGCGCCATGATCTCCGGGCAATACACTGTAGCCCAGAGCAATCAAATTTCAACGATTAACAGCCAATGGGCCTGCACCGACCACACCAACGGCAGCGCCACCGGTAAAATGCTGGTGGTGGACGGCAGCAAAATCCCGCCGGGTATAACAAAGGTGTGGAAGCAAAACGTGCCGGTGGTGGCGGGTAAAACATATGCTTTTTCAGCTTGGATGAACAACCTGGTTGTGCCTTTTGCAAACTACAAAAACCCGATAGTCGCGCTGTTCATCGACGGTAAGCCATTGACCGGCATTTTACTGTCTGAGACGCCCGACCAATGGCGGCGTAGGTGTAGGCTGTGGAAAGCCCCCGTTACTGGTACGGCTACTTTAGAGGTCCGCATTGCTCGCTTCGACATTTTGGGCAACGACTTCGCCGTCGACGACATCTCCTTCCGCGCCTGTGAGCCGGTGCCCTGCCAGGCCGATTTCGCCGTAAATTTCATCGACCAGTGCGGCCACGTGCAGCTGGTCAATACCTCGACCGGCGGCGTGTCGCCCTATGCGCCACTCTGGAGTAATGGCAGCAACAGCCAGACGCTCGACCTGCAATTGCCCTGCGGAAACTATACCTATTGCCTGACCATAACCGACGCGGCTAATTGTACCGCGACCATTTGTAAATCTTTCACGGTGTCGGACATCACGCCGCCCAAGGCCGTTTGCGTCCCGGGCTTCGGCGTTGATCTGGATGCCAGCTGCGAAGCGCAGCTCACTCCCGGCATGATCGATGGCGGCTCCACCGACAACTGCCAGATCAAAACCTTGCAGATAAGTCCCG
>CAZVZH010000220.1:0-7433 GCA_964630705.1 uncultured Saprospiraceae bacterium | reverse complement strand
TTCGGGCAGGCGGTTGCCGCCGCGGGAGAGCCATTCGGCGGCTTCGGTTTTGCTCACCTTTTGCGGGGAGGCCGAAAACGGCTGGTCGGTCACGACAAATACGAACAGGCGGAAATAGCCCTTCTGCGGCGCCACCAGGGTGCTCAGGCCATCCCACAGGCTGGAAAAATTGTCGCGCACGGGATAGTCGAGCCAGCGGGTGCGGTCGTTGCGGATGGTGGCCTCGGCGCGGTTGTACTGCTCCATCTGGCAGACCAGCGCAAAGCCGTTTTTTACGGAAAAATAGCTGCGGTTGTAGTAGCCCCGGGTGTCGAGCGCGAGGCGGAGTTTTTCATCGACTTTGCCGAGGGTGGCGGCGGCGCTAAACGCGCTGCGGGGCAACTCGGCATGGCTGTGGCATTTTTTAAAGGAGAATGTTGGCAGCAGGTATTCCTGCGCCTTCGGATCGTCGTCGACGGCCAGGCTGCGAAATTGAAGGGCGCGTTCGGCTTTTTCGAAACCCGCAAGGGCGGCGGGCTGGCGGTGCGCCTCCAGTTTTTCGTAAGACGAGGGCGATTTTTGCAAAAACGCGGTTACAAGTTCCCGGGAGAACCCTTTTTTACCTAAAAAATAGCCCATGAAAAAATCGGCTTCCGACTCTTCGCGCACCCGGTTTTCGGGCAGCAGGGTATGCTCCTGCACATGATGTCCCACGGCATGGGCCAGCGCGCCGTACACCTCGATGCGGGTGGCTTTTTCCATAAAATCGAGGCTGTACAGCAGGTAGCGCCGGTGGTCGTCGACAACAACCGACACGTTTTCCACGCTGGCTTCGACGAGCTCGAAGTTGCGGCTTTCGCCGGTGGCTTCCAGGATTTCAGCCACCCAGCGGGGCACCGGGCTGTCGTCGGTGAAACGGTACAATTCGTTGTCCATCAGGCCGCCGGTGAAAATACACTGGCGGTCGAGCCGGGCTTTGAGCAGGGTGACCTGGGCGGCGAGCGGGCCGGCGGTGCAGAGGGCGAGGGTTAGGAGGAGGCTTCTCATTTTTATTTGGTGGTAGCGTTGGTTAAGAACAGGATGACAATTTTATTTACGCAGAAATGGGCGTTTAAACAAGTGCGTAGGTGTGGCACCAATTTTTGCCTGGAAATTTTTTTAGAAAAAAATCCAGGCAAAAATTGGTGCCACACCTGGCCCACTGCAACCTTTTCACTCCACAAAAACCCGCGTGCGCAAATCATGCAGCGGCCGGTCGTTCGCGTCGCGCGGCACCGCCGCAATTTTATCCAGCACCTCCAGGCCGGCCACCACTTCGCCGAACACCGTGTATTGCCCATGCAGTTCAGGCGCGCCGCCCCGGGCCAGGTAGGCGGCCCGGTCGGCCGGGGGGATGCGGGTGCGCAGGCGTTGTTCACAGACGTCGAGCAGGCTGTCGGTGAGCGGGCGGCCCTGGACGATAAAAAACTGGGAGCCGTTGGAAAGCCGGGCCGGGTTGCGGTGGTCGGGCCAGCGGGCGGCGGCGAGGGCGCCGCGCAGGGCGGGCGAGCGGATTTCGGCTGGGATGTCGTAGCCGGGTCCGCCGGCGCCGAGCAAGGCGCGGGGGGCGGCGTTGCGGGAGTCGGGGTCGCCGCTCTGGATCATAAAATCGCGGACCACGCGGTGGATGAGCAGGCTGTCGTAAAAACCTTCGCGGGCCAGTTTCAAAAAATTGTCGCGGTGCCGGGGCGTGTGGTCGAACAAGCGCAGTTCGATCGTGCCCATGTCGGTGCGGATGCGCACGCGAGGCTCCCGGGGGCGGCAGGCCGAGCAGGCGAGGCAGGCGGCGAGCAGAAGGGCGGTCAGGCGGCGGCTCATTTTTCCTGGTCGATCTCGTTAAAATAGCGCACGGCGTAGCGCTTCAGCATCCTTTCCTGATCGTTGACGGGCAGCGTGGGCATTTCGCGGGTTTGCCGCCAGTGGGGCCAGCCGTCGGCGTCGCGGCCGACGAACTCGTAAAACTCGTCGTAGGCCAGCAGGCGGCACACGGCAATGTGCATGAGGTCTTGTTTTTCCTCTTTGGAAAACTGCCGTTTCCAGCGGCCCAGCTCCTGAATGCCGATGAGAAAGAGCACCGTGTTCAGGTCGGGCAGGGTGTCGCGGCGCATAGCTTCCTGCACCTGGTGCTGCACGCGCAGCCATTCAAAATCGAGTTGCCAGTCTTCCATGGGAGTTTTTTTTACATTGAGGTCATTGGAGGTCATTAAAAGCACACTACTGGACATTTGCGGTAAAGACCTTCCAGGTTTCTCAAACCTGGAAGGTCTGGATTCACCCGAAGAACAAAATGTCCGGAAGTGTGATTAAAAGTCATTACAGGTCATTGGAAATGCTTGAAAAAGGCAAAAGTAGCAGAAAGGCCCGGTTAAACCGGCGGTTTGTCGCGGCCTGTCCGTAGCGTCATCGCTGGGCGACGGGCGGCGATTTAAATTTGAAGCCGTTCCTGCGGCCGAAAGCCGCTATTATTTCACCTGTTAACCTGTTTTAACCATGACCAAAACCTACGCGCTGCTCGCTTTTCTGCTTTTTTCCACGAGCTGCCTGCATGCCCAATTTTTTAAAAATGGCTACTTCGGCAGTTTTCAACAACAGCCTTGTCCTTTCAACCCGGCCGCAACCGTCAACTGGCCCGAAAACTGGCAGTTGTACCAAACGACCGACGGCCATTGGGATGGCCCTATCGACTCCACCCGTTGCATCACCGGTACGCCCTACAACGGCAATTACGCCCTTCGGATCGACTTGAAACAAGTGGACCCTACCCGCCCGCTGTTTATCCGGGCTGAAATGGACACCCTGCCGCAAGCCTACGAGCTGAGTCCCAACGACGTGTACAACCTGTACATCAACGCGTTCACCACACCCTCGGCCGTGCCCTTGGTGGGCGGCGAAGCCTGTCCCGACCAACTCTGCACCGGCGCGCTGATCGGCATTTCTATCCCCGACGAGCAGGGGAATCCCGGGGCGGCCCTGCGGTTTCAAACCGGGCTGCTGACGTTTTACGCACCCAACCCGACTATTTGCTACATCACTGGCGAGTCGTGTTTCCCTACCGAGCGTTTCGACGACCAGTTTGTGCGGGAGTTCATCCTGAAATTCACGCTCGACTCCACCGCCAACCTGGCCAATACCGCCCTGGTTGTTTCCAGCGTGGATATTGTGCCGGTGTCCGATCCATTTTTAGGCGTGCGCTACCTCACGGAAATACCGGCGTTTATCAACCCGATCAATGTAGGCGACGTGGCTACGCCGGGGTTTATTGACAATTACCTCGGCTTGTACACAGCCCCGACCTACCCGGGGCCGCAAAACCTGTCGTACATCGAAGCCCGCCCGGTACCGAACACCACGACCCCGCAAGACGTTACCCTGACCGTGGCGCAGTATCAAGTGCTGGAAATGCAGCCCTTTGCCCAATTCAGGGGCGGGTTGGTGGTGGGCAGCGACACGCTCCGGCACCATTTTACCCTGGTAAACGACGGCGGCGAGTTGTGTTTCAATTTTATCGACCTGATTTTCGACGGCGGCGACGCCTACCGGCACAGCGGCGGCCAAATCGACGTGAACAACCCCTATTCCTGCATGCAGTTTAAAAACGGCGGGAAACTACAAGTCAGCGAAGGCGCTACGCTCCACTACGGCAGGCAGGGCATGGGCATGCTCGTCGTGTGCGCCAACAGCACCATCGAACTGGAGCGCAACGCCACGCTGATCGTCGACGCCATCCTCCAGATCAGCGAATGCAACGACGCCCTGCCGCCTTCCCAGATTTACATCGACTTGCCGCCCGGCGCCAAACTGGCGTTTACCCAAGACGCCTGGATCACCAACCGTTTTTCCAAGAACCAGCAAATGCGGCTCAACGTGCGTATGCTCGGCGGCACACTCGACGACAGCGCGCTCGACCCCGGCTCGCGGGCGCTCATCCGCCGCATCGACCCCGAACCCGCACCCCGCCTCGCCGACAACCTTCAGCTGTTCCCCAACCCCTCCACCGGCCCTTTGCAATTGCGTTACCTCGCCGGCGCCGCCGAAACCCTGCGCCTCCGCTGGCTCGATGCGCAAGGTCGCCTGGTACAGGAAGAACAATTTGCCGCCGGCAAAGGCTGGAACGAATGGGCGCCGGCCGGGCCCGAGGCGCCGGGACTGTATTTTGCTGAAATTCGCGCAGCCGGCGACAAACACGTGCAGCGCATCGTCCGCCTGAAAAACTGAGAAATGTAAAATGCCTGCCCAGCCTTAAGCGGGGTAAGATGTAAAATTTAAAAGGCAAAAGGGGGATGGCTCGGGCCTTCGGCCGGCTCGATCCCCCTTTTGACTTTTAGATTTTACATTTTGACTTTCTCAGTCTTTTTTGATGATACGGCGGCCGCAAGGGCCGATGATTTCCTGTTGGCAACGTTTGTCGTCGTCGAGCAGGGCAAAAAACTCCCGGAGGTAGTACAGGGCGTCTTGGCGGGATTGGTACGACAAGCCTGGGAACTGCTCGCAGCGGCTGAGCAGCTGTTTTTTATGCGCCTTAAATTCGTCGAAAATGGTTTGGTAAAAGGCTGCGTCGTGGCAAAGACCCAGGAAGTAGCGCTGGCGTACGTTCGGGATTGGGATGTCGGGCGAGGGCACGGCGTAGTCGGCCGCCACGAGGCCGGAATAGTCAAAATCGTAAGGCACGGCAAAGGGGCGGCGCCCGTCGATGCCCACGACTTTCATGTTGTGGCGGGTGTAGGAGCCCCAGTCGGTGTTGCCGATCATGTACTGAAAGAGGCACATGCGAGCGTAGGCTACCGAGTCGAGCACGCGGGGGCTGATAACGGTAGGCTTGAGCGGTTTGCCGCCGAGCCGGGCGGCCAGTTCCTGCTCGCTTTCGATAAAAAAGGCGACGCCTTCCAGATTTGAGCCTTTGCGGCCTCGGGTGATGAAGCGCACCTGGGCGGATTTTACCCGGAAGCTTTCCACCGTCAGTTCGTTAAACAAGGTATAGGCGAGGTTTTCGAGCAACACCAGTTGTTCGTCTTCAGGCGAATTGCGGCAGCTGATCACCAGTTTGAGTTCGTTGATATCGGCCAGGCTGTCGTCGATGGGCTTGTTTTGGTAAAAGCGGATTTTCACCGGCGGAAAGTCGCAGGTTTTTTTGCGCATGTTGCCGCGCGGCGCGATCTGAACCTCCTGCTCAAACGCCACCGTGTCGGCAGCCATGATCCGGAAACGGGCCGGCCGCCAGGTACCTTCGGGGTTGCGATCTTTGCGCAGGGCTCTAAAATCGGTTTCGATGACCACCTGGAGCGGGTCGTAGTGTTGCAGGCGGCTGAAAATATTTTGAAAATCCGGGATACTGTCTGCTTGGGCGTCAACCCGAGCAGTAACCAGGAAAAAAGGACTGAGCAAAAAGAGGTAGAAAAAAATAGTTTTCATCGCTGAATGTTTTGAAAGCATACGGGTTTGGGCGCGCAGCTAAGGTAGCTGATGCCAGCCAGCCAAGCAAACCAGAATCCGACGCCCGAACACCAGCGCGGCATTTGTATTTTTTTTCAACCTTTGCGCCGAACCTGTTCTGATTTGTATGTTGGTTTTTAAAACTGTTGCCGGCCTCCGCGCCTGGCTCGACGGCGAGCGCGCCGCTGGAAAAACCATCGGCTTCGCGCCGACCATGGGCGCACTGCATGCCGGTCACCTCAGCCTGGTGGAAGCCGCCCACGCCGGCTGCGACCGCTCGGTGGTGAGTATTTTCGTCAACCCCACCCAGTTCAACGACCCGGCCGACCTCGAAAAATACCCGCGTATGCCGGAAAAAGACCTTGCGCTGCTGATCAGCGCCGGCTGCGACGCGCTGTTTATGCCGCCGGTAGAAGAGGTGTATCCGCCGGGGCTGGACTTGCGCCTCGCGCTCCAGTTCGGCGCCTTGGATCAGGTCATGGAAGGCAAATTCCGGCCTGGCCACTTCGACGGTATGGCTATGGTGGTCAAACGCTTGCTCGACATCGTGCAGCCCCAGCGGCTGTACATGGGCCAAAAAGATTTTCAACAACAAGCCATCGTAGGCGCCATGCTTCGAATGCTCGAGCTGCCCATCGAACTGGTGCGCTGCCCGACCACCCGCGAGGCCGACGGCCTGGCTATGTCGAGCCGCAACCTGCGCCTGTCGGCCGAGCTGCGCGCCGCTGCGCCGGTCATTTACCAAAGCTTGCTGGCGGCACAGTCGGAGCTGAACGCCGGCCAATCTTCCGCCGGTGTGCAAGCCCGCGGAATGGAACGCCTCAGTGCAGCGGGCTTGCAGCCGGAGTATTTCGATATTGTCGACGGGAAAACCCTGCTGCCGGTGCGCCAATATGCCGACAGCGATTTTATCGTCATTTGCACGGCTGCCTGGGCCGGCGCGGTGCGGCTGATCGACAATTTGGTGGTGAAGGAGCCCCTTTGAATGCCGGCCACTTGCTCCCTCGACAATATTTTTTTAAGGGCAGATAGCGCCTGCCAAAAAATTACGCCGCGTTCAGCGCTGCGACTACCCGTCGCTGGTGTTCCGGCACTTCGAGTTTCAGCTCGGCAACATTAGACGGTTTTCACATTTTCATGCCCCCGCCCTGCCGCAACTCCCGGCCAGACTTCCGATCTTTACCCCCCAACCACACCCTGTACCATGTATTCGAAAGAAGCCCAGCGCACCCTGTTCGACCTGTCGAAAAAACTCCTGCACAGCCCCCAGGCCACCCTCGATACTTCAGCCGCTGAACCCCGCGTCGATGCGCTCCGCCAGGTGATCCAGTACCACGAGTGGCGCTACTACGTGCAAAACGACCCCGTCGTCAGCGATTTCGAATACGACCAACTGTACAAACAACTGGAACAGCTCGAACGCCAGTACCCCGAGCTCATCACCCCCGACTCGCCCACCCAGCGCGTGTCGCCCGACCTGACCGAAACCGTCGAACAGGCGCCCCACCTGACTCCGATGCTTTCGCTCGACAATTCCTACGATGCTGCCGACCTCGCCGACTTCGACACAGCGGTAAAAAAACTCAGCAGCCTGCCTGCCGATGCCGACGTGGAATACGCCGTGGAGCCGAAATTCGACGGCGGCACCATTGCCCTCGTGTACGAAAACGACCGCTTGCAACGCGCCGCCACCCGCGGCAACGGCGAAATCGGCGACCTCATCACCGCCAACATCCGCACCCTGCGCTCCGTACCGCTGCAAGCAGCCTTTTCCCAACACGGCATCGCGCGGGCCGAACTGCGCGGCGAAGCCCTCATCCGGAAAGATATTTTTGAAAAAATAAACGCCCAGCGCGCTGCCGCTGGCGAAACCCTGTTTGCCAATCCCCGCAATGCGGCCACGGGCGGCCTGCGCATGAAAGATCCCAAGGAAGCGGGCAGCCGGGGCCTGGAGGCTTTTATTTACCAGCTGGGGTACGCCGTCG
>CAZVZH010000219.1:6471-7472 GCA_964630705.1 uncultured Saprospiraceae bacterium | reverse complement strand
AACCCTCTAACCCTCTAACCCTCTAACCAGTAACCCAATTAGAAATCCGCATCGGTAGAAAACACCTGTTCGTCGCGGTTGGTCATGACGCCGGCTTTTTGGTAGTCGCCGACGCGTTTTTCAAAAAAGTTGGTTTTGCCCTGAATCGAAATCATGTCCATCCAGGGGAAAGGGTTGGCGGTGCCATAAAATTTCGGGTTGCCCAGAGAGGTGAGCAGGCGGTCGGCCACAAACTCAATGTACTGGGTCATCAATTCAGCGTTCATGCCGATGAGCGAAACCGGCAGCGCGTCGGTCACAAATTCTTTTTCAAACACGACGGCCTCGGTGATTACCGCTTCCACTTCCTTGGGGTCGAGTTTGTTTTGCAGCATGGAGTACAGCAGGCAGGCGAAATCGCAGTGCATGCCTTCGTCGCGGCTGATGAGTTCGTTGGAAAAGGAGAGGCCGGGCATCAGGCCGCGCTTTTTCAGCCAGAAAATCGCGCAAAAAGAGCCGGAGAAAAAGATGCCTTCCACCGCAGCGAAAGCGATCAGCCGATGCGCGAACGAGGGGGCGTTGTCGATCCACTTCAGCGCCCAGTTGCCTTTTTTCGACACGCATTCGAGGTTTTGCAGGGCGTGGAAGAGAAAATCTTTTTCCTTGTTATCTCTTATATAGGTGTCGATCAGCAGGGAGTACACCTCGGAGTGGATGTTCTCGATGGCAATTTGAAAACCATAGAAACAGCGGGCTTCCGGTATCTGAATTTCCCGCATGAAATTGATCACCAGGTTCTCGTTGACGATACCGTCGCTGGCGGCAAAAAAGGCCAGCACGTGTTTGACAAAATGGCGCTCGTTGTCGTTCAGTTTGTGCTCCCAGTCGTGCAGGTCTTGCACCAGGTCAATTTCCTCGGCAGTCCAAAACGAAGCCTCCGCTTTTTTATACCATTGCCAGATTTCCGGATATTTGATCGGCAACAAGACAAAACGATCGGGGTTCTCCGCCAGGATGGGCTC
>CAZVZH010000219.1:2227-6461 GCA_964630705.1 uncultured Saprospiraceae bacterium | reverse complement strand
GACTGCAGTGGATGTTTTTTGCATGATACTCAGGTATGTACGTGGTTTATGTCAAAAATTTTGTTGGCCAGGCAAGCATCCGTTGCTCCTGCAGGAACCAGCTGTTCTGGCTGGATTCCGGTGCTGCTCCGGCCCGACGATCGTTCGACCGATGACGGTAAATACCGGGACTTGTGAAGGGACAAGGATTTTAAAACGCTATGTTTCGAAACGATTAATGATGTTCTTCGAAACAGTCTCGAGGCGGAGCCGCTACTTCCAAGCAGAAGCGCTGACAAAAATAGGTGTTTTTTGACTCGCCCTGTCGTAAATTTTCCACATAATGTGGATAACTTTCGTAAAATTTTGATTTTCAATAGTTAAAGAAAAAGGCGTTTTTTCCTAAAAATGTGGATAACTCATGTGGATAATTTTTTGCCTTCCGTTTGGACGACTTTTTTCCAGCTAAAAACAGCCGCTTAAGCGCCTGAATCAGAGGCGGAAATGCATGGCGCGCCTCTCGCGTTTCTGCAGAAAAAATTGTGGAAAAAAATTCAGCCGTCCCTTTCATCCGGTATTTATCAAAATACGCAATCCCGGGGATACCCGACCCAACTGCTCCTCCCATCTTTGTGCTGAACCAACCCAACTGCACGTATGCGTACCGCTACCTCCCTCCCGCTCAGCCTGTGCACCGCCGTTTTCCTGCTCGCCCAAACCGCAGCCGCCCAGCCCTGGATCGATAAAATTTACTCGTACGACAGCCTGCTCAACCTCCGCTACGGCACCGCCGTCGGCTTCAACGGCCAAACCGACACCCTGCTGCTCGACCTCTACCTGCCCGCCAACGACGATCCTTCACCCAACTACCGCCGCCCCCTGCTCCTGTGGGTGCACGGCGGCGCCTTTCTCGCCGGCAGTAAAGACGACCTCAGCATCGCCCGCCTTTGCAAAGCCTTCGCCCAACGCGGCTACGCCACCGCCAGCATCAACTACCGCCTGGGGTTCGTTTCCGACGATATCGCCTGGAGCTGCAACTACCCCAACTATTCCTGCGTGTTCGCCACTGACAGCTTGGAGTGGCACCGCGCCCTGTACCGCGGCATCCAGGACGGCAAGGGCGCCCTCCGCTACCTGCTCAACCGCCACGCCCAGTACCGCCTCGATACCAGCAATGTGTTCGTTGCTGGTGAAAGTGCCGGCGCCTTCGTGGCCCTGGGCATCGCCCTGCTCGACACCACGGCCGAGCGCCTGCCAGCCACCTTCGCCCTGGCCGATGTGCCCAAACCCAGCGCGAATACGTTCGCCTGCCAATACAACCTGGGTAAAACGTTTTCCGGCCCCATCGCCCGGCCCGATCTCGGCGGCATCCACGGCGCTATCGAACCCTCCAGCGTTTGTCACACCATTAAAGGCGTCGGAAATATGTACGGCGCCATGGCCAACGACCTGCTGCGCCACCACCCCGCCGGCAAATTCAAGCCCGGCATTTATTCGTTTCACCAACCTTGCGACCCCGTTGTGCCCATCGACCAGGCCCGGGTGTACGCAGGACTTTCCTGGTGCCTCGCCAACTGTTACAACTGCTACGGCATCGCCAACACACCCACGGTGTACGGCAGCCGGGCTTTCAGCAATTGGAATACGCAAAACAACTACGGCTACACCATCCAAAATGAATTTGCCGGCCCCAACTTTCCCTTCAACTGCCTCTTCGGCGCCGGCAGCTGCGCCGACCAGATAAACAATCCTTGCCACGCTTACGACAACGCCGCCTTGCGGGAAAACAACCTGGCTGTTTTTTTCGCCGGTCTGATTCCGCTGCAGGCCGCCTGCTCTGTTACCGTACCAACCGCCGAGACCGGCGCCCTGCCAGGCCTCAGCATCCGGCCCAACCCGACCGCCGGTTTTTGTACCCTTACTTTTGAAAAACCCCGCTCCTTCGAGTTGCAACTCCTCGACGCGTTTGGCCGCACCCAGTTGCGGGAACACGCGGTTTTCGAAACTGAAAAAACACTGGACCTGCGCAGTTTGCCCCCGGGAATGTACTACCTGTGGCTACGCGATGAAACGGGGCGCCGAGCGGCTTTCCCCTTGGTCAAACAAGGACTTGGATTTTAGGATTTACGATTTTGGATTTACGATTTACGATTGGGTTCACCATTTCGGATAGGGATGGATGCTTTTCCTGCAGTGCCTGCAATGGCTGCATCCAAACTTGCTTCCGGAAAGGTGAACCCAATCGTAAATCGTAAATCGTAAATCGTAAATCGTAAATCGTAAATCGTAAATCCAAAATCGTACATCCTAAAACTTGTCGCTGACAAAACTCCCCGACATATCCACTTTCCACGATTTCCCGCCGAGGTTCACCCCGCCGTACCACTTGCCGTTTTGAAAGGGCTGCGAGAGGTTCCAGGCGCCGTGGTACCGAAACGGAATGACCTCCTGCCCCGCCCCGTCGATGAAGCCCCACAGCTGGTTGCGGTAAGCCGGAATCATGTAACAAACGCCCAAATGGTCGAGGCGCAGGTCGCCGTATTCCTGCGCGCCCACCGGCTGGCCGGCGTAGTTCATCAGGCCATAGGGCGGGCGGGTGCAGTCGTCGCCCGAGTCGTTGGCGTAGCCGATCAGGCCGCTTTTTTCCGTCCAAAACCGCTTGGGGTGTTCCAGCAGCACCCGGCCCGCCCAATCCACCAGCCGCGAGCCTTTGCCCGCTTGGGTTTCGTGCTCTATTTCCCGGTGAAAAAAATCGGCCGTTCCCGGACTGTGGTACGGAAAATTCCGGGTGAGCCGGCCGGCAGTGTCGATCAGCACGTACCGGCCTTCCAGCGCTACGACCGTTTCGTTGCGGTCGGGGCGGAAATTTTCAGCATAGTCGAATATCAGGGGAATGACCGTTTTTCCGGAGCGGTCGAGAAAGCCCCATTTGCCGTTGCGCCGCACGGCAGCCCGGCCGTTGGAGAAGTCGTCGGCGTAGTCGAACTCCGCTCCGGTGAGATGGTTGCCCCGGTAGTCGGCATAGCCATACCGGCCGGCGGCGCCGTACACAACGGGCTGATCGGGTGTTTCGTCGTAGTTCCAGCTGAGAAAATCATACGCGCAGGGCAATACCTGTTGGCCGGCGGCATCCACCAGGCCCCATTTGCCTTGCAGCTCCATTTTGCAGCGGCCGCCATAGCACTCGAGTTCGCGCAGCCGGAACGGGAGTAACTCCCGGCCCGCCGTATCCAGAATGCCCGAGTTGCCGTTGGAAAGTTTGAGGTACAGCGTACTGTCGCTCAGCGCCTCGTAAGTGTCTACAGGCAAGTCGCCGAACTGGCGTCCGGAGCGGCTGAAAAAATGCTGCCGACCATTTGCGTCGCGCGCCTCCACCCAGCCCCAGGAGTTGGCGTACACCGATTCGTATTCGAAGGGGACGAGCACGCGGCCGTCGGGCCCCAGCATACCTGCGCGGCCATTCAGCCGGCCTGCCAACAGGCCTTCCGACAATTCTGTGTTTTCCAGGGCTACCGGATAAACTTCCGCACCGGCCCGGTCGATCAGTCCCGATCGGCCGTCGTTGCGGCGGATTAAAAACAGGTTTGCGCCGAAGGGCTCGGCGCCGGCGAGGTCAAAGGCCGTGAGCCGTTTCAGCGCGGGATTGAACACCGCCTGCGCCCCCGCCGAGTCGACCACCAGAAAACCCGTCGTGTCCATCCAGTAAAACTGGTCGTACCGGGCGGGCAGCAGCCTGCCGTCGCGACAATCGTAAAAACCCCGTTTCCCGCCTTTTTCCAGGCGAAACTCCGGCGAACCCACGCTTTCCGAAACGTTGCCGATCGCATCGTACTCAAAGGGCAGCGCCACGGCGCCATCAGGAGCCAGCAAACCCTGGCGGTCATTTTTTGCAGCGTTTAAAAATGGAATGGAGCTGATATGCAGCTCCGGAAAACCGTCGAGCAAGCCGGGCAACACCGGTTTCAAATCGGGGCCGTAGAGGCGAATACCGGCCCCATCGACCAATGCAATCAAGCCGCCCGGCGCATAGGTCCGGAACAGTTCCTGGGCAAGGGGAAGCCACGCCCCGGTAGTTATATTTTTCACGAACGATCGTCCGCCCGAGCGGTAAATCAGGTAGCCGCCTTGGCACTTGATCAAGCTGTCGGCTTCAAAGGCAAATGCCGGCTTCAGTTCGGTGTTCAGGAGCCATGCTTGTGTGCCGCTGCGCACCGCCGCCACGCTGCCCTGTTGGCCCACCGGCAACACCTGATGA
>CAZVZH010000219.1:0-2127 GCA_964630705.1 uncultured Saprospiraceae bacterium | reverse complement strand
GTTGACCGGCTCGCCCGCCATACGCTGGCCTTGGTGGTTGAAAATAGTCCGGATGGGGTCGCCGTCAAACTGAAAACCTTCCCAGGGCAATGCTTCCAGGCTACCCGGCTGCATGGGCAACACGATATTTAGCGCTGTGTCGCAAAGCCCCTGCTTGCCCTGGTTGTCGGAAATTACCCAAGCGGCGGCGTACGGGCGCAGTTGGGTGGCAAAGGGCCAGGTTTGGAGCAGTTGACCGTCGTGGTCGTAGCGGTAGGTCAGGTCGTAATCGGCAGCCAGGATACTGTTTTTTTGAAACAAAACCTGCTGAAAACGGGGCAGCATGTACGCGCCGGTGCGGGTATTCATCCAGCCGTATGCTTCTTCTTCGTATTCACCTGTCGATACCGCCAACTGCAACCAGTGAACGGGCGCGCCGGGCAGGGCGCGGGCGTATACCCAGCGGCCGGGCAGGGCTACGGTGTCGCCGTCCCAGAATATGAAAATATTACTCCCTTCGGAATGCTCCAGCCACCAGCCGGCCCGGTCGGCGGTAAGCAAATAAGCGAAACCAGACGGCAAGTTGCGCAGCCGTTTTCCAGTTGGGTCGTGCAGGTAAAGTAGCCCCTCGTCATACGAGGCAGCCAGGTAGTTTCCACTGGGCAAGCCAGCAACATTCCGATACAAAAAAGCGCTACGCTCGCGGCCGTCGGGGCCGAGCAGGGCGTACTGGCCGAACAGGCCGGCCTGCCAGAAGCCGCCGGGTTGGGGCCGCAGATCGTGGTAGCGTTCGGGGGTCAGAGCCTGGCCTTGCAGGTCGAAGCCGCCCCAACGGTCGGGATCGGTCGTTTGCGCCACTGCGCGGTTGCCGGCGATTTCGCGCACGTCCAGAAAACGAAAAGGCGTCTGTTGCCGGCCCGCGCCGTCGAACAAGGCGAACAGACTGTCGCGCCGGCAGGCCAGCAGCGTGCCGCCGAGCGGAAAACACTTGACTTCGGCGAACTCCGCCGGCACGATCCAGGCGCCGGCGATGGTAGCGGCGCCCATGCGACCGGCCCGGCGCAGGAGCAGCACGGAATCGTTTTGGCGGAAAATGTCGTCGTACTCCAGCGGGAGGAGCAGCCGGCCGGAAGGGTCGACCAAGCCGTAGCGGCCGCCGAGCCGGGCGATAGCCGCCTGGTCGGAGCAGGGCTCCAGGGTTTCGTAGCGGCCGGCGAGCGCGAGCCAGGGTTGGGGGTTGAAGCTGGGTTGAAAATTGTCCTGAGAAAAAAGGGACGGCGCGAACAGGACGAAGAGCAGGGCAAGCGCCGGGGACACGTAGGGTCGGGTCATGGTGGGAGGTACAGGCTTTGGTTTCGGGTAAAATTACGACATCCGGTTTCGCCGGCAAAACGACCAAACGGGAGTTTTCGCGCAGTGCGGGGTTGGGAAAGTTTATTTTTGACCAAATCACACTTGGAAACCACAGCCGTCGACAGCGCGTACTAGTACAATTTACCACTAAAAGCACTAAAAAACACTAAACTTTCACTAAAACGCTGCGCTTTTTTTAGTGCGTTTTTGTGTTTTTCAGTGCTTTTAGTGGTAAAAATCGACGTCGCGCTGTTTGCCTTTTTCATCATCGCCTAACACCCAAACCGCACTGCCATGAACCTGTTTTTACGCCTCGCCTTTCCCGCGCTCCTGTTTCTATTTTTAGGAAAAACCACCGCGCAAAACCCCGACACGGCGCCCCCGGTTTTACACTGCAAAAACCTGGTCCAGGTCCCCATTTTTTTTCCTTGCGTGCGCACGCTGTGGGCAACCGACCTGATCGATTCGGTATCGGACGACAGCCCCGGCCCCGTCGAGCTCGGCTTGCGCAAAGCCTGTACCGGTAGCGGATTCCCAGAGGACCAAACCTATGCCCACTACCAATCCAGCGAATGGGGCTATGCCCGGGCCGAAGTGTGGGCGCGCGACGCCGCAGGCAATGCCGCCAGCTGCCTGGTGCAATTGAACATCTTCGACGTTACCGGCAGCTGCGACCCTATCGTTGACATCCGGGTGCAACTACCTTCCACGACAAAACCCGGCATTGACAGCGTACGCATACGGCTGAGCGGCAGCAACTGCCTGGGCGACACCGTGGCCGACTACCCCTGGCCG
>CAZVZH010000218.1:0-7745 GCA_964630705.1 uncultured Saprospiraceae bacterium | reverse complement strand
AAAGATGGATGTTGGTAAACTAAAGCCACTAAACATCCACCTGTAGAGGGCAAAAAATTCCGCATTCCGCATTCCGCATTCTGCATTCCCTATTCCGCATTCCCGATGTTCCCTTCGCGTACTTCAAACATCCGGTATGCGCCCGAATAATATTCGAGAACGGGTTCCAGCCGGCTGCGTTGAGTGTCGGTAATGTAGGTCTGGCCGAATTGCCGCTCATGGAGCAAGACCATCAGTTGGCGCACGCGTTGCTCGTCGAGTTTGTCAAAAATATCGTCGAGCAGGAGCAGGGGCGCCACGCCTTTTTCCCGGCGGAGCAGTTCGTACTGCGCCAACCGGAGGGCCAGCAAAAACGACTTAAGTTGCCCTTGCGAAGCGTATTTTTTTACCGGCTGGTCGCGCAGGTGCAAGCTCAAGTCGTCGCGGTGCGGCCCTTCGCTGGTACGCTCCTGCGCCCGGTCTTTTTCAAGGTTTTGGCGCAGTGTTTCGGCGAAATCGGTATCGGCGGGCCGCGTTTCGAGGCTTATGGCCACGGGTTCGTTTTCGCCGGCGATGGCGCGGTAGAGTTCCTGAAATACCGGGGTAAAGGCGGTGGCAAAGTTGCGGCGTTGCCGGTCGATGCAAGCCACGGTTTCGGGCATTTGCTGGTCGATCGATTCCAGCAGAGTAGGGTCGAAGCGGCGGTGTTCGGCGAAGGCTTTGAGCAGGGCGTTGCGCTGTTTGAGCAATTGGTTGTACCGCAGGAGTTGGTCGAGGTATTCCGTTGAAATTTGCGCGAGCGTAGCGTCGAGAAAACGGCGGCGTTCCTCACTGCCGTCCTGCACCAGCGCGATATCCTCCGGGGCAATCATGACGGCGGGGAACTGCCCAATGTAGTCGCTGAGCCGGGTAAACGGGCTCCCGTTTTGCTCTACCTCCTTGCGTTGGCCGGCGGCGTATTTCACTACAATTTTCCGTTGCTCGCCTGCGTGCTCGAAGCGGCCCTCCAGCCGAAAAAAGTCGGCGTCTTGCTGCACCAGATTTTTGTCGGGCAGGCCCCGGTGGCTGCGCAACAGGCAGAGGAAATACACGGCGTCGAGCGCGTTGGTTTTGCCCATGCCGTTGAGGCCCACGAAGCAGTTGAGCCGCGGTGAGAGCTCCAGTGCTTGTCGGGTGTAATTTTTAAAATGCGTCAGTTGGAGCGTTTGCAGGTGCACGATAGGAGCCGGTTGTTGTCTGCTGCGAAATCTGGCGCGAATCCGCGGTTTTTCCGGTACAGGCGAAGGTAAAAAGGATATTTTTGCCCCCGCCACAACCTTACCGATATGTTCCGTTTTCTTCTTGTTGTTCTAACCGTTCTGCTCCTCACGCCAGCCTGCGCGCCGCCTGTGCGCCTGAAACCTGCCCGGGTGGAAACCGGCCTCGATTCCACCTTTTACGCCGGCGTAGTAGAAAATCCGCTTGAGGTAGACCTCCGCCGGGCCAAATACCTGGCTTCGGTAAAAGTAGGCGACCTGGGTGTGAGCCTCGACTGTACTTACCCCGACGCTCTCGACAACGCTACCCGTGAAGCCCGGCGCATCGGCGGCAATTTGCTGGTGCTCACCGAACACACGCGCTTTCAAACCAAGTCGCGTTGCCACCGGATCAAAGGCGACATCTACCAGATCGGCAGCCTCGAAGGCCTCGAAGCCCGGATCGACTGGAATCTTGCCCGGCCGCTCTTGCCCGGCGACCTGCGCGGCAAGGCTCCTGCCGGCGCTGCGGGTTTGCCGCCGGTTCTGGTGAAAATCAGCTGCCGCATCGGCGGCGATTATTTCAATACAGCCATTTTAAAAACAGAAACGGCGTTTATCGCCGACAGCACCTTTGCCTATGGCGATTCGGTGCAACAAGCCCGGCAATTGCTCCGGGCGCAATGTTATTTTAACCTGGCAGAAGTGCATGCCCGGCGACTGAAAGCCCGTTTGCTCGAATTGGGTCCCGATGTGTCGGCGCTGACTGGAAAATTTCGCGACTTCACGGCAGAACAACAAACCTTGCTGCGCGAGGAAATGCAGGTACTGGACGCCAATTTGCAGGGTTTGCCCGCAGAGTGGCTCTTAGCCGTAGAGAACCGGCTATCGGCCGAACTGCAAGCCAGGGCTGATCTTGCTGAAGATCAAACGGTGGATTTGCGCAAGCGAAAAAAATAAGAGCCCTAGTCCAAGTTTACCGTTTTCAAAAATGCGACGGTTTCGGCGATATCCGTGCTGAGCACCCGGTCGTCGCCAAGTTGCGGTACCCTTTGGCGATACTGCTCCACTATGTTTTCGATGCGCGGCGAGGAGCGTTGCGGGCGCCGAAAACCGAGCGCCTGAACGGCTACCATAAATTCAATGGCCAGGAGCTGCTCGAGGTTGCGCACCACGCGCAGGGCTTTGGTGGCGGCATTGGCGGCCATGCTCACGTGATCCTCTTGTCCGTTGCAACTCACGATACTGTCGGCTGAAGCGGGCATGCAAAGCGATTTATTTTGGCTGGTAATCGCGGCCGCGGTGTACTGCGCGATCATCATGCCAGAGTGCAGGCCGGGGTTGCTGGTGAGAAAGGCGGGCAGTTCGCGGTGGCCGCCAATGAGCTGGAAAATGCGCCGCTCGGCAATGCTGCCCAGCTCTGAAAGCGCCAGTGCCAGGTAGTCGAGTGGCAAAGCCAGCGGCTGGGCGTGGAAGTTGCCACCGGAGAGGATCTGGTCGGTTTCCGGAAAAACATTTGGGTTGTCGGTCACGCTGTTGATCTCCGTGAGAACCATCTGTTCGATATGGGCCAAGGCGTCGCGGCTGGCGCCGTGCACCTGAGGCACACAGCGGAACGCGTAGGGGTCCTGGACACTCGTTTTTTCCATTTCAGCAATAGCGCTGCCCGACAGCCAGTCGCGCAGCCGGGCGGCCACAGCGATTTGCCCGGCATGTGGGCGAATGCGGTGGATTTGCGCGTCGAGCGGCGACAAGCGGCAGTGGAAGGCGTCGTAGCCGATGGCGGCATTGAGGTCGGCCTGGTTGGCCAAACGGCGGCTTTCCAGCAGACACCACACAGCGTAAGCGCCGGAAAACTGCGTACCGTTGAGCAAAGCGAGGGCTTCTTTGGCCTGGAAACGAAGCGGTTGCCAGCGGTGCAATTGCAACACTACGTCGGCGCGTTGGCGGCGGCCTTCGTACCATACTTCGCCCAGGCCAGCCAGGGGGAGCGACAAGTGGGCCAACGGCGCCAGATCGCCGGAAGCGCCCAAAGACCCGTGTTCGAACACCACCGGCGCAATGCCGGCATTGAAAAAATCGAGCAGGCGCTGCACCAGCTCCACGCGTACGGCCGAGTAGCCGTAGCAGAGGCTTTGGGCTTTGAGCAGGAGCATGAGCCGCACCAGCTCGGCGGGCACCGGCTCACCAACGCCGGCAGCGTGCGACATCAGCAGGTTGTGCTGCAACTGTTCGATATCGGCCGGTGAAATGCGGATGTTGCACAGCGAACCAAAACCGGTGTTGATGCCGTAGTAGAGCGCGTCGGATTGGCGGAGTTTGTCGTCGAGGTAGGTTCGGCAGCGTTCAATTCGATCGCGGGCGGCGGCGGAGAGGCGGAGGACCTGGTTTTCGCGGAGAATAGCCGCCAGTTTTTCTAGAGACAAATGATCAGGATCGAGCGCGTGCATGGTTGTTAATTTGGAAAAGGCTAAGGCGATAAAGGGCCTGCAAAGGTAGTGTACGGCGTTAAAATCGTTTAAAGCCGTGTTAAGCGCGGGTTAAACTGCCAAACATTTTAACCCAGGCCAGCATTTAAGTATTCTGGCAATCAGCCGGTTAGTTTTTGTTAAGTAAAAAATTGCTGCGTGGCATACAACTTCAGCCGCGACCCTTTCGTCAGACAGCCGTCTGAACTTTTGAAATCCGCTACCTTTGCCGCTGCCTTAACATTTCGGCTGCATACAAACTCAAAATTATCTGTTGACTATGACAAAGAAATTCATTTCCACCGCCCTTTTTACCTGCCTGATCACAACGCTCTCCCTGGCTCAGCGCATTGCTTATGTCGATGTGAACGCCGTTTTGGAAAGTATTCCGGAATACCAGAAAGCCCAGGAACAACTCGACCGTATCGCCACTCAATGGCGCCAGGAAATCGCTCAGGCGCAAGATGCCATTAAAGGTATGTACAGTAAATATCAAGCCGAGCAGGTAATGCTCAGCGAAGACATGAAGCGCCAGCGTGAAGAAGAAATCATGAACGAAGAGCGCCGTGTGCGCGAATTGCAACGCGTCAAATTCGGCCCAGAAGGCGAGCTGTTCAAAAAACGCGAAGAACTGGTCAAGCCTATTCAAGACCGCGTATATGCCGCCATCTCCAAATTCGCCGAAGACAAAGGTTTCGAATATATTTTTGAAAAAGGCAGCGCCTCCGGTATGTTGTATGCCGATAAAAAGTACGACAAAACCGAAGACATCAAGGCCATCTTGAAACGATAAACAGGAAGGTCACTGGTTACTGGTTAGAAGGTTTCTGGTTGATACACCATTTCGGATTATGAACAACCAGAAACCAGAAACTTTCTAACCAGAAACCTATTATAAATTGATATTTTTGCCGCCCGATTTTCCACCTAATATTTATTGACTTTTGAATTTTCAACTATGAAGAAGACTCTCGTGCTGACCGCTCTTTTGTCGCTCGCGCTGGCCGGCACCGCCTGGTCACAACGTTTTGGCTACCTCAACTCCGCAGCCCTGCTGTCTGAACTGCCGGAAGTGAAACAGGCCGATAGCGACCTCAAGGCGTTTCAAACACAACTAACCAAACGCGGTCAGGAAATGGTTCAGGACCTGCAAACCAAAGCCGCAGAATTGGATCGCAAAAAAGAACAAGGCACTATCGCTCCGAAAGATTACGAAACTCAGGCCACTGCACTTCAAGCCCAAGAAACCGAAATAGGCAAATACGAACAGGAGGTGTATGATAAACTGGCTAAAAAACGCGAAGAACTGTACAAACCCATTTTGGAACGTGTCAATACGGCCATGCAGGCAGTGGCTAAAGAAGGCGGCTTTCTACTCGTATTCGACACCAGCACCCAAGTGTTGCTCTATGCCGACGAATCGCTCGACCTGACCAACCTCGTGCGGGCAAAACTCGGGCTTACAGCCTTAACCCCTACCAATAAGGCCGCTGGTAACTAAGCGTTTGTCTAAAATTCGGTTGACGGGCTGCAAGCGGCCAATTTTTTTTCATACTTCGTAATCCCGTCAGGGCGGGACGCCATAGGCGCCCGACTATGCTTGCAAATTTTGCCTCGTCTGAAACGAAATTTGTTCGCTTTCGCGCCGGCACCGGAATTTAGACATACTCTAAGTTCTATATTCCAGCAGACCCTCATAAAATAAAACCCTGTTCAGCCAACTTGCGCTGCACAGGGTTTTACTTGAGCGTGTTCAAAAATAGGTGCCACAGCTATATCCCGGAATTGAATATCAAGCGGTTAGGCAAGGTGTGACACATATCTTTGAACACGCTCTTTTACTTTTCCCCAATGACCAACCAACAGAGACGCGATGCACCGCAGCTCTACAGCCGGACAATATCCCCCAAGGACTTTCCTATCTACTAATACCCCAAAAACAACCCAACCGCACCATGTCCCAGCTCCCAGGCCCAATTGGCATTTTCGACTCCGGTTATGGCGGACTTACCGTTTTTAAAGAAATCGTCGAGCGCTTGCCGGAGTACGACTACGTCTACTTTGGCGACAACGCCCGGGCGCCATACGGTATCCGTTCGTTCGATACCATTTACAAATATACCCTGGAATGTGTGCGGCACTTGTTCAACCAGGGCTGCCACCTCGTCATCCTGGCTTGTAACACAGCCTCCGCCAAAGCCCTGCGCACCATCCAGCAGCACGACCTGCCCGCCTACGGACCCGACTACCGTGTGCTGGGCGTCATCCGGCCCACCACGGAAATCATTGGTGCGCTCACCACAAGTAAAAAAATTGGCGTAATGGCCACTGCCGGCACGGTGCAATCGCAATCGTACGTACTGGAAATCAACAAGTTTTTTCCTGAAGTGGACGTATTTCAGCAAGCCTGCCCAATGTGGGTGCCTTTAATTGAAAACAACGAACACGAGGGCCCGGGCGCCGATTTTTTTGTAGAAAAGTATGTCCGAGAACTACTGGCCCAGTCGCCCGAAATCGATACCATCGTCCTGGGTTGCACCCATTACCCGCTCATGATGCAAAAGATCCGGCAATTTGTACCACGTCACATACGCTTGCTGGCGCAAGGAGAAATTGTAGCCGAACGCCTGGTCGACTACCTGCACCGACACCCCGAATTGGAGCGCTGGTGCAGCAAGGCCGGCCAAACCCGTTTTTTTACCACCGAAACCCCGGAAAACTTTGACAACCGCGCCGCTTTGTTTTTTGGCGCTGCGCTGCGCTCGCAGCATTTTGAGCTGTAGGCTGGGTTTTACGAAGGCTATTCACCTCGCGTATGCTAAGATGGGAGCGCGGATAACGCAGTTCTTTGCAGATTAAGGCTTACATCCGGCGCCAGCCGGAAAATCCGCGACTATCCGCAAAAATCTGCGTTATCCGCGCTCCCATCCTACCTAAAATTTCGGACAAAGAATTTCCTCGTTCTGGTATTCGCCCAAATAGGCAATCGACAACTCAAACGCTCCCTGGCGCTTCCCGAAGGCTAAGGCGCCGGGATTCAGATCGTAGCTCAGGCCGAACAGCACGTTGTTGAATTCGACGCCAACCAGCGCCACCACCGCATCGAGGCCAAACGATTCGTCATTGCGCACCGGGCGCAGCCAGCCGCCCAGGTGCAAGGCCGTAGTGCCGTATTTGCCCAGGGCCGTGCGGAAATTGGCGCCCGCGTTGATTTGCATGTGCGGACCTTGCATCGCCACGTTGACACGGGGCAAAAACGAAGTTTTGGACTTACCAATCGGGATATTTGCCGAGGCTTGGGCCGACAGTTTGCGGTACAGTTTTTCGCCCGGGGCGCCGGTGCTGAAAAAGGACACATCTGGTTGGAGCACATGGTGCAGGGCTACGCCGGCAAACACAGCGCCCGTGCGGCCAAAACGCGCCGTATAGTTCAGCCCCACGTTCAGGTCTGGAAAAGCAAAATTATTTTCGGGCAATACCTCGCCTGTTGGCAGCACATAGCCGGTTTGCCCATCGAACTCATCCTGAAATTCGAGCGATTCGTAGTTCAAATTCCGTTGGGTCAGTCCCCCCTGAATACCCAGCGACAAAAATTGCCGGTTGTTGGCGCCCAGCGATTTGTGGTATGCCGCCGAAATGGCGATCTGAGTGGTACTGAAATCCACAACATTGACCTTATCGGTAAAAAACATCAGGCCCAGGCCGATAGCGTCGTCGAACACCCGTTTGCCGGGCGCGTCGAATCGCAGGTCGGCCGCCACGGCAAAGGTGCGAATCGGATTGTCGAGCACCTGGCGCCACTGGTCGCGGTAGATGGTGCCCACCCGGTAACGGCCTTCGAAGCCGCCGGTGAGGCCGGGGTTGAGCATCAGGGGCGATGCGTAAAACTGGGTAAAATGTTGATCCTGGGCGCGTAAGCCACTCAGCAGGCTCAGGAGGAGTAAAAAGGAGAGGACAAATTTCTTCATGCGTTTGGGAAAAGTTTTGGCAAAGGTACGGTTATGAAGATTGAAGTTTGGAGTTTGAAGTTTGGAGTTTGAAGTTTGGAGTTTGAAGTTTGGAG
>CAZVZH010000217.1:0-7849 GCA_964630705.1 uncultured Saprospiraceae bacterium | reverse complement strand
CCGGTACCAGGCCGCCCAAAGGCCCGCCGATGTGCATGGCTTTCACCGGGTGGCGGAAGCCGCCGCCGAGCGTATCGACGGCCGTTTGCAGCGGCGTACCCATGTCTACCTCGTAGAGGCCGGGCCGGTTGAAATGCCCGTCGAGTGAGAGCAGTTTGGTGCCCGTCGATTTGCCCCGGCCGATGGCGGCGAACGCTGCGCCCCCGTGCTGCAACACATACGGCACGCAGGCCAGGGTTTCGACATTGTTCACCACAGTGGGCCGGTTGAACAAACCCTGCTGCGTGGGGTACGGCGGCCGCACCCGCACCTCGGGCCGCTGCCCTTCGAGCGATTCGAGCAGGGCCGTTTCCTCGCCGCAGATGTACGCGCCCTGGGCTTTGACGATTTTGAAATCGAAGGAAAATCCGGAACCGAGGATGTTTTTTCCAACGTACCCGGCATCGCGGGCGGCTGCAAGGGCCGCCCCCACGGCGCGGATCGACTCGGGGTATTCGCCTCGAATGTACAGCACCCCGGTGTTCGCGCCGATAATGTAGCCGCTCAGGATCATGCCCAGCAGCAGGCTGTGCGGCCGCTCCTCGAGGATGTACCGGTCGGAGTAAGCGCCGGGGTCGCCTTCGTCGGCGTTGCAGACGAGGAATTTGATGTCGCCCGGCGTGTTTTTGCAGGATTCGAGTTTGAAACCCATCGGAAAACCGGCGCCGCCGCGGCCGCGCAAACCGGAGATTTTAAGCTCCTCGAGCAGGGCCTCGGGCGATTTGGCCAGGCCCTCGCGCAGCGTTTTATAGTACGGCTCCAGGCCGGGAAATTCGGCCGTGAGCACCGGCGTGCCCTGGCAGCCCACGTGGTACCGGTCGGGCCGCTCCTGTTTGTCGGTTTTGATGGCGGCGATCTGTTCGACGGCGCTGCCGGAGTAGTTGTTGCCGGCGTAGTGGAAGGCGCGGTTTTCGTGACAGCGGCCTAGGCAACACATTTCGCCGATCTGGTCGGCGGGGAAATGTTCGGCCAGTTGGTCGCGCAGGGCGCCCTGGGTGCCGGCGGTCATGCAGGCGGTGCCGTTGCAGAGGTACACGGTTTTGCCCTGGTTTTCGGGCCGGAGAAAATCATAAAACGTGACGCTGCCGTACACGTTGGCGTCGCCGATCAGGTACTCCTGCGCCAAGCGTTGCATTTCTTCGGGCGACACCGTGCCCTGCGTTTCGGCAGCGCGGCCGAGCGCTTCGAACAGGTTGTCGTCGAGGCCTTTGCGGCCGGATAGGTAACCGATATTTTTTGACATGGTTGGGCGGCGCGGCGCCTAGTTGGCCTTTTTCAAATTTGAAACTTAAAAAAATGCTGGTCTGGCACTGCGTATTTTGGTTAGGTAAAAAAACTGAACAGGTGCGGCAAAACCTCGCCACGGTCAAATTTCTGATTAATTTTTATAAAATCGTAGAGACGCGATGCATCGCGTCTATGAATTAATTGCCCGCGCGTAGAGACGCGATGCATCGCGTCTATGAATTAATTGGCCGCACGCAGAGACGCGATGCATCGCGTCTCTACAAGGTGCCAAACCGGACAAAACCCCACATCCCATATCCCCGCAATTACAAAAGCCCGTACTTTCGTCCGCACAACCGGCGCCGAAGCTACCCAAAAATGCGATGGCCCGTAATCCGCACTATCTTTTCGCCTTCAAAACCGTAATCCGATCACCATGACAAAACATTTCGTGTCCCGCCTGGCCGGGCTTATTTGCGGTTTTTGCCTGTCGGCAAACCTTTTTTCCACCGCAGCCGCCACTTCCCCAATTTCAAATTTGGAACCGGAAACCGGAAGCCCGGCATCCCTCTGCCCGCGCCCGGAACTCCTGCAAGCGGATTTTATCACCGACTCCACCGCGCGGCTCACCTGGTCGGATGTGGGCAACAAGTACGAAATCGAGCTCGTGGCCGGCTCCGATCCGTTCACCGGCGTACCCACGCACGTGGTCAACGCCGACCCGCCCTTCGATGTGAGCGGCCTCACGCCCGGGCGCAACTACAAATTCCAGGTGCGCACCATTTGCGACGCCGACACGACCATCAGCGTGTGGTCGGCGCCGCGCAGTTTTATCACCGACCTGAACAACGCGCGCGCCTGCCCCTTCAACCTCGACCTGCGCGACACTTCCTGCAACAACATCCAGGTGTTCAAAGTGCACGTCGATCAGGCGCCCGGCGCCGCGCTCGGAACCGACGTGCAGCTGCGCGGCGTGCGCCTGATGATCGAACACGCCTGGCGCTCCGACCTCGGCATTTGGCTGCGCGCCCCCGACGGTACCCGCATCCAACTTGTCGGCGGACTGAATGCCGGCGATCAAAACATCGGCGACCCCGCCGGGGCCGTGTGCGCACAATTTGTCGAACTAACCGACGACGCGGCGGTCGGCAAAGCGCTCAGCACTGCTGCCGAACAAGACAACATCACCGGCTACTACCTGCCGGTAGAGCCTTTGGCTGGCCTGCACACGGGCCAGAACCCAGTGGGGGTGTGGCAATTGGAAATTTGCGATAGTAAAGCCGACCACAAGGGGAAATTGCGGCTGTTCGAACTGGTGTTTGCCCGACCGGACTGTGCCCCGGTAGCCGGCCTGAGCGCCGCGAACGTCACCGAAAACTCGGCGCAGATTTTTTGGCAAACCGACCTCGCCGGCGACAGCCTGCTGATCGAGTATGGCCCGGCGGGGTACATCCCGGGTACCGGCAGCACCGGCGGCGCCGGCGCCACCGTCATCCGCCTGGCCCAACCGGCCGCCTCCCCGGCCACGCTGAGTAGTTTGCTAACCTTGCAGCACTACGACGTGTACATCCGCCGACAATGCGCGCCCGGTGTGTGGGGCCCCAATTCTTATCAGGCGCAGTTTTTCACCAACTGCTCCCCTACCCTGCTGGAAACCGTCGACAACCTGTCGGCCTGCCCCACCGAATGCCCCGACCCCTGCCCCTTGCCGGGTACCTGGCAGAACGTGCCGGGCGACGACTACGAGTGGAAAGTATTCAGCGGCCCCGGCCTGACTTATCCGGTGGCGGGGCCGCCCTCGGCGCCCGGCGGCAACGGCAACTACTTGTATTTTCGCAACGCCTGCTCGCCCACGGGCGCTTTTGGGAAAACAGCCATCCTGCGCACGCTCTGCATCGAGGTGGATGCGCCGGCCAACCGGCCCTGCCATTTTTCCTTCGATCTGTACATGAACACCCGCATCGGGCAAATGAGCACCCTGGCTTTGCAAGCCTCCACCGACGGCGGCCAGAGCTGGACGACGGTAAAATCGTGGAGCGGCAACCGCGGCAAACTCTGGCGCAGCGAATACCTCAACCTCGGGGCCTACAACGGGCAAATCACCCTCTTTCAGTTTGTCGCCACAGGCACCTTCGGCGCTTACGGCGACCTGGCGCTCGACAACCTGGCTTTTTACGGCTCGCAAGCTGCGGGTACGCCGGACTATATTTTTTACCGCGATGCCGACAACGACCAGTTCGGCGACCCCGATGTGCGTGTCATCTCCTGTTTCCCGGTAGCGCCGCCAGGCTATGTGAATGTAGACAGCGACTGCGACGACGACGACCCCGGCGTGTACCCCGGCGCACCGGAAATCCTGTGCAATCAAAAGGATGAAAATTGCAATGGCATGGCCGACGATACCGCCCTGCCTACGCCGGCGGCGCCGATTCAGGCGGAAATTTGCCGGGGCAATACGGCCACTTTGCAGGCTACGGGCAACCCGGCCGGCCAGTTTTTCTGGTATGCCCAGGCGCAGGGCGGCAGCCCGATCGCTACGGGCAAAACCTTGGTTTTAAACAACTTAGCCGCCACTGCCACGTACTATCTGGCCGATTCGATCACCGGCCCCGGGGGCGGTTGCTCGAGCGCGCGCGCAGCGGCCATGGTCATTGTACATCCGACGCCTTTCCTGACCCTGGCGATGGCGCCGACTATTTGCGACGGCAGCAGTTTTAACCTGGCTACCTTGCCGGTAGTAGATACAGCCAATGCCGGAGGGACGCTGAGTTACCACAGCGCCACGCCCCCCGGCCCGGCAAATCAACTGGTCAGCCCGGTGGTGCAGCCTGGATTTACCACGGTGTATTATATTCAAAGTTCGACGCCATTTGGCTGTAAAAACAGCCGGCCGGTGCCTGTGACGGTGCTTCCCAGCCCGGAGGTTCAAATTCTGCAAGGCGATTCCATTGCGGTGTGCCGCGGGAAAACCGTGCAGTTGCAAGCCCAAGAGGCTGGGGTAGGTTTGCCGCCTATCGCCTATGTCTGGAGCACCGGACTCAATTTTGCCAATATCCCGGTGCAAGCCGGCCAGCAACCCAGCATCACTAAAACCTACACGGTAACTGTGACCGATGCCAATGGCTGTACCGGAACCGATCTGATCAAAGTACACACCCTGAACAACGTGACGCAAACCGTCATCGAGGCGGTGCAAAATGTGAGTACCTGCGGCGGCAGCGACGGCAGCATCAGCCTCCGCCCGATCAACGGCAGCGCACCCTACAACTTTGCCTGGCCGGGCGGCACGCTCAACAATGTGACCGGCGTCGGCGCCATCAACGGTTTGCCGCAGGGCAGTTACCGGGTCACGGTCACCGACGCCACCAACGGCGGTTGTTCGATGGTCATGCCGCAAATTGTACTCAATGCTCCTGGGCTCGACGTCACCCTCGACACGATCATCCACCCCGCTTGCCCGGGCGCCCTCACCGGCGCTATCGTGCTGACGGTGAGCGGGCAAAACCCTGTTTTCGCGTGGAGCAACCAACAGACGGGCTCCACCGCCTCTTTTTTGGGCGCCGGCATTTACAGCGTCACGATTACCGACGGCAATTGTAGCCAGGTGCTCGGCCCGTTGGAAGTTACCTCTCCGCCGGCGATCGAGATCATTCAAAACGACCTCGAGCAGGTGCGCTGCGCCGGCGATTCGTCGGGTTTGATCGACCTGGCCGTTTTTGGCGCGAGCCCGCCGTACGATTTTTCATGGTCCAACTTGGCTGTAACGGAAGATGTGCAACAGCTGGGGCCAGGTACGTACACTTGTACTATTACCGACGCGAACGGTTGTACCTTCGTTTCGCCAGCGTATGCCATCACGGAACCCCAACCGCTGACGGTGCTGCCCGACTCTACGGTCAATGTGCGGTGTTTCGGGGAAAAAGGCGGCTTTTTGCGCGCCAAAGCCAGCGGTGGCATTCCTCCTTACCAATACCTCTGGAATACCGGCGCCACGACAGCCAGTTTGAGCAACATCGGCGCGGGCATTTACAATATTACCGTAACCGATGCCAACGGCTGTACCGCGGAGTGGATTGGCGTGATCAGCCAACCCAGCTCGCTCCAGATTGAGTTTACCAACAAAGTCAACCCGCTTTGTATCGGCGCCAAAAACGGCAGCATCGAATTGGTCATCACCGGCGGCCAGCCGCCTTTCAAATTTAACTGGAACAACGGCGGGAATACCGCCAAAATCCAAAACCTGGGCGTAGGCGCCTACAAGGCTACGATCACCGATGCACAGAATTGCATTTTGGTTACCTCCAGTATACTGTTGACGGCGCCGCAATTGCTTTCGGTGGCACTGGACACCTTGATACCGGTAGCCTGCCGGGGCGGCCAAACCGGGCTAATTTCCGTTTCGGTAGGCGGCTCCGTCGGCGCTGTTTCGGCTAGCTGGAACGGCATTCCGGATGACCTCACCCTGAGCAGCGCCGCTGCTGGCTTGTATGTTTTAAAAGCGGAAGATGCACGCGCTTGCTCCATTCTCGACACGTTTCAAATTACCGAACCGGAAGCTGCGCTGCAAGTGGTAGCACTAGAGGTAAAAAATGCCTTGTGTGCCGGCGAACCCACCGGTAGCGTCAGCGTACGCGTGACCGGCGGCACCCCACCCTACCAGTATAATTGGAGCAACGGCGCTTCCAGTACCAGTTTGCCTTCGGTGCCTGCAGGTATGTATGGCCTCACGGTAACCGATTCCAAGGGCTGCACCCAGATCATGGCGCCAGTCACAGTGGGCGAACCGCCCGCCCTGACCGCCAGCGCGACCATCACCGACATACCCTGCTTTGGCCCAACTACCGGAAGCATTCAGCTCAGTATCGGCGGGGGGGTAGGGCCTTACCACTACATGTGGAACACCGGCGACACGACCAAGAACCTGTTTACACTGGCAGCCGGTGGATATGAGGTGACGGTGCTCGACGCCACCGGCTGCGCGCAGGTATTGTCTGAGTTGATCGTTACCGACCGGGCCGTGAATTTTCAGCTGGAGCCCTTGTTGATCAAACCGGTTTCGTGCAGCGGACAAAAAGACGGGCAGATCGCGGTTCAGGTGTTCAACGGAACGGCCCCGTACCAGTTTTCCTGGTCGGCGCCGGTGGGCTTGCACCCGAATATCAACCTTCCGCGGGATACTGCCTTGGGTTTAACCGGAGGCGATTACCGGGTTACGGTCACCGATGCTGCTGGGTGTACCGCTGTTTCGCCAGTTTTCAACATAGAGGAGGCGCCGCCGCTGCAGCTCAATATCAGCCAGATCAGCCACATCATTTGCAAGGGCGACTCGACGGGCGTCATTTCCGTGCAGGTATCGGGCGGGGTGCCTCCGTATAACTATCTATGGTCGAACGGAGCAAGTCAACCGCAAATTCAACAGCTTCCGGCCGGGGTTTACCAACTGACCGTCACCGATGTGCGCGCCTGCACGCTGGTGTCAGCACCGGCGGAGGTCCACGAGCCTCCGACTGCCATCAACATCGTTTTAAATTCGATCACCCACGATAAATGCGGGGTACAGAAAGGGGCTATCAGTTTGCAAATCAGCGGCGGTATTTCGCCTTACCAGTACTCCTGGAGCAACGGCGCTGGCACTGCTTCGATCAGCAGTTTGCCGGCTGGCATGTACCAGCTCACCGTGACCGACAACCAGGGGTGCAGCCGGGTGTCGCCGGTGTATGAGGTGACCCAAGGAGCTGCGCCTTTACTGCTGGCCGACACCGTATTAACGCAGGTGCTTTGCCGGGGCGACAGCACCGGGGCAATTCAGCCGGCCATAAGCGGCGGCACGCCGGCCTATCAATATTTTTGGAGCAATGGCGCATCCGGCCCCGCTCTCCAGCAAGTTCCGGCGGGAAACTACGTCCTGACGGTATCCGACGCTGCGGGATGTACGGCTCTTTACCATTTCAGCCTGACGCAGCCGACTCAAAAACTAGCCGCTACCTGGTCGGCCGACTCCTCCGCCGGGGCTTGGTCGGTCACGCTCAGCCCTACAGGTGGCGTACCCGGGTACGATATTCGCTGGGATGCCCAAACGGGCAACCAAATGGGTCCGGTAGCTGGCGGGCTGGAGCCTGGGCTGTATCGCGTCACCGTAACTGATGCGAACGGCTGCCAGTTGGCGCTTGCCATCCCTGTGGGCACTTTTACCGGCGTCGATAGTCCGTTGTGGACGGCCGAGCTGTTATTGGCGCCTAACCCCAGCGCCGGCCGGAGCGAAGTGCACATCCAGGTTTCCAGGCCAGAGGCCGTGCGGGTGCGGGTGTTTGATGTGGCCGGGCGGCTTGTATTGGAAAATGAGCATCCGGAAAAAGAACAAGCGCACCGCTTCGAGTTTGACCTGAGCGATCAGCCAGCGGGGTTGTACTGGGTCAGCTTGCGGTTTTCGAACGGGCAGGGCCGTACGCTGCGTTGGGTGATACATTCAAAATAGGTTTCTGGTTTCTGGTTAGAGGGTTTCTGGTTGGCACACCATTTCGGATGATGTACAACCCTCTAACCTTCCAACCAGAAACCCTTGTCGTGCGACTTAAAGTTTTAG
>CAZVZH010000216.1:4577-7872 GCA_964630705.1 uncultured Saprospiraceae bacterium | reverse complement strand
GGGTTACGTGACTGAAAAAAGGTGAAAAGTGGCAAAAAAAGAACAATTTTTAACCCAGCAAGAAATTCCCCAACATGCTCTTATTCAGGCGCTCCGGCTGTTTCCAGATCAGCTTTTTTCGCGCCCATATTTGATCTATTGTATTTTTTCACTTCAAAATATTTAAAATGAAACACACCAAGTTCATTCAGTTTTTGATCCTCATTGGCCTGTTTTGCCTGCCGGCAGTTTTTTCCACCGCGCAAAATGCGATCGAAGTGCCGCCCCCCTGCGGCGACGTGCTGGCCAGCACACAAGCTGAACTGCAAAAGATGGCTAATGCTACCTGCCGCTCGGCGACGCGTTGCGTGCCCTGCACCGAGAAAAAATCGGGCGCCGTGGTATACGCCACCTTGCTGGCTCAGCCGCGTTGCAAAGCGCCCGAGGTGCCGACCAAAGTACAAGGCCCGGCCCAAACGGAGCGCAACCCGCCGCAACCCAACGTCGCCCAGGCCGAACCCAAGCCTACACTGCCGGTGTTCGAGATCGTCCAGCAGCGCTGTGAAAGCGGCCAGGGCGCCGACCTGAGCGTTTACATTCCCGGCAATACACTGCAATGCGGCAAAGGCCAGTACGCCTTCCTGTGGGAAATAGACGGCGGCAAAGGTGGTCATGCTGACACGGTACCGTGCGCGTGCGGTAAAATCGCCCAACTGACCGTGACGGATATCAAAACGGGCTTGAGCCAAACGAAAAAACTGGAACTCATTCCCTGCAGCAAGCAGTAAAATCCCGAACAGAATCCCGCGGGTAAAACTGGCGGCGCGTCGTTGGAACGATGCGCCGCCAATTTTTTAGGCCGGCGTAGCCCGCCCTTGCGAACAATCCGTTGTATGTTGCGTTCCGATGCTCTTAGTCTATGAACAAGCAACAACAACTGATCCTTTACTTCGAAATCATCTGGTGGGCGCTCACTGCCCTCATCGTCTGGCTGGTGCTCTATCCCGTCAATGAAGCCATGCACGTCTGGCCCTACAAAGGCTGGAACATCGCCTTCGTCGTGTGTACAATCACGCTGGCGCGCTACACTTTTCTGTTGAAATACACCTGGATCGCCCGGCTGCAGGAAGTGAAAGTCGGACTTATCCTGCTCATGTTTCCGCTCACCTTCACCACCATCGACGCCCTCAACGGCTTCATGGTATACATCGAAGAAAACACCTGGGAGGGCCTCACCGGCCACCTGCCCGCCGCCCGGCAAAGCGCCATCGAGGAGTATATGTGGCGGGAAATGTTGTTGTTCGGCGTCGGCAGCATTGTGGCGCCGCCGGTATTTGCCGTGCGCTTGTTTATTTCGGTTTGGCGGCTGCGAAACAGAGGGGTAGTTTGAAGTTTGAAGTTTGAAGTTTGAAGTTGTACAACTTTCCGAAATAGTGAACAACTTCGAACTCCAAACTATTCTTCTCTCAGTGCGCGGCGCAAAATTTTCCCCACATTCGTCTTGGGCAGTTCGGAGCGGAACACCACTTTTTTCGGCACTTTGTAGCCCGTCATTTCGGCACGGCAATAGCTGATGATTTCTTCTTCCGTGAGGCTGGCGTCTTTTTTCACGATAAACACTTTGACCACTTCGCCGGATTTTTCGTCGGGCACGCCCACGGCCGCCACTTCGAGCACTTTGGGGTGGGCGGCAATGACGTCCTCCACCTCATTGGGGTACACGTTGAAACCCGATACCAGGATCATGTCTTTTTTCCGGTCGACGATTTGGAAAAAACCGTCTTCCGACATAAATCCGATATCACCGGTGCTGAGCCAGCCGTCCTGGATCACCTCGGCGGTAGCCTCCGGGCGCTGCCAGTAGCCTTTCATGATTTGCGGGCCCTTGGCTTGGATTTCGCCGGTTTCGCGGATTTCGGCGGGTTTGCCCGCATTGTTGACGATGCGCATGTCGGTCGATGGCACGGGCATGCCGATGGTGCCCAGACGCATGTCGGGTCCGATGGGGTTGACGCTCAGCACCGGGCTGGCCTCGGTGAGGCCGTACCCTTCCGTGAGCTGACAGCCCGTCAGCTGCTGCCAGCGCTCGGCTACGGCGCGCTGCACGGCCATACCGCCGCCCACAGTAGCTTTCAGGTTGCTGAAATCGAGTGTGGCAAAGGCCGGGTGGTGGAGCAGCCCGTTGAACAAGGTATTTACCCCGGTAAAAATATTCGGCTGGTGGGTGCGCCATTCCTTGATGAGGGCCGGCAGGTCGCGGGCATTGACGATGAGCACATTGCGGCCGCCCACGCTCATGAAAGCCAGGCAGTTGACGGTGAACGCAAAAATGTGGTACAAGGGCAGGGGGCAAAGCGCCACCACCTCGCGCTCAGGCAACACGGGCATCAGCCAGGCGCGGATTTGCTGCATGTTGGCGATGAGGTTGCGGTTGGTGAGCATGGCGCCTTTCGACACCCCGGTGGTGCCGCCGGTGTATTGGAGGATGATGGTATCGTCGAGTCCTGATTCGAAGGGCTTGATGGTGAACTTTTTTCCCTGCTGCAGGCCGTCGGTGAAGCAGACGGTATTGGGAAGACTGTACTTGGGCACCATGCGCTTGATTTTGCGCACGATAAAATTGACGAGTACGCCCTTCAGTCCCAGCATTTCGCCGATGCTCGTGACGATTACCGTTTTGATTTGGGTTTCGCCGATGATCTGTTGGAGATTGGCGGCAAAGTTTTCAGCGATCACAATGGCTTTGGCGCCCGAGTCGGCAAACTGGTGCTTCATTTCGCGGGGCGTGTACAAGGGGTTGGTATTCACCACGATGAGGCCCGCCCGCAAAGCGCCGAACAGGGCGATAGGGTATTGCAGCATATTGGGCATCATCAGTGCGATGCGGTCGCCGGGCTCGAGGCCGCGCGACTGCAAATAGGCGCCGAATTGCGCACTCAACCGGTCTAACTCGCCAAACGTCAGATGTTTGCCCATAAAAATAAAGGCCGGCAGTTCGCTGTATTTTTTCAGGCATTCGTCCAGCATGTCGATCAGCCGGGGATAAGCCGCGTCGTCGATGTGCGCCGGCACGCCTTTGGGGTAATGCTGCAACCAGGGTTTTTCTGTCATGGTGTAATTTTTTTTCAGTAACCGTGCTCTCAAAGCGTCGGGAAAGCGACCGGTAAATTTATAAAAATCCGGATTGCGCGCTACTGCCGCGCATTTTCCGGGAGGGGCAAAATTTTTAACAAATACACCTGCTGCAAGGTTTTTTCGCGCTGAGCCGGATTCAAAAATGCCGGCTTGAGCAAGGCTACCTGGAAATGCGGGAAAA
>CAZVZH010000216.1:0-4477 GCA_964630705.1 uncultured Saprospiraceae bacterium | reverse complement strand
GCCGCCCAGGGCAGGGTCACGAAAATGTAGTGGGGCAGTTTGTATTTTGACAAAGAAAGGGCGGCGAAACTCAGCAAGAATGCCCCCAGCGAATACGCCTCCTCGCCGGCCGGAAGCCGAAATTGTTGCTGAGACAATGTTGAAATCCGGTTCCACAGCGCCGCCACAAGCAGCAAAGGCCAGGGCAAAAAGGCCCAGAGGTACACGTGCAAAAAGTAAAACGGGGAGGTGTCGTTTTTCCAGACATTTTCGCCGGTAATGCGCCCGAAACTTTGTTCCCAAAAATAAAAATAGAGTCCCGAAACCCCGGTCCGGTGGTTGACTGTTTTCTCCGGATGCAAGTCGAATTGCTGGTACAAACCCCAGCACATGGGCAGCAACAGTACTAGCGCCACGGCTCCCGCTGCCAGCCAGCGCCAGCGGAAAAACGACCGCCACGCCCGGCTCAAAACCAGGTGGGCGACCACGGCAAATGCCGGCACCACCAGGCCGATCGGTCCTTTGGCCAGCATGGCGAGGCCAATAAAAATGCCGCTCCAAATCCCGGCCCACCGCGAGCCGGTGGGTTCAGCCAGTTGCCAAACCGCGCAGGCCGTGGCGCCAAGCAGCAGGGTGTCGGTGCGCACATCGTTGCAAAGCAGCAACATGCCGGCACAAGCGGCGAGGATGAACGCGGCCAGCCGGGCGGTTTGTTCGGAATAAAAAATCCGGCAAAAGCGGTAAACGGCGTAAACGCCCGCCAACGCCCCCAGAAAAGAGGGTAATTTATAGGCCCAATTGTGCAGGCCGAACAGCGCAAACGACAGGGCCGAGGTCCAGAACAAGAGTGGGGGTTTGTCCAGGTAGTCCGCGTGCCGGTGCTGCACCTGCAACCACTGGCCGCTCTGCTGCATTTCCATCGAAATGGAGGCATATTGCGCAGCATCCACGTCCATGAGGTCGAGCGACAGGCCAAAACTGTAGGCCGCAGCCAGTCCGGCGGAAAGCCAGAGCCAGGGGCTCCGCAGAAGCCCGTGCAGCGCGGGAGTGCGGATCATCACTTGTACGTTTCCTGCAAATGTTTGAGGGAAAAGGCGTCTTCCGGCGTGTCGAGAATTTGCTCGGTGCGGAACAGCACAGTGCGGCGCTCGCCGGGCAGAAGGTCGAAATAGTTGTCGCTGAAGCGGCCGGGCGCCGTGCTGCGCAGGTAGACATTTTTGGCCAAATTCGGGCTTTGCAGCGCGAGTTGATACCCGTCGTTAACTTGTTTGACCTCCAGCTGAACAGCCGTACGCGGCAGCGACAATTTGCGCGGCGGCACGAGGTAGAACAAGCGACGCGAGAGGAGCTGACCGTCCGAATTTTTCAGCTGAATATCCACCACGGCGTCTTCCGGTTTGTGCCGGTTGAGGACGGTTTTGAGGTAGCCCTGCCAGATCATGCGGCTGGAATCGGGCTGTACGCGGGTATCAGCCTGCACCACATCGCTGAGCACTTTGCCCTCCAGGCTTATGGCACGCACTTGGATGCTGACGGTGGTATCCGAGGGCAGATCGGAGGAGGCGTAAATTTTTAAAATATCGTCTTCCACCATCGGCAGGGCAACCACGGGCCGGTAGGCTTCACGTACGTAATAGTGCAGCGCTTTCCAGCGGCCGTAGTAGTCGATACTCGACCAGGAAGCTACGGGCCACACATCGTTGAGTTGCCAGTAGAGCGTACCCATGCAATAGGGCTTGTTCCGGCGATGCGCTTCGATGCCGGTGCGCATGCCCTCGGCTTGAAGCAGCTGGCTGACATAGACAAAATCTTCAAAATTGCCCGGCACCCGGTAATCGCGCTTGAGGTATTCGGCGATAAGGGCATTCCCACGGGGGTGTTTTTGGTGGGTGAGCATGACTTTGGACTCAAGTTGGCGGTCTTGCGGCTCGGAAAACGTTTCGATCGTCGTCCAGTCGGGGAATGATTGAAAGCCGTACTCGCTCATGTAGCGCGGCACTTTTTTGTCGAACATATCGAACGGCTCCTCGTCATGCCACACCCCCCAATAGTGGGAGTCGCCTTCGGAGGTCGATTTGGGGTTGCCCCGGCCGTACTTGGGCGAGCTTTCCCAGTAGGATACGCCGCCGCCGTAATTGGCCACATAGGTGGGCAGGATGTCGTTGAACAAGGTTTTATAATCGCGCCAAAGTTGGGCGCGCTGGGCTTCGGTAAACTGCATTTGCCAGCCCCAATGGTGCCAGGCTTCGTTGTTTTCATTGTTGCCGCACCACAAGGCAATGCAGGGGTGTTGGCGCAGCCGTTCGATTTGCTCGTAGGCTTCAGCGGCGGCATTTTTTAAAAAACTGCCACTACCTGGGTACATGGCGCAGGCGTACATAAAATCTTGCCAGACGAGAATACCGCGCGCGTCGCAGAGTTGGTAAAACAAGTCGTCTTCGTATATGCCGCCCCCCCACACGCGCAGCATGTTCATATTGGCAGCTACCGCGTCGTCGAGCAGGCGTTTGTATTGCGCGGGCGTCACGCGGTCTTGAAAAATATCCTGTGGGATATAGTTGGCGCCTTTGGTAAACACCGGGCGGCCGTTGAGTTTGAAATAAAACGACTCGCCGGCGGCGTCGCGCTCGGTGATCAGTTCGATGGTGCGCAAGCCCAAGCGCACTTCGGCCCGCTCGAGGGTGCGGGTGCCGTTTTTGAGGTCGAGCGAAAAATCGTAAAGGTGGGGTTCGCCCATGCCGGCACACCACCAGAGTTGGGGGTTGTGCAGGGTGTAGGTGACGGAGTCTTCGTGGACGCCGGCCTGGATTTGGCGTTGTTCGACCGATTTGCTTTTCCCTTCTTTGAACGACAGGGTTGCCTGGAAATCCGCATCGGACCGGTAGCGGAAACGGGCCACTACCACGGCTACATCCTCGCTGATGCTTTGGGTGGTGACGAATACGTTTTCAAAAATAAAATCGTCCCAGGCGACCAGCTCAGGAAGCTGGAGGATGCCGCAGCCGACAAAACGCGGCCCCCAGTCCCAACCGTAATGAAACTGCGCTTTGCGACTCATGGTACGGATACCGCCGGGGAGTTCATAGCCGAGATTGGCCCATTCAGACGCGACCTTGTTCAGAGGGCTTTCAAAATAAACATGTAGGTGGTTGCTGCCTTGGCGGAGGAAACGTTTAACATCGACTTGCCAACTGCGAAACATGTTGTCGGACTCAAGGATGAGGCTGTCGTTGAGAAAAACCTGAGCGTAGGTGTCCAGGCCGCCAAAGTTAATTTCCAGATGTTTTCGCGCTAAAAGGGCTGAGTCTACTTCGAAGTCGCACTGAAACTCCCAGTCTTTTTGTTCGATCCACTGCAGCTGTTCTTCGTTGGCGCCATAAAACGGATCGGAGATTTGGCCTGTTTTTAGCAATGCGGTGTGAATGCTAATGGGCGCCGCCGTCGGGCGCCAATCGCCGGTATGTGCCTCGCGAAACTCCCAGGAAGCGCGAATTGGCGAACGGGAAGGCGTGGGCGGCGTTTGGGCTTTCATAAGCAGGGTAGGTAAAATCAGAATAAACAGGAAGCGAAGTCGGGCCATGGAAGGTAAGGCTACTGCAATCTTTTCGAAAAGGGCAAAGGTAGGCGATTCGATGCGCCAAAAAAAAGCGCTGATGACGGAGTACGGCTAACACCTGGTCGGTTTTTTGCGCCGGATGGCGTCGTTTTCGCGGTTAATCCGGCAAAGCAACTTTTTATTTGGGTGGAAATGAGGTATTTTTGACCCGCCTTTCCACAAATCCGACCAACAAGACGACCTATGTTTTCCGACTACCCACCACTGCCTAAAGTTGGCGATCAGGCTCCGCAATTCGAAGTACAAACGCCCAAAGGTTTGGTCAGTTTTCCCGATTTCAGCCAGGGGTACTGGTGCATCTTTTTTGCCCACCCGGCTAATTTCACTTCCGCTTGGCGCATGTATTCCAATTTCCTGGCCATGAAAGAGCGTTGGCTCAACGAACGCAACACTAAGCTGCTGGTGCTGGCCAACGAAAGTATTCGGCATAACGACTGGTCAGATATCGTGCTCCGTTACCTCGGCATTTTTCTGAAAGCCCCGGTTATAGAAGATCCAGAACACCGCATCGCCAACCTCTATGGTATGGCTACCGGGCGCCGTATTACCCCGCCTATGGATCGCCTATTGTATATCATCGACCCGGAAGGCGTTATTCGGCTGATTCTCCACCGACCGCTGGCGTCTATTCAAACAACGATCATTGATCTGGAACGCACCCTAGACAGACTACAGGGAAAAACAACGGTAGAAAACGATGCACCTCCGCTCGAAGAATTACTCGCCGGCGCCGACAAGCCCGACCATCGGGCAGGTTGCAAACCCAAGCCGGCTTATTTTCAAAAAGGCAAGATTAACCTGAATTAAAAAAGCAACCCGCTGCAAGCACATGACTTACAGCGGGTTGTCGTTTTATGTTGTTGGCCCGCAAGGATTCGAACC
>CAZVZH010000215.1:0-7906 GCA_964630705.1 uncultured Saprospiraceae bacterium | reverse complement strand
CGGCGCTCTGGAACGCATAGTTGAGCGTGCGGACGCCGACGTGGAGGTGCTCGCGTACAACGTAGAACTTCGCCCCCAGGCTTTCGGCACCCGGCAGACCATTTTCTCGGTTTACCTCGAAGATGCCTTCCGCGTCGACAGCCGCCTGCTGCTCACCCTGGGTTTGCGCTACGACTACGACAACCTTTCCAAAGGAGGCGGCACCGAGGGCGATTTCGACAACCTGGCCCCGCGTTTTTCCTTCAACTATCAAGTCGGCAGCAACGGCAGCCTGCGCGGTGGCTACGGCGTTTTTTACGATAAAATTCTATACGCCGTCTATTCCGATGCGCTCCAGCAAAACACGACTTCGGCCGACTACCGCAAACAACTCCAGGCGCTGATCGACCTGGGTGTCCTGCCTGCCGGCACTGAGCTTGACCGTATTACTTTCGAGGGCAACCTGAGCGCTTCTGTCGCCGGCGTGCCTTTTCTCGACGGCCCGACCTTCGATGAATTGCAAGGCCAGCGCGATCAGGCGTTCAGCAACGAACGCCGCATCCTCAACCCCCGGGGTTACCAAAATCCTTACACCCACCAGTTTACCCTGGGCTACCAGCGCCAGCTCGACCCGCAGCGCCTGTTTTACGTCGACCTGATGTACAACCGCTCCGAAAACCTGTTTCGCCTGCGCGACCTGAACGCTCCGGCCGCTTATCCGCTTACCGACCCCGACAACGTAACCGTGCGCACCGGCGCCGAAGCCGACCTCACCCGCCCGGTGCCGATTTCCAACAACAGCGCCACCATCGGCGGCGAAACGCTCAGCGGCGTGGCGCGCAACATCGTGGTATCGGAAACCGAAGGCTCGGCCCGCTACCTGGCTGCTTCGTTCAACCTGCAAAAAGACCGCTCCGGCGACCCCGATGACCGCACGGCCTGGCGCCTGATCTACACCCTGTCGCGTTTGCGCAACAACACCGAAGACATCAATTTTCGCGCCCAGGACGCCAACAACTTCGAGGCCGAATGGGGCCCGGGCATCAACGACCGCACGCATGTGATCAACGCCATGTACAGCTATTTCCCGCTGAAAAACCTCAGCTTCACTCTAGCCGCCTTGCTGCAAAGCGGACAACCGATCAACCGCATCCCCGACGCCGCCCGCTACGGCACGACCGACCTCAACGGCGACGGCCGCTCGTTTGGCGACGCCTACGTGGGCAACAGCGACCGCCAGCCCGGCGAAAGCCGCAACAACGACCGCCTGCCCTGGGCCAACACCTTCGACCTGGCCGTCGAATACCAACTGCCGCTGCGCCAGGGCAGGCTCCACCTGCGCGCCGATGTGTTCAACTTGCTCGACGCCGACAACCTCAGCGGCTATTCCAACAACGCTACGCAAAGCAACCAGATCCAGGTGGGTTCGCGCGCTTCGGGCCTGGTGGTGCGGCGCAATGCCGCGCCGCCGCGGCAGGTTCAGTTTTCGCTGCGGTATGCGTTTTAGGGCGTTTTTAAACACATAAACATATAGGGTATTCGTTGCCAAAACGGCTACCGCTTGTATTTCCGCCGCATGAGATCGGCCAGCGCACGATCGGATGGGAGCGGGCTGTTTTCCAGGCCGCCCATGATTTGATCGACTTCTTTTTCCGCGCGGTTTTGGCTGAGTTTTTCTTTGCCTTCCAAACGCTGAACCGCGATTTCGAACGCCGCAATGCCTTTTGCCATGGCCGATTTGTAGTCGGGCGGCAAGCGGTTCCAGTGCTCGAAATAGGCCGGCTCCGACTGGCCAATCAGTTTTTCCAAAATTTCAAAAACGGCGTCTTCCCGTTCGATCAGCCGCACCGGGCCGTAGGCGTGCACAGCCGTGTAGTTCCAGGTGGGCACGCTGAGTTCCTTGTCGTACCAACGGGGCGAAATATAGGCGTGCGGTTCCTGAAAAATAACCAGTGCCTCGCCATCGGCAAAATGGTGCCATTGCGGGTTGGCCCGGGCCAGGTGGGCCAGCAAAAAAATGCCCGCTGGCCGCTCCTCCACCGTAAAGGGTAGGTGTGTAGCGAACGGCGCCTCGCCGGCAGGGGCGGTCACAAGCGTGGCGAAACTATACTGCCGCATAAAAGCCAGCGGCGCGGCAGCATCGTCGAAGCGGAAATGTGTGGGCGTGTACATCGTCCGGGGGGGAAGGTTGATCCGGCGCGAAGTTACGCCTGTGCCGACTCAATACCTCGGCGCTTTGCGCACGGGTCCGCCCGGGCGTTGAACTACCACTTGTTTGACAAAGCGCTGGTTGCCCACTTCCAGAACTGCCAGGTACACGCCCGATGGCAGATCGGCCACATACAGCTCGATGCCGGTACTGCCCGATGGCACGTTTTTTTCCAAAACTGGCAGTCCGGTAAGGGTGTACAAATGCAACAGGCCGGGTTGGGGCAGCGGCATGGCCCAGCCCAGCTGAAGGGAATACACGGCCGGGTTGGGCCGGGCATCCATCGTATTGCCGGTAGGCGGCTCGCCGGGCAGGAAGGTCACGACATGCGTGCCAGCGGTGTTGGTGCGCACCGGCGGGTTGAAATCGAAATAGATATCGCAGAAATTTTCAAGTTGGTAGCCAACCGCCAACCCCTGTTTGGGCCGCAGGGAAAAGAGTACGAAACCGTGGCTTTCGGGTTCGTTGCTGGTTGAATCGGGCAGGTTGATATCCGCAAATAAAAATTCGATGACGCCCGGTTTTTGAACTTTCCAGGTACAAGGGTGGCTGGATGCCAGCAACTGAAACGACGTTGGTTCCAGGCCGGCCTGCACGGTGTCGATAATTTTTACAAAATCGGCCGGGTAATTCCCGGTATTTTGAAACCGGATGGTGTACTCCAGGCGGTTGCGGGCGGCAAGCATGGCCGGCGTCAGGTAGGCCGGCTCCACTAGTTTGTCGTTGGGGTCGTAAGAGCCGACAACCAGACGCCGGTAAGTTTTCGTGTTGTTGAGGGGGTCCAGATCGTTCAGGGGACATACTTGCGTCCAGACTTCCACGCTGGCGCCCAGCGGGGTGGAGACGGGCGTCAGAACTTCCAGTTTAGCCTGAAACGCCGCCCCGGGGTGCAGGGTATCGACTTCCCAAAACAAGGTGTCGTTGAGCACGTAGTCTGCCGCCGGCGCCGCCGATTGCAGGTTCAAAAAAGGCGGCAACAGTACTTTTAATACCACGTTGGCTTGGGCGCCCAGGCTGGTATTTTTTGCCGTAGCATAAATAGTGGAGCCAAATCCTGGCCGAAAAGGCCCCGTAGCGCTGATGTACACCGCGACATCAGGCGGCCCAAAGCTGGCCGACACGGCAAAATCGAGGCCGGTTTCATTCCCCGGTTGGTTGAGATAAAAGGGTGGGGTAAGCACCGCTCCGGCGAAGTTGATTTCCGGCCAGATGGTATCGCCAACGGGCAGGCTGGCAAAAGCGTAGGCGCCGTCGGGGCTGGTGGTCACAAAAGTGCCGGAGGAAGCGCGCACCAGGGTGTTTCCCAAACCGGTATCGTTTCCGTCGAACTGGCCGTTGGCGTTAAAATCGGCAAACACCGTCCCGGAAGCATCGCAAGCATTCAACAGGATCAGTTGTTGGCGGACGATGCTGTCGCAGCCCAGCCAAGAAGTATAGACCGTTTGGTAGGTGCCCGCAGCAGGCGCTATGTCACCCCAAGGCAAGAGGTAGGGAAAATCGCCCGGGCAAACGTACTTGGGCGGTAAAACCGTGGGCGGAATAGGAACCACACTCACAAATCGGCTGGCAACAGGGCCCTCATCGCAGGCATTGAAGGGCGTCACACGCACTTGGCCAGAACTGGGGCCGAAGGTAATATCCGCCAAGCGGCCGGCCGGTGCAGGAATTGTAGCCGGGCCGGGCATACCATTGATCAGGGAGCCCGGAGGCGCTTCCCAGCGGTAGTAACCGGCTCCAGATACATTGCCAGGCAGAGAATACGTCACAGTACCGCCAGGACAGATCGTCGATGCTCCTTGCATGGCGCCCGTATTGCCTACCAGAGGAGCCATGCTGGCGGCAGGTGGGGAAACGGTGAGTTGAAAATCGCACTGATCGCCATTGTAGCCGTCGACCAAAATGAAGTAGGTTTTTCCGGGCAGCATTTGCACGGGCAGATCTATATTGGTTGAACCTCCCCCAGCCATGCCCGGAGCGCAGGCGATCGGAGGGGCCGTAACCGGGTATTGGTCGTATACGGCCAGTTGCAGACCGTCGCCCAACTGACAATTATCGGGCGCCAGCACGACGTTTGCTTGCGCCGCGCCCGCTACGAAGGCTAGCCACTGGCTGTTGGTCGGCGTACCGCAAAACCCCGGCGCAGATGATGGGCCATAGCCCAGCGTGGTGCCCCAATAATCGAGCGGGCCGCACGACACACAAACGTTGGACCAATCCTGTGCGCCGATCACCGGCCCGGAGCAAGCGGCAGGAACCTGAGCAACTGCATATTTCAAGAAAAAAAAGGCTGAAAAAAGTAGGGTTATGCTCGAACGCATCGGGTTAAATTTTTTTGAAAAAAACGGTATTCGGGAATTAAGATACCAAGAGGTGTGAAATCGCTCCCAAAATTTTTTTACTCGGATCAGGCACTTCCAAGCAAAAGGGTTTTATGTTTGCACCGTCGTACCAGTACAATAATACATGACTAAAATTTTTGCACACACCTGTTTCCGCGAACAGATACTGGCTTCCAACGGATATTTCGGCCCTTTTGGCGGTTGTTTTGTGCCGGAGGTATTGTTGCCGGGTTTGGAAGAAATCGCTGCGGCATTTGAAGCCATTCGGGAAGACGCCCTTTTTCAGGAAGAATTTTTTCAACTGCTGAACCAGTTTTCCGGCCGGCCCACCCCGCTCACGCCCCTGCCCCGCCTGAGTGCAGCGGCGGGCGGCGCGCAGTTGGCGTTGAAAAACGAAGGGCTCAACCACACCGGGGCGCACAAGATCAACCACTGCATCGGCCAGGCCTTATTGGCCAAACGCCTGGGCAAAACCCGCATCATCGCCGAAACCGGCGCCGGCCAGCACGGCTACGCGACAGCAGCTGTGTGCGCCCGGCTGGGGCTCGACTGCACCGTGTACATGGGCCGGAAAGACTACGAGCGCCAGCGCCCGAATGTGTACTGGATGGAGCTGCTGGGCGCGCGCGTGATGCCCGTCGACGCCGGTAGCCAAACGCTCAACGACGCCGTCATCGCCGCTTTCAAAGACTGGGTGGCGCACCCCGAATCGACCTACTACCTGCTTGGCTCGGCCGTCGGGCCGCACCCTTATCCGGCGATGAACACCTTTTTTCAAAAAATTGTCGGCGAAGAAATTCGCGATCAGTGCCGCGCTCAATTTGGCCGACTGCCCGACGCCTGCGTGGCCTGCGTGGGCGGCGGCTCCAACGCGCTGGGCATGTTTTTCGACTTTCTGGATACGCCCGAAGTGCGGCTCATCGGCGTGGAAGCCGGGGGCCGGGGCCGACAGCTGGGCGAGCACGCCGCCAAAATGCTGCTCGGCCAGCCGGGTATTTTTGAAGGCTACCATTCATACTTTTTGCAGGATGGCGCCGGCAATATTTCCGGTACCCACTCGGTGTCGGCCGGACTCGATTACTGTGGAATCAGCCCGATACTGGCCTGGCTGGCCGAGGCCGGGCGAGTCGAATTTGCCACTGCCTCCGACGCCGACGCTCTTGAAGCGGTGAGCCAGCTGGCTCGCACCGAAGGCATCATTCCAGCTCTGGAGTCGGCGCACGCCTTCGCGCACGCTGCCCGCCTCGCCGCCCAACTGCCGCCGGAGGCCCTGGTGGTTGTCAACGCTTCCGGCCGGGGCGAAAAAGACCTGTTTATCACCATGCGCCATTTTCAGACCGACCAACTCCGCGCCTATGCGCAGTACTTGCTCGAAACGCCTAATTTTTAAATTTCAACCTATGTCCAAGCTGCCCGTCATGGCCCACCTCGTGCTGGGCTATCCCAGTCTGGAAGAAAGCCTCCGCACTGCCGAGCGCTACATCGGCGCCGGCATGACCATTTTGGAACTGCAAATTCCGTTTTCGCATCCCACCGCCGACGGGCCGGTCATCACAGAGGCCTGCCAAAAAGCCGTGGCGCAAGGCATCACTACGGCCGATTGCTTGCGCGCCTTGGAGCGCCTCCGCTCGCGCTACCCGGAGCAGGAAATTATCGTCATGTCGTACCTGAATCCGGTGTTTGTTTTTGGTTTTGAAAAATTCCGAACAAGGCTGGCAGCGCTGGGCATCCGGCATCTGATCATACCCGACCTGCCGGCGCTGGCCGACGGCGCGCCGGCGGGGCCGCTCGGCAGCCCAATAGCCGGCAGCCCGGCGCTCGTGCCCGTGCTGGCCGGCAATACTTCCGGGCAGCGCCTGGAGGCTTTGCTGGCTGCCGGCTGCGATTTTTTTTACCTGATGTCCGATTTCAAAATCACGGGCAGTACCTTCGGTTTGCATCCGCGGCTGCAGTCGATGGTCGGGCAAATCCGGGCCGCCGGGCCCGGGCGCCGCGCGGGTATTGGTTTTGGCATCGAAACGCCCGAACAAATCCGCGCTGTGCTGGAAGTAGCCGACTATGCCATTGTTGGTTCGGCGCTGATTCGCGCCCAACAAGCCGGCCAACTCGATGTTTACCTGGAAAGCCTGAGAAAAGCCCTTCCCGCCAAAACCCCCGCCCCTTAGCCGCTGTTTTTTACCCATTGCCCACATTCACCACATTGACCACATTCACCATGACCTTCCAGCCCGTTTTCAACCTCAAACGCCCAATTTTAATTGCCGGCCCTTGTTCCGCCGAAACCGAGGCGCAGGTATTGGCCACCGCCCAGGGGCTTAAAGACCAGGGCGTCGATTTGTTCCGGGCGGGTATTTGGAAGCCCCGCACCCGGCCTGGCGCCTTCGAGGGCGTGGGCATGCCCGGTTTGCGTTGGCTCCGGCGGGTGAAGGAAGCAACCGGCCTGCGGGTGACCACCGAGGTGGCCAATGCCCAGCATGTGTACGATTGTTTGAAATTCGGGATCGATGTGTTTTGGATTGGCGCCCGCACCACGGTCAATCCGTTTTCGGTGCAGGAAATCGCCGATGCCTTGGAAGGCACCGACATCCCCGTGCTGGTGAAAAACCCCGTCAACCCCGACTACAAACTGTGGGTGGGCGCCCTTGAGCGCTTGCACAAAGCCGGTTTGCGGCGCATTGCCGCCATCCACCGCGGTTTTTCGAGCTACGGCGATTCGAAATACCGCAACCTGCCGCGCTGGCAAATGGCCATCGACCTGATGCAGGAATTTCCTGGGTTGGAAGTAATCTGTGACATCAGCCACATTTGTGGCCGCCGCGACATCCTCGCCGAAACCGCGCAAAAAGCCTACGACCTCAATTTCGACGGCCTCATGGTGGAGGTGCACCCCGACCCCGACCAGGCCTGGAGCGACGCCGCCCAGCAAATCACCCCGCAGCGCTACGGCGAGATGATGGGCAGCCTGGTACGCAGAGCCGTCACCACCGACGACCCCGACTTTTTGGCTCAAATGGAAAATTGCCGCAGCGCCATCGACGAAATCGACGAGGAAATCATCACCCTGATTGCCGCGCGCATGCAACTGGTGCGCGAGATCGGCGCTATAAAAAAAGACAAAAACATCGCCGTTTTACAGCCCGAGCGTTTTCGCGCCCTGCGCGAGGCCCTGCAAGCGCGGGGCGGGAAAAACGAGCTGAGTCCGGAATTCATCGCCTTGTTTCTGGAAGCCGTACACCAGGAAAGCATCAACCAGCAGGAAACCATCGTGAACGACAAAACCCAAAACCACCCAGCCTCCAGTAAATTGTGGATCGACGATTGAGGCCGAGGTGTGGCACAAACGCGGCCCCCCAATTTTTGGAAAAAAAATGGGGCCGCG
>CAZVZH010000214.1:0-8031 GCA_964630705.1 uncultured Saprospiraceae bacterium | reverse complement strand
GCGGAGCAGGGTGCCGGTAGGGTTGTTGGGGGTGTTGATGCAGATCATGCGGGTGCGCGGTGTGAACAGGCGAGCCACCGCAGCCCAGTCGATCCGGTAGTCGGGCGCCGACAGGGCGTAGGGCACGGCAATTCCGCCCACCGTTTCCACAGAGGGTCGGTAGGAGTCGTAGCAAGGTTCGATCAAAACCACCTCATCGCCCGGGTGCACGAAGGCGGCAATGGCGCAAAAAATGGCTTGGGTGCCGCCGGCGGTGATGGTAATTTCAGTATCCGGATGGATGGGGCAGCCATAGAGGGTTTCCATTTTTTCGGCAATGCGTTCGCGCAAAGGGAGCAGGCCTGGCATGGGCGAATACTGGTTGGCGCCGCGTTGCATGTGTTCGAATACCAGGCGTTGGAGGCGCTCGGAGGGGTTGAAATTCGGGAAACCCTGGGAAAGATTAATCGCGCCAACCTGGGTGGCCAGGCCCGACATGACGGTGAAAATGGTGGTGCCGACATGCGGCAATTTGGATACGGGCTGCATGATTAGGGGGTATTAAACACGGTATTTTTGATAAATGGCCTCAATGGTACGCGCAAGTTTGCGATCCTTCTCCGTGACGACATTGCCGGCCGAGTGGGTGTTGAGTCGGATTTCGACCGTATCCCAAACGTTACTCCAGTCCGGGTGGTGGTTTTGTTTTTCGGCGTGCAGGGCTATTTCGGTCATGAAAGCGAAGGCCTCGGCAAAATCCTGAAATTTAAAAGTGGCCAGCAAACAGTTGTTTTCTTCTTTCCACATAGGCGGCGTTTTTTTGAAAAAATCGTTGCGTAAAACTAACGCGAAGCCCCGAACTGCCCACTATGCTCCGTTATTTTTGCAACCCGGTTGCCGTGAGCGCAAAAACCGGTTAAAAAATCAGTTGCCCCTGTGAGCCGCCGCATGAATCGGTATGCGATGCCGGGTTACCTTTAGGGCTTTCTCTGAGTGCTCACCTAACCACCCTGCCAACATGACACCTGAACTTTTACAACAACTCGAACAAAAGTACCGCGACTTGGGCCAAAACCCAGAAACCTACCTGCACGGGCTGCTGCTCAGCCGGCCGGTGAACTACTGGGACTACATTCACGTCGACACCCTGCTTTCGCTGCAACAACCCCGCACCGATTTCAAAGACGAAACTATTTTTATCGTCTATCACCAGATTACCGAACTGGTGCTCAAACTGATCCGGCACGAATTGGAACAACTCACCGGAGCGGAATTGCCTGTATCCGAAGTTTTTGTCGAAAAATTGCAACGCCTGGTGCGCTACACCGATTTGTTGTGCAGCTCGTTCAGCATCATGAACCAAGGCATGCGCTACGACGATTACAACCAGTTTCGCCTCGCCTTGGCCCCGGCCAGCGGGTTTCAGTCGGCACAGTTCCGCTATATCGAGTTGCTCTGCACCGATTTGGACAACCTGATTCCTCCGGCCCGAAAAGCATCGCTGCCTCCAGGCGCCTCCCTCGAACAAAAATTTCAATACCTGTACTGGCAAGACGCCGGATACGACCGCGCCACCGGCGACAAATCGCTCACCCTCCGCCAGTTTGAAGGGAAATATTTGGAAAGTTTTATCGCACTGGCTGCGAAAATGCAACAGCATAACTTGAATGCCCAGTTCCGGAAACTCGAACAACACAACCTGCTGGACCAAACCCTCTGCGAAGCGTTCCGCGCCTTCGACCGGGCCTACAACCTGCAATGGCCATTGGTGCACCTGCAAACCGCCCATACCTACCTGGGCGCGGGCCAGGCGGAAAAAGCCGCCACCGGAGGCAGCCATTGGGAAAAATACCTGCATCCCAAGCACCAACAACGCATCTTTTTCCCGGCAGCCTGGACGACGGAGGAGCGTTCCCGATGGGGGCAGTAATTGCGCTGAAACGGGTGAATTTTTACTTGAAAAACGCAGCGTTTTTTGTGGCGGAAAAAACCTTTTGACGCAAATCGTCCTTTTATCTTCAAAAAACTGATTTTCAATTATTTAATCGCAGTTTTCTCAAGGCAAAAACTCTTGAAAAACTTAGCTGGAACCGGGGTTTTTTCGTAATTTTGCGGCGTATGAAAGAAGAATTGGAACCAACCGCAGAACAGCCGAAAAAAAGCGCCGACTACGGCGCCAGTAGTATTACCGCCCTGGAAGGTTTGGAGGCCGTGCGCAAGCGCCCGGGTATGTACATTGGCAGCACCGACACCAAGGGCTTGCACCACTTGGTCTGGGAGGTGGTCGACAACTCCATCGACGAGCACCTGGCCGGCCACTGCACCCATATTTACGTAACCATCCACCCCGACAACAGCATCACTGTCAAAGACAATGGCCGCGGTATCCCGACCGACCTGCATCCCAAGCTGAAAAAATCGGCGCTGGAGGTGGTCATGACCGTACTGCACGCCGGCGGTAAATTCGATAAAGACAGCTACAAAGTTTCGGGCGGTTTGCACGGCGTGGGCGTATCCTGCGTCAACGCGCTTTCGGTACGCCTGCACGCAGAAGTACACCGGGGCGGCAAAAAATTCGAGCAGGAATACATGCGCGGTCGCCCGCAATACGATGTGCGCGAGGTCGGCGCTTCCGATTACCGGGGCACCATTGTAACCTTCCTGCCCGACCCTGAAATTTTTGAGGTTGACGAATACAAGTTCGACGTGCTGGCCCACCGCCTGCGCGAGTTGTCTTTTCTGAACAAAGGCCTGCACCTCGACCTCATCGACGAGCGCGAGCAGGAGAACGGCCAGTTCAAACAGGAACATTTTCACTCTGAAGGCGGCTTACAGGAGTTTGTGCTCTGGCTCGACGAATCGAAAACCAAACTGATCGAAAAGCCGATCCATATCATTGCTAATGAAGACAATGTGGAAGTAGAGGTGGCTATGATGTACAATACCTCCTACTCCGAAAATGTCATTTCCTTCGTCAACAACATCAGCACCCGCGACGGCGGCACCCACGTCAGCGGCTTCCGCCGGGCGCTCACCCGCGAGTTTAAAAAGTACGGTGACGACAACGGGCATTTCAAAAAAATCAACTTTACGATCAGCGGGGAAGATTTTATGGAAGGCCTGACTGCTGTGGTGGCTGTAAAAGTGCCCGAACCCCAGTTCAAGGGCCAAACCAAAGGCGAACTCGGCAACTCCGAGGTACTGGGCATCGTCAGCCGCTGCGTGGGCGATGCGCTCAAAATTTTCCTGGAAGAAAACCCGAACCCGGCCCGGCGCATCATCGAAAAAGTCGTGCTGGCCGCTACGGCCCGCAACGCTGCCCGCAAAGCCCGCGAAATGGTGCAGCGCAAAGGCGCCCTCAGCGGCAGCGGCCTGCCGGGCAAACTGGCCGACTGCGCCAGCCGCAACCCCGAGGAATCCGAGGTTTTCCTCGTTGAGGGCGACTCCGCAGGCGGCACGGCCAAACAGGGCCGCGACCGCCACACCCAGGCCATCCTGCCACTGCGCGGTAAAATCCTGAACGTGGAAAAAGCCCTGGAGCACAAAATCTACGAAAACGAAGAGATCAAAAATATCTTCACCGCCTTGGGTGTCACCGTAGCCGAAAACGACGAAGGCCACCGCGTGCTCAACATCGAAAAACTGCGGTATCATAAAATCGTCATCATGTGCGACGCCGATATCGACGGCAGCCACATCACTACCCTGATCCTCACCTTCTTTTTCCGTTACATGCGCGAGCTGGTGGAAAAAGGCCACGTGTACATTGCACAACCGCCGCTTTACCTGGTTAAAAAGGGTAAAAACCAGCGGTACTGCTGGAACGATAAGGATCGCAAAGCCGCCCAAGTTGAATTTTCCGGCGGACGTGAAGACGACGATTCCGTAAAAGTGCAGCGCTACAAAGGCCTCGGCGAAATGAACGCCGAACAACTTTGGGAAACAACAATGGATCCGCAAACCCGTATTCTAAAACTGGTTGCCGTGGAAGATGCCGTGGAAGCCGATCGCATGTTTTCAATGCTCATGGGCGACGAGGTGCCGCCGCGCCGGGCTTTTATCGAGGCAAATGCCAAGTATGCGCGCATCGACGCCTAACCGCCGGGGATATTCAAGAGCATTCTGATCGGGAGCGTGAGCAATGCGATCGCAAAATCCATTAGGAAACCAATCAGCGGCAGGCAGAGGTATACCGGCCAGGCATAATGAAACCGGTTAACATCTACCGCCGTCAGCGCATTCCAAACCAACAGGACCAGCCTTCGATGGTAGGCTAAAATCAGCATATCGGCCAGTATCATACCTGCAAGCCGAAGGGGTAGAGCATAACCAAACATCCCCACGGTGAAGGACATATCGATGAGGAAAATTTGCCCCAGGATAGGCAGGACCAAAAAGGCGCCCAGCAATACTGTTTTTTCAAACAAAAGCAACAGGCCTCCTGCGATTTGGCTCAGGCCTACTACCACGTTGAAAAATTTGCTCAAACTGAACAAATACCAGGCAAGGTAAAACCGGTCGATCTGTTTCAGCGGCTGTTCAGCAATATCCGGGTTTGCCAGGCCAAACTGACCGTCGTGCAGTTTTCCCCAGCCATAGTTTATCATGTAAAAAGCCAGATACCAACGCAGACAAAGCACTGCGAAATGCAGCCCTTGCGCTTTTGAATATTTCATAGCTTACAGGTTTTGCGTCCCGGGGTCATCCGGTTGAAATTCCATAATATCGCCCGGCTGGCACTCCAGCACCCGGCAAATTGCTTCCAAGGTACTGAACCGAATCGCTTTGGCTTTTCCGGTTTTCAGAATAGACAAATTGGCCATCGTGATGTCTACCTTTTCGGCCAATTCCGTTAGCGACATCTTCCTTTTGGCCATCATGACGTCGAGGTTTACAATGATCGGCATGGCTCAAATGGTTAGGTCTTGTTCTTGTTGCAGGCGGTTGCCTGTGTGAAACACTCCTGCCAGCGTATAGATTACCAGTGCAGCTATAGCCCCGAGCAGCACCTCTTCCAAGTGTACTGCGCTTCTGAAGAAATGACCGGAACCGCTCTGGGCAACGCTTACGATGACTGTGAGCACTTGGGAGGCCAAAAACCGGAACAGGGGAAACAGCAGGATTAAACATGCCAAAAGCCGGATACGTCGCACTATTTTTTCCTTAAAAAATGTCTCTCGTTTAATACTGCCGAATACCTGGCCGAGGAGCCAAAGTGCCCACAAGACAGTAAGCCAGCTCAAGGAATTGAACAGCAGAAAAGGCATCTGAGGCGACCGGAACAAGTCGGCTGGATTTGAAAACTCCAGCACAACGAACTCGCGCTGGCCCAGGGAATAAATTTTTACCAGGATGTCCTGTTGTTGAGCTTGGACTTCGGCCGTTTTCTCTGGCACCCCACCCGATACCCAACCGTGGATCAAGCCGGTGCCATCTACGATACCGAGATGATGATACCATTCGGATAAAAAGAGAAAACAACCTAAAGCAGCGCCCCCCAAAAACAGATATTGCAACAAACCTGCAACAAACGGATGAAACAACTTTCGCATGGCAAATGAGTTTTGAATTTTGAGTATGCAATCAAACTTATCACCATTTAACTTTTTTCAAAAAAAATTATTGTTTTTCAATAAATATTTTTTGAAAAAAAGAAAATATATCCCGCGTCCGTGTTTACCTATTGAGGAGAGGCTGGATAAAAAAGCGAAAAGGGAACCTGGCAAGCCAGACTCCCTTTTACGCACTGCTGTTTATTGTTTTGCTTGATACGATAGAAATCAGTCAAGCGACTGGTTTGCTTTATTGGCGTTGCCAACCATTTGTTGATATTCCTGCGGCGTCAAATTATCCATGCAGAAATTGATGGGGTTGATGGGCCGGCCTTTGTAGTGCACTTCATAGTGGAGGTGCGGGGCGGTGGAAAGGCCGGTGTCGCCGACTTCGCCGATTTTTTGGCCTTTTTTCACTTTAGCGCCCCGGCTGACAGTCATTTTGTTCATGTGGGCATACCAGGTTTCGTAGCCGTAGCCGTGGCTGATCCGAACGCAGTTGCCATATCCATGGTGCCAGCCGGCTTCTACGACCACCCCGTCGCCGGTAGCCTGGATGGCGGTGCCGACCCGGGCGGGGAAATCGACGCCTTCGTGGAATTTTTTGATTTTGTATACCGGGTGAATCCGGTAGCCGAAACCGGAGAGGATATTCATGCTTTTTTGCAGTTTATCTTCCCGGACAGGCTTTACACTGGGAATGGAGGCCAGCATTTTTTGCTGGTCATTGGCTAACCGCTGAATGGTATCGAGCGATTCGCTTTGCAAGGCCAGCTGGCGGCTAAGCAAATCAACTTTTTCCACCGTTTGCCGGATAGCAGCGCCGCCATATTTGAAGGCGCTCAGTTCGGGGTGCGCTTCGTGGCCGCCGATACCACTGTTCCAAATATCTTCGTCGATGGGGTCCATTCCGAAAACAGACCGGTGGATGCTGGCGTCGCGCTCCTGAATGTTTTGAAGTACTTTGGACATAGTGCCGAGTTGATCGTTCAACTGGCTGTATTTGTACTCCATCTGATCAATTTCGCGGAGCAATTCTTTTTCGCGAGGCGATGGGAAGTAGGTATACAGAATGGCAAGTAAGGCAAAAGAGGTAACTAATACGACGGAAAAAAATCCGAAGGCTTGCCATATGCGGGTTTTAACAGGGATTACAACTTTTTCGTAAGTAAGAGTTTGAATGTTGTAAACAAACTTTTCTTTCCTGCCCATAAATTAGGTGTTTACCTGGACCATCTAAATCGATTCTGGCTACTAGGTGTCGGTTAGGTGTTTGAATCAATAATGCGAAGACCGAAGGATTAGATTGTTTTCGAATCACAGGAATTTTGGTGGCGGCTGGTATTCGCAGGCGATGTTCCTGGCTTGTTAATTTGCCTGGCCCGTTGGCCTGGCAACGCACAAAAGTAGCAAAGGCAACAACACTAACAAAACATTTTGTCAAAAAATGCAGCGTATCCGGTTGATTGCGCGACGATTGCCACAATTTGTGTAATTAAAAAAGCAATCCTGCTAAAAATACCGTATTTCCATTTGTGCTTTTCCAAGTTGAAAAAACCAAAGCCCGGTAAAGCGGGAAGGCGAAGAAACGACATTTGAAAGAAGGCTGGCGTATTCCAACCGGTTTTAACATTTAGTCGTCCGATACCTGACTTTGTTCGACCGCCAAATCAAGAATCATGATTTTTTGCCAAATTTTTCCAGACAGCCCTTGGGTAAGCAACTCCAAGTCATTCACAGCGCCCAGCACCACAGGGTCGTCGACATTTTGCGCAAATAAGGCGGCCATCTTGCTATCGAGCGCCAACATTTCCGCACAATAATCGAGGTAACGCATCAGCTCGAAACGGGAAAGCGAATGCTCCGGAGAGGATTCGGTATTTTGAAACGGCGAAAGCAAATGCGCCGGGTCTTTGGTCAGCTGATGCATATCCACCACGTGGGCGATCGAGCGCAGGCGGTGCAGGGCCTGAAGGGCCGAGTGCCGTTTGATCCGGGCTTCCAGGCCGATCAAAAAATAGAGCGCCAGGCCCAGGAAAATCAGCTCGTTTATCCCGGCTTCAGTCGCTTGAAGCAACTCGGAGATATCCTCAGTTTTAATGGAAAAACGCTCGCCGATGACCATAACCGCGCCTATTGCCACAAAAAGCAACAGGCCTGTAGCTAAAAAGATAGCGATTCGCACCGGCCAAATCGGCGGGCCTAGCCGCCGGGCCAGCTGTTCGGTTTGCACCGCCAGGTTGTGAAACTCCCGGCATACCTGGCGCAAGCCCGATTCCGGGAAACGCTCCGCAATGCGGCGCTCCAGCCGGGAAATAGTTTCCAGAATACTCCCGGGGTTTAGGTCGGTAAATTTGCCGTCGCTTTTCGATTTGTCCCAGAACGGGAACAACCAACGTTGCCAGATCATGCAAGCAAGGTTTTTTTGAAAAGCGAAAGATACGACGCTAAAAAAATAAGGCGCCCGCAAACCGCAGGCGCCTTTGTGTTCATAGGTTTA
>CAZVZH010000213.1:0-8035 GCA_964630705.1 uncultured Saprospiraceae bacterium | reverse complement strand
GGTAAAATTGGAAAAACTATCGCTTAGAGGATGGTGCAAAAACGCGTACAACTCACGCTGTTTGTGGATGCAACGGCGGCGGCGGCGATCGAAAGCGTACGCCGGAGGTTCAATCCAGCGCAATTTGCCCTGATTGCCGCGCACGCGACACTTTGCCGGGAAGATGAACTGGTGGCGCTAGACCGGGTGCTGGAAAATTTGGCCGGCTTGAGCAGTCGGCCGTTGGTCGTCCGGTTTGGTCCGCCGCAGCGTTTTTCCGAGGGCAAAGGCTTGTTGTTGCCGGCTATTGGCGACTGTTCGGCTTTTCACCGCCTGCGGGCGGACGTTTTGAAAAACACGGTGGAAGCGCCGCGCCGGCCGGAGCCGCACATCACCTTGATGCACCCGCGAAATTCCAGCTGTACCGACGCCGTTTTTGAACAGATAAAATCGCTTACCTTTCCGAACAGGATCGAGTTTGACCACATTGCGCTGATTGAACAAGAAGCCGGCAAGGCCTGGCAGGTCCGGCAAATTTTCAGTTTGAAATCATAACCACCTTTATACTCCAAGCGTAACATTTATGCGAACACCTGTTTTAACCCTGCTGCTCCTGCTGGCCGCAACCGGCCTCTTTGCTCAAATGCCCAACACCCTGAGCAAGACCGACAAAATTTACGGCCTGTCCAAATTCTGGCAAGAGGTCAATTACAACTTCGTTTACCTCGAAAAAGTAGACCGCGAAGCCTGGGATGCCGATTACCGCGACTTGATCGAGGCGGTGCAGCACCCGGCCAACGACTATGAGTACTACCGCCTGCTGCAAAAATTTTGCGCCCTTCTCCACGACGGCCACACCAATGTGTATTTCCCCAGAGCCGTGCAAGACAGCCTGTTTACCAGTTATTTCGGCGACTACCGGTTGTTTCTGACCAACATCGAAGGCCGGGCCATCGTCACGCGGGTCAACGCGAGCAAAAAAGAGGAAATACCGGTCGGCACCGAAATCATCCGGGTGAACGGCCTGCCCGCGGCTGAATATGCCCGGCAGTACGTTCGGCCGTACATCGCCTCCTCGACAGCGCACATCCTCGACGACTGGTCGATCCAAAACCTGCTGCAAGCGCCCACCGGCACCCGCTTCGACCTGGAGCTAAAACTACCCGACGGCAGCCTCCGCCAGCTGCAACTGACGCACAGCGTAACCCTGGAAAAAGAAGTGTACCCGCCCTTTGAAAACGGGGAACTCTTGGAAATGAAATGGCTGACGGATGAAATTGCCTATGTGGCCCTGAATTCGTTCAGCGATTACAGGATCGACAGCATATTTATCTTCGGGAAACTGCCCGAGCTCTACCGGGCCAAAAAACTGATCATCGACCTGCGGAAAAACGGCGGCGGCAGTACCGATATCGGCCTGGCTATTTTCCTTTACCTCACCAACGACTCGGTGTTGTACGGCTCGAAAATGCAGAGCCGGCTGCACATTCCCAGCTACAAAGCCTGGGGGGTGGGTAGCACCGAGGCCGATTCGGCGGGCGGCGACTGGTCGCGGCAGGCTTACTTGTCGTACCGCGACCGGTTTTACCACGATTTCCCGTACGAGGCCGATACGATCCGCTCGGATGCACCCCGGCTGGTAGTGCCCACCGTACTCCTTATCGGGCACCAAACCGCTTCGGCAGCGGAAGATTTTCTGATTTATGCCGCCAATCAGCCGCACATGGTCCGGATCGGTACGCCCACTTTCGGCAGCACCGGCCAGCCCTTAGTGTTCGATTTGCCCGGAGGCGGCCGCGCGCGGGTTTGCACCAAAAAAGACACGTATCCCGACGGCCGCGAATTTGTCGGCTACGGCATACAGCCCGACATTCTGGTGCGCAAAACGCTGGAAGATTACTTGAACGGCAGAGACCCGGAGTTGGAAGCGGCGCTGCAGTATTTGGAAAAACAATAGGGCAAACCGGCTCCAGGCGGAAGAACTGAAATTTGTTCGCGCATTTTTTATGAAAATAGACCACCCAGCCTTCGACTACGACCGCTTCGGACAAGGCTATTCCAATATCCGGCAAACCGAACCGCGCATTGCGCGCTACGTACACGAAGCCCTGGGCGCTGCGCAAACCGTGCTGAATGTCGGCGCTGGCGCCGGCTCCTACGAACCCACCGATCGTTTTGTACTGGCGGTTGAACCCTCGGCCACCATGCGCGCACAACGCCGCCGCCAGGGAAAAACGCCGGCGGTAGACGCTTTTGCCGAACGCCTGCCCTTCGACGACAATGCCTTCGACGCCGCCATGACCCTGCTGAGCGTACACCATTGGCCCGACCTGGAAAAAGGCCTGGCGGAATTGCGCCGGGTGAGCAGCGGACCTGTTGTGGTGATGTGCTTCGACCCTGACCGGCTGGACGACTTTTGGAACGCCCGGTATTTCCCCGAATTGGTCGCTGTGGAAAAAGCCCGCGATCCGGCGATCGAACGCATCCGCGCGGCCTTGGGCGGTACCAGCCGGGTGGTGCGGGTGCCCATCCCGCTGGATTGTGTGGATGGCTTTCAGGAGGCCTATTACGGCCGCCCGGAAGGCTTTTTGAATCCTGCGGTCCGCCGGGCACAATCGGCCTGGGGCTTTTTGCCCGAAGGCTTGGAAGCTGTGCTGGTCGGGCGCTTGGAAGCCGACCTGGTTTCCGGGGCCTGGGATCGCCAATACGGCCATTTTAGAACCCTACCGGAGTTTTTCGGGGCGCTTTGCCTGGTAGTTGGCACGCCATGATGCTGTGTTCTTTTAGAAAAACAGTACATTAGCCCGCTGATAATCGCTTTTTCCCGCCGCCACAAGCAGGACTGCGTATGGCTTCACTCCTACCCTTCTCCGGCGCCCTGGGACACCGCAAAGCGGCGCACTTGCTCCGCCGCGCCAGTTTTCGCTTCACCAAAGCGCGCATCGACCAACTCGCGCAACGGACGGCTGCCGAGGCTGTAGCCGATCTGTTGCAGCTGTATCCCCTGCAAATGGAGCAACCGGTATACGACAACCCCGACACGCCCGCCGTGGAAAACACCGCCTGGCTGCTGCCCCCTGGCCTGCCCCTGCCCGACGGGCAGCAGGAACTGCGCCGTTACCTGACCGGCTGGTGGCTGCATGAAGCCCTGCACGACCCCGGCGCCGGCCACCGCCTGAGCCTGTTTTTTCACCAGTACCTCTGCGTCAGCATCCTGGCTTTTGGCAACCAGCACTACTTCGATTACCTCCGCCTGCTGCGCTGGGGCGCGTTGGGAAATTTTAAAAAACTGGCGACCAAAATGGTGACCGACAACGCCATGCTCCTCTACCTCAACAACCACGAGAACCTGAAATACAACCCCAATGAAAACTTCGCCCGCGAGTTTTTCGAACTGTTCACCATCGGCAAAGGTCCGCAGATCGGCCCCGACGACTATACCCACTACACCGAAACCGACATTGCGCAGGCGGCCCGGGTATTCACCGGCTTCCGCGCCCGCAGCCCCCGCGACCTCGTCGACCCCGAAACCGGCTTCCCCCGCGGCCGCACCATGCTGAGCGAGCACGACACCGGCGACAAAACGTTCAGCGAACGGTTTCAACACCGGACGATTGCCGGCGCCAAAACGGCCGACGACATGTGGCGCGAGCTCGGCGATCTGGTCGACATGGTGTTTGCCCAGGAAGCCACGGCCCGGCTTTTTTGCCGCCGCCTCTACCGCTGGTTGGTCGGCAAACACATCGACGCAGACATTGAATCCGACATCATCGCGCCGCTGGCCGCAATGCTGCGCGCGGGCGATTACGAAATCCGGCCGGTACTCGAGCGGTTGTTGCAAAGCCAGCATTTTTTCGATGCCGACGACGGCGACGCTTCCGACGACATCGTGGGCGGCATGATCAAATCGCCGCTCGACCTGGCCCTGCACAGCCTGGCTTTTTTCGACATCGCCACCTCCAGCCCCACCGCCGACCCCAGGCGCTTGTATTTTCTTGAAATGGCTGGCGGCGTGGCCGACGGCATGTTGTTCGACTCAGGTTTCCCCCTGTTCGACCCGCCCGACGTAGCCGGCTATCCGGCCTATTATCAGGAGCCCATTTTCAGCCGGCAGTGGTTCGGCTCCAACACGATTATTCCCCGGTATAAATTTCCGACGAAGTTGATCACCGGAAAGCGCAGCCACGGCCCCAACCCGCAGGCCCCTATTTACCTGCAACTTGATTTGCCGCGCTGGGTGAAAAACAGTCCGGTGTTCACCGACCCCGGCAATCCGCAGGCCCTGGTGGGCGAGTTGTTGCGCTATTTGTTTCCCGAGGAAGTAAGCCCGCCGCGGTTCGATTATTTTCTCCAAACCGTTTTTCTCAACCACTTGCCGCCGGCCGACTGGAGTTACGAGTGGCAGCGCTACCTCGACACCGGCGACACGACGGAGGTGCGCATTCCGCTGGAAAATTTGCTGCGGGCGGTGTTGTATGCGCCGGAGTATCAGACGTTTTGAACCAGGTTTGAGGCCCGGTGTTGTGGTATGTCGCCTGTTTGATTTATGATAAAACTATCCTGTTTTCTCTGCGCCTTCTTTTTAGTCGCCAGCGCAGCCGGCCAAACCAAATTCGAACGCGAACGGCGGTTGAAACCCAATGCTGTGCCAGCCGCAGCACGCCAATACCTCGACGGATTGAATCTCAGCGGGCGGGTAAAGTGGTATTTTGAGGAAAACTTGCTCGGCAATTCAGTGGAAGCCAAAGTATGCCACCGGAAAAAGCGCTACAGCATCGAGTTCGATACCGCCGGTCGTTTGCAGGATATCGAAATTCAGCTGCGCTGGACCGACCTTCCTTTCGCTACCCGCACCGCCATTACAGCGACGCTCGACTCGGCTTTTTCCGAATGGAAAATCCGGAAAATCCAGGAACAGTATTCCGGCGAACCGGAAGCGTTGCGCGCCTTTGTTCGAAACGGGCAGCCCTGCGCGGGTCCGCCGGCCTGCATGCTCCGGTATGAGTTGGTTGTGGAGGGCAAACGCCCCGATGGCCGGCATTTGTTCGAGATCACTTGCAGCGCCGCTGGTGCGTTGCTTTCGACCGAAACGATCATTTTCAGAAACAGCGATAACCTTGAATATTAAAGCCATTGCCCTGTTCACTACAGTCCTGTTGTTGGAATTGACAAGCCCGGGCGTTGCGCAAACACGGCGGCAATGGGGCGCTCTGCCAGCCGTCAACCTCAATGCCGGGTTGGGGCGCGGTTGGCGGCTCAATTTGAAATGGGAGTCGCGCCAGTTGTTGTTACGGAGTGGTGCAGAGCGCGTAGACTGGGAATATCAGCTGTCCGACTTGTCGGCAATCTTTTCCAGAAAGGTGGGTTTGAACAACAGCCTGGCAGCTGGTTATTTGATCCGGCTCCGCGAAGGGCGCGCGGTGCATCGCAGCATCCAGCAATTTACCATCGTTCGGCGGTACTCCGGTTGGCGGTTGGCGCAGCGCCTGGCGGCCGATCAGACCTTCGAACCGGGCCAGCCGGGGGAGTTCCGTTTGCGGTATCGCTTGTTGGCCGAACTGCCGTTGAACGGCTCGGTGGCCGACCCCGGCGAGTTTTATGTAAAAGCCGGGCAGGAAACGTTGGTTGCCGTACAAGCCGGCGGGCCGCCGACGCTGGAGTTGCGCCTGTTGCCCTTGCTTGGCTTTGCGTTCAGCGATAAAAACAAACTTGAATTTGGCCTCGACTACCGGCTCGGCAACCTGGGCCGGGCTGCCCGGCGAGAAAGTTACTGGATACAGGTCGCTTGGTTTATCAGTGTTTGACGGTACTTTTAAGCGGCCAAGCCGGAAGCATGCCTTTGAACCGAACCCATATTTTACCCTTTGCCTGGAGCGCGCTCAGCGTCGTTGTTGTCGCCGCGTTGTGTTACCCGCTTACTCCATGGCTGGGTTACCAGTCGGTGGCCTTAATTCTGTTGCTGGTGGTTTCGATACTGGCTATGCGGCTGAGTTTGTATCCGGTGTTGCTCGCGGCGGTGCTGAGCGCTGCCATTTGGGATTTTTTCTTTATCCCGCCGTTTTTCACCTTCCACGTCAATGCGCCAGCAGATGCTTTGCTGCTGGGCATGTACTTTATCGTGGCCCTGTTGCATGGCGTGCTGACGGCCCGCATCCGCCGCTTCGAACGGTTGGCCAACGAAGAAGCGGCCCGCAGTTACGCCCTTCGCCTGTACGATACCTTGTTCAGCGCTTTGGCGCACGAGTTGCGCACGCCTATCGCCACCATCCTCGGCGCCTCCGACCATTTGTTGGCCAGTGCCTCCGGGGCAGAAACTGGTACGGTGGCACAAAAATCCTTGTATGCCGAGATCAATGCTGCCGCCGAGCGCCTGCACCGCCTGACCGACAGTCTGCTGCACCAGTCGCGGCTCGATTCCGGCGCTATCCGCCCCAAGTGCGATTGGTGCGAGCCGGGCGAATTGGTGTACACTGTGACCGGCCGCCTGGAAACTGAGCTGAGCCGGCACCGGCTGGAGATCGAAGTAAGGGAAGGCCTGCCGCTGGTGTGGCTCGATTTCGGCCTGATGGAGCAAGCCTTGCAAAATTTGCTGTTGAACGCCGTGAAATATGCACCGCCCGGCGCTCCCATTTGGGTAAAAGCCAACTATGCAGAAGGGGTATTCGAAATTGCAGTGGAAGATGCCGGGCCGGGATTTCCGCCGGAAGAATTGAGCCGGGTATTTGAAAAATTCAAACGTTTTTCGCAGCATAAAACCGGGGGCCTGGGCTTGGGCTTGTCTATCGCCAAAGGCTTCGTTGAAGCGCACGGCGGCAATATTTCAGCTCAAAACATCCCGGGCGGCGGCGCCCGCATTGCCTTGCGCATCCCCACCCCGTTCCACGAACTCAACACTGGCGAAGATGGCTGAACCTACCATACTGGTTATCGACGACGAGCTGCCTATTTGCCGCCTGCTGGAAATTGCCTTGCAGGCGCAGCATTTCCGGGTCCGAACAGCCTATACCGGCCGTGAAGGTTTGATCTCGGCAGCCATGCACCCACCCGACCTGGTGTTGCTCGACCTGGGCTTGCCCGATGCCGACGGGCAGGATGTGCTGCTTCAGCTCCGCGAATGGTACCGGCAGCCCGTGCTGATTTTGTCGGCCCGCGGCGACGAGGCCGACATCATCCGTGCCCTGGATGGCGGCGCCAACGACTACCTGGTCAAACCCTTCCGCAGTGGGGAGTTGCTGGCCCGCATCCGCTCGGCTTTGCGCGCCGGCCGCCACGAACAGTCGGAACCACTGCGCACGTTTGGCGCCCTGACCATCGACTTTGCAGCGCGGGCGGTGCAAAAAAACGGCCAGGAGGTGCACCTCACGGCCACGGAATACCAGCTGCTGGCTTTGCTGGCGCAGCACGAAGGCCGGGTGCTGACCCACCAGTTTATTTTGCGGGAGATATGGGGACCGGCTTACACCACGCAGTCGCAGTACCTGCGCGTGTATGTGGGGCAGTTGCGGAAAAAAATTGAGGTCGACCCGAACCGGCCGGCCTTTTTGCGCACGGAGTCGGGAGTGGGGTACCGGTTTGTTGGGATATAAGCACCCACTTTTATACTTTTTTTATACCCGCCTGCGCCGTTTTTAGGTCTTGTTTATAGCCGGGCCGGGACCTTTGTGCCTTGTATCACAACACCCGGCACATGAACATTTCCTCGAACTCCCGGAAAAAAATCACCATCGGCGGCCTGCTCGTGGCCCTCGGCATCATATACGGCGACATCGGCACCAGTCCGCTTTATGTGATGAAAGCCATCGTGCTCGACCGGCCCATCAGCGAAATGCTGGTGTACGGCGGCGTGTCGTGTGTATTTTGGACGCTGATGTTTCAAACCACGTTCAAGTACATTGTGCTCACGCTGATGGCCGACAACCACGGCGAGGGCGGCGTTTTTTCTTTGTATGCGCTGGTGCGGCGGGACGGGAAAACACTGGCATTGCCCCCTATTGTATGCGCCACCACCCAGTTGGCCGACGGCATCATCACGCCGCCGCTTTCGGTAGCGTCGGGC
>CAZVZH010000212.1:0-8172 GCA_964630705.1 uncultured Saprospiraceae bacterium | reverse complement strand
TTCGCCATATTCTCCTTGCCGCCCTGGACGATATTCCGCTTGAAGGCCACGACCTGATCCCGGGTCAACTCCTGCATCCGGAGGTCGCCGTTGAGTTCTTTGAACTTGTTGAGCGATGCCTTGTAAACTTTCAACGTGGATGCGCTGATTTGCTTCCCGGCGTATTCTTCGTCCAGCATTTTTACCGCTGCGTCGAAAAAGAGAAAGGCTGATTTTTTTTCAGCCCCCATTTTTGGTTTAAATGCGTCAAATGTGGGAGGCAGCTCATTCGCAATCAGGTCTGCAATAATGGAGTAGGCTTTGTTGAGCGTTTTGGACAAATCTCCGTTGACGATGGCCGCCGTTTCGCCGCCGAGAGTGGCGCGCGGTTTAACAGTTTGTGTCTTTTGGTCCCAGTCCTTGGGAAGTAATTTCCAGGACAAAGCAATGTAGTTGGTCTTGTACAACCAGGAGTACCGAAGGAATAACCGTTGAAACCCGTACCGGTCCTGGTACCCGCGTTGGACGATAGAGATGACTGGAGGCTTCATTGGTACTAAAATTGGTACAGACAAAGGTGAACAAGTAGGAGGCGCTACGAGCAGCGGTGGGCAAAATACGGCAGAATATGGCAGAAAAGAAACAGTAGGAAGCACTAAGACGGGCTAAGCGCCCTTCCCTCGTTAACGAGACGTTAAAATGCCCAAAACCGGCAGCAAACTTTTTAACTTTTCGTTTTAAAGCCGCTTGCACAAAGGTACTTAAACATTAAATCCTTAAACGAACGCAATTATGAATAAATTCTGGTCTACCCTGCTTGCTGGCGCCGTTGGTGGTCTTGTGACTTTCGGTGCGGTAAAATTGACAGAACAACCTCAGAATTCCGTTTCACACAACCAACTCCCTGCCCCTGCCAAACAAGTCCGTTTCGACTATGGTGCTCTGCCACCCGGCATGTTCGACTTTACCAAAGCCGCCGAAAAAGCCATGCCTGCCGTGGTGCATATCAAAGCAATGGAAAGCAAACAAAGCGCCGTTCAGCGCCAACGCCAGTCTAATCCCTTCCGCTACTTCTTCGGCGACGAATTTTTCAATTTTGACGATTATGCCCGGCCGCGTGCGGGCACCGGCTCTGGTGTAATTTATACCTCAGACGGTTATATCCTGACCAACAACCACGTGGTAGAGTTTGCCGATGAATATCAGGTGACCTTACACGACAACCGCGAGTTTCACGCCCGCCTGATTGGCGCCGATCCAAGTACCGATATGGCTGTATTAAAAATTGACTCCAACGACCTGCCGGCCATCGACCTTGGCAATTCCGACGACGTAAAAGTCGGCGAGTGGGTGCTGGCCGTCGGTAACCCTTTCGACCTGACGTCCACCGTAACGGCTGGCATTGTCAGCGCCAAAAGTCGCAACATTAACATTATCCGCAAAGGCGCCCCGATCGAAGCGTTTATTCAAACCGATGCAGCCGTTAACCCGGGTAATTCCGGTGGCGCTCTTGTCGACGTCAATGGCCGCTTGATCGGCATCAACTCAGCGATCGCTACTCCCAACGGGGTTTTTGCAGGATACTCCTTTGCTATCCCAGTCAATCTCGTCAAACGTATTGCTGAGGATCTGATCAAATACGGCAAATTCAAACGCGCCTACCTCGGCGTAGATATTGCTACCATGGACAGTAATCTGGCGACCGAACTCAATATTCCCTTCACGCAAGGCGTTTGGGTTAAAGCCCTTGACCCTGATGGCTCCGCCGCACGGTCCGGCGTTCAACCCAACGACGTCATTACCCAGATAAATGGCAAAAATGTGACAACCGTGCCGGAACTTCAGGAATTAATCGGTCGTTCTAAAGCCGGAGAGACTGTCACACTGGTGGTGAACCGCGGCGGTCGCGACAAAACCCTGAACGTGCGTTTGAAAAGTCGTGGTGAAGATTAAAACAACCCGGCCCAGTGCCGGTCTAAAATAAAGTTGGTTTTTCGTTTTGTTTTGATGTGTCTGCTCCGCGCAATGCGGAGCAGACTTTTTTATTTTTGCAGCCATGAAACGTACCTTGATCTTAACTGCCCTTTTCGTGCTTTTGGGCGCCGCCACCTTTTTTGTGCTCCGGCAAAAAAAGAACGCCTCCGGCTCGCATGTTTCCTGGGACATGGATTTTGCCGTGCAAAACACCGAAGACATCACCCGGATTTTTATCGCCGACCGCAGCGGCAAAAAAGTTACCCTCGAGCGCAAAGACGGTTACTGGCTTTACAACAATCAATTCAAAGCCCGGCCTACCGCCGTGCAAACGCTGCTGGAAACCATCAGCAAGGTTACGGTGCTGTATATTCCGCCAAAAGTAGCCGAAGCATCCATGGTAAAAAGTCTGGCAGCGGAAGGCATCACCGTGGAGATTTACGGAAAAAACCAAGAACGCCTCAAACGATATTACGTGGGCGGCGTCACCAACGACGAACGCGGCACCTATATGATCATGGAGGGCGCCGAACAACCCTATGTGATGCATGTGCCCTCCTTTATCGGACAACTGCGCGTACGCTACCTGCTGGACCCGGACGATTGGCGCGACCGCACTGTGTTTGCCGAAAAGCCGGAAAACATCCAGTCTATCGCCGTCGAATACCCACAACAGAAAAGCGCTTCCTTCATACTCGAAAAGGTAGATAAAGCCAGCTATCAGGTGCGCCCGTATTTCAGCACAACTCCAGTGAGCAAGGCGCCCCAGCGCAAAGGTTTGGCGGAGGCCTACCTTTTACAATTTGAACAGCTCGCCTCCGAAGGATTTGAGACCGACAACCCCAAACGCGATTCGGTAACGGCGCTGGTGCCCTTTGCCATAGTTACCCTGCTCCGAACCGACAGCAGCCGGCAAGTAACCCGGTTTTGGCCTATTTCCATTGAACAACGCGTGACCGACGGCACACCCTACGTCATCCGTTACTATACTGAAATCGACCATGGCAAAGACTTTTTGATGACCCAAGACCATGTATTCGGCCCAATTTTTCGCAGCTACCAGTTCTTTTTCGGATCTTCTGATAAACCGCGGCTACGAAATTAGCCGTTGGCAAACTCAGGCTCCCCGATGACAAATCCCAACTTGACCGCCGCAACAAGACGACGTAAGTTTGAAGTATACTTTTTGCTACTTCCCAATTGTTAACCAATAAAACTTCCGTTATGAAAACGCATCTTGTTGTGTTGCTCGCCCTGACTACCGCGCTTCCGCTCACCGCCCAAACTTCCTGGAAAGGCGGCGCCCCAGGACAAGAAACCGATTGGTACTGCGCCAGCAACTGGAGCAACAACCGGGTGCCGGGCGAATTTGACCAGGTAATCATCCCCGACTGTTCCACCCGCGGCAATTTCTACCCGGTGGTTCGCCGCGGTTCGGCCAGTGTCAAAGCCCTCAATATCCACAGCAACGCCCACTTGACCATCGCTTCCGGCGCTCAACTGAGCATCCGCGGATACGGCCTTCCTGGCGGCGCGCTGCTCAATCTCGGCGCTATTCAAAATAACGGCACCCTGGAAATTATCGAACCCGTGCTACACGCCGTCGACTATTCCGGAAAAGGCATGCTGGTGCACCGCAAAAGCAACCTGACTCCCGACGATTGCAAGTGTGAAACAGAGGTTTGTATGTGAATCAAACAAGAAATTCAAATTTTGACAATGCCCGGCTTCGAGTTTCTATCCGAACCGGGCATTGTTGTTTTCATGCTAGCGCAAGGCCAACCGAACCATCAGATCGTCTTTTTTCCGCCGGGCAACATCCACCTCGCTACCATCGGTCAGTACCAGAATGCCGCCTTCGCCACGGATGTACTTGGCCACATAGCGCAGGTTAACCAGGTGCGACTTGTGCACTTTGAAAAAATCCGGACTATCGAGCATGGTTTCCAGCTCGGTCAGGTTTTTAGAAGCCACGAGCTTCGACTGGTTGTTCAAAAAAATAGTGGAATAACTGCCAGCCGCCTCCATCCGAATGATATCGCCTACCGGCAAAAACAACACGCCCTCGGCCGTCGGCACCGCCAGTTTTTTATCCTTGTCCTGTAAACTTTGCAACGACTTCAGCAAGGCGGCCACCCCTTCCGGCGACGGCTCTTTTGCGGGGGCCGATGTTGTTTTCTGCCTGGCGCGCAACCGGTCCAAAGCTTGGGCCAGTTCGGCATCCTGCACAGGCTTAAGCAGGTAGTCGAAAGCGCCGCCCCGCAAGGCGTCGATGGCATATTCCGAGTGCGCCGTGGTAAAAATCACCTGAAACGGCGCTTCGCCGCCCAACTGCTGCAACAACTCAAAACCTGTAGCCCCCGGCATTTCCACATCCAAGAACAAAACGTCCGGCTCCTGGGCTTCGAGCGCCTCCAGGGCAGCGGCCACCGACTGGCATTCGGCCAGCACCTCCATGTCCGCATCGTACCGGAGCAGTTTGTGGCGCAACAAGGTGAGCGCCGATTTTTCATCATCAACCAGGATTGCTTTCATCGACAGCGGTAGTTCTTTTTATGGTTCGGCCGCGCTCCATTCGAGCGGCAATTGCAGGGCCACCAGCGTTCCTTCCCCGCCAGTATCGCCAAGGTCGGTAATTTTTACGGAATAATCCTGCCGGCCGGGCGCGTTGAACAATTCTATGCGTTCGGCCGTCAGGCGGCTGCCCAGCGATTGTTTTTTGCCCCGGATACGCATCCGGGCATTGATCTCGGCCGCCCGGGCGCGCCCAACGCCGTTGTCTTCCACCTCGCCATACAAAACCGGCCAGGGAGCGCCTGCCATGGATACCGGTTTCAGCCGAATGGCCAACAGGCCCGCCCGTTCGGTCAGATGCCGCAGCCCGTGCAGAATGGCATTTTCAACGAAAGGTTGTAAAATCATAGGCGGCAGCTGGCAGGCCTGTTGCTTCAGCCGCGGGTCAATTTCCAGCCGGTATTGAAAACGGTGTTCGAGCCGGATAGCCTCCAGTTGCAGGTACAACTCCAGCGCCTCCATCTCGGAGGCAAGGGGGACAAAGGCTTGCTGCGAGTTTTCCAACACCAGCCGCACCAGTTTGGAAAATTTTTGTAACAGCGCCGAGGCCGCTTCTGGCTGTTCTTCCACGATCAGCGCTTCAATGGTGTTCAAGGCATTAAAAATAAAATGGGGGTTCATTTGCGAGCGCAAAGCCTTGTTTTCCAATTCGGCTTTTACCGCGCGCAGGCGGTTGAGTTCATTCTCCGCCGTTTTGCGCTCCAGGGCGCGTGCCAGCCGGCTTCTGAAATAATACACCAGCAAGCTCAGCGCCAAAGCTGCCAAAACCGCCTGGAACCACCAGGTTTGATAAAAAGCCGGCGTCACCACGATCGGCAGGCTCAGCTCGCCCAGCGATTCCACCTTGCTGCTGTTGCGCGCCCGCACCCGGAAACGGTAATGCCCGGGCGGCACGCGGGTGTACGACACCTCCGCCCGGTTGCCGATTTCAATCCAGCCCGGGTCGATGCCTTCCAATCGGTAGCGGTATTCGTTCCGGTTCGACTGGCTGAAACTCAGGGCGGCAAAGTGCAGCGTAAAAAAATTCTGATCGTGCCGGAGCCGGAGCTCGGGCAGGTTGTTCAGGTCGACCCCGGTGAAAAACGGTTTCCCAAACAAGTCGAAACCTGTGAAAGCCAGCACGGGCGGACTGTTATTCAGGTAAATTTCATCGGGCTGGAAGGAGTAAAACCCTTTGGCTTGCCCGACAAATATTTCTCCGCTGGCACACCAGCGAAAGCCCTTGCGGTCCAGAAAAGCATCGGCCAGCCCGTCGCCCTCATCATAGGTTTTAAATTGTTTTTTTTCCGGGTTGAACACTGAAATGCCCTTTTCCGTAGCGATCCACAGCTGGCCGTCGGGCGACCAGGCCAGGCGGTGAATACTGTTGAAGGCCAGTCCGTCTTTTACCGTATAATGCGGCAACACGGCATTCGCCGGCGCGCCCACCGGGATCAGCTGCAAACCCCGGCTGGCCGTTGCTACCCAAATATTGCCGAGCGGATCGCCTTCGATGGCCACCACATGGTCCTCGGCCAGTCCGCCAGCCTGGCCCGGTTGGTGGCCGTAGCGCCTAAATTTTTTTAAATCAGGGTGAAAACAAAACACCCCGGCTTCCCGGGTGGAAAACCAAATTTGCGTTTCCACCAGACGGGAGGCGCCCTGGCCTGTTTCCGGCACTTCATGCGCAGCCGTCATACAGATCAGGTCGACCACCTGCATGCGCGCGCCGTCGAAAGCGCCGCCTTGCAGAAAATGCTCGACTTGATTGGTTTTAAAATCCAGCCGGAAAATTCCGCCGCGCGTGGTTGCCACCCAGATGTTCCCCTGGTGGTCTTCCGCCAGGTCGTTGACCGGAAATCCTGCCATTTTTTCGATACCGGGTAGCGAAAACGGCAACAATTGGCGGCGCCCGGGATCGTACCGGTACAAACTGCGACCACCCCGGCCGGCGGGTTGAGCGCCCACCCATACCCGCCCCTGGCGGTCGATCAGCATCCGCTGAAAAAACGCAGCTGCGCCCGACTGGGGGTTGACCGAGTACTTCAGACGGAAGGGCGATTGCCCGGACAAATGCACCGGCTCCACCCGCCGAACCGGCTCGTACACGTACAGGCCCTGGCAGCCGCCGGTTACCACGTACAATTCGCGCCGCGCGGCATTCCAGGCGAAATCCTGCGGTTCGTTGACATTGGCATTTTGGCAGCCCTCGGACGGCAGCGGGGTGTAATCGAAAATATTGCTGGCCGGGCTGAGCAGGCTTATACCGTTTTTAAAATTAAAAATCCAGAGCAGGCCGGAAGGGTCGCGGTACAAGCCGTTGGAGGCCTGGTTACTTTGTCCGGCCAACAGTTTCGACTGCGTGTTGAAAAAGTTGTACTGTTTGGTTTGCAGGTTAAAAATCCCAAAGCCCAGGTCGAGGGAAGCCACCCAAAATTCGAGGTCGGATTTTCTGGAAATATCCACAATCCGGTTAGTCGACAGGTTGCGACGAGCCCATTCGGCCGGCAAGGGCGGGAAAAACTGCCACTGCCCCGAGTTTTTTTCAACCAAAGCAATGCCCCCGCCGTCGGTGGCCACCCATACCCAGCCGGGGGCGTCGGCCTGCACGTCGTTGCAAGGCGTAAGCGCCGGGTAGTGGCGCAATTGTCCGCTGCGTTTGTCGAAGCTGAAAATGCCGTTGTTGGCAGCCAGCCAGAACACATCCGGGTTTTCGCTGTCGGCAGCGATGTCTTTTACGGAGTTGCGCAGGAGGCGGTCTTCGGCAGTAGTCAGGTTATGGGCCAGAGCAAAGTTCTGGCAGCGACCGCTGCGCCGGTCCATCCGGCTAAAACCATTGCTCAGGCTGCCCACCCAAATGCTGCCGTCGGTATCGAGCAACAGGTTGGTCAAGTCGTTGTCGGGCAATGAATTCGGCTGGAGCGGATCGTGTTGGTACCAGCGGAAGGTTTCGGTGACCGGATCGAAGCGGTTGAGACCGCCGCCAATAGTAGCAATCCACAGCTTGCCCTGGTCGTCTTCCTCCAGATCGAGCACCGTTGGGGCGCTGAGGCCCGTAGAGTCGTTTCGGAAAGGATAAACTTTGAACCGCACGCCGTCGTAGCGGGCCAGGCCATCCTGGGTACCCAGCCAGAGAAACCCGCGGCGGTCGCGCAGGGCGGTGTGGCAGAGGTTGTGCGGCAGGCCGTGGTCTTTGCTCAGATGGGTGAAATTGAAGGGATAGGGCTCCTTTTGGGCCCTTACGGCGCCCGGAAGCAGGCAAACACCCAGCCAGGCGCAGCGCAAGAGCCAGGCGGTAAGATTCTGCCGGGGGGTAAAGATTGTTTTCACGATTTGGTCCACCGGTCAAATGTAGCACCTTTTTCGGGCCGGCCGTACGCGCGGAAATCGCCGTTGGCAAACCCTGCCCGGCCGTTGGCAAAAGCCGGCTTGTGCCCAGGGCAGCACTCAGGCATATTTGTTTCATCACCGCAGCCAAAAGGAAACGACCAAATGGAATGGTGCTGCTTCCTTTGAATCCCAGGCCGGCTCCCACCCGGCACACCAAATGAAAAGTAGGAGGATATGCAAACTTGCACCAGGCGCGACGAGGCAAACTTGTCGCGCTTTTTTTAACCTGTCCGGTGGAAATCAAAACCGGGCCGGCCTCAAAAGGCCGGCCCGGTT
>CAZVZH010000211.1:0-8177 GCA_964630705.1 uncultured Saprospiraceae bacterium | reverse complement strand
AAACCCCCGGCGACGGCGGCGGCAGCGGCGGCGGCAGCGGCGGCGGTGTCGGCGAATCGATCGGCGGCGGACTCGGCGGCCGCAGAGTTGTCGGCCGACCCAAAATGGTCGACGACACCCAAAAAACCGGTAAAGTTGCCGTTCGCGTTTGCGTCAACTCGGATGGTTCCGTCACCTCCGCCGGATACACGCAATTGGGCTCTACAACCACCGACAGCGTCCTGCGCAACAAAGCCGAATCCTGGGCCCGCCAGTACCGCTTTGCTCCCTCCGACGCCGCCGAACAGTGCGGCACCATCACGTTTGATTTTCGGGTTCAATGATTTCCATAGGTTAGAGGGTTTCTGGTTAGAAAGTTAGAGGGTTGTACATCATCCGAAATGGTGTACAACCCTCTAACTTTCTAACCAGAAACCCTCTAACCTTATTTGTTCATCAGCTGCTGGTCATAAGCCTCCATTTTCCGGCCAAACTGCGCTGCCCGTTGGTAATCCTGCTGGGCGGCAGCCTTGTTGCCCAATTGGGCTTGAGCGCGGGCGCGCTCGAGGTAGGCGATGCCGAGGTTCGGATCGAGTTGAATGGCGCGGTTAAGGTCGGCAACGGCATCCTGCGAATAGCCCAAGCTGCGGCGAAGCATGCCGCGTTCGTACCAGATATTGGCGCTGTACGGGTCGTATTTAAGGTATTCGGAGTAATCTTTGATGGCGCTTTCAAATTGCCGCAGGTTGAAATACACCAACGACCGGTTGAGATAGCCGTTTTTGTTGGTCGGCTCGGTAGCGATGCCGTCGTTCAGGTCTTGCAACGCTTCTTGCAATTGTCCGAGCGAGGCTTTCGCGGCGCCCCGGTTGATGAGCATTTCCGCTTTGGATTTTGGTTTTACATTCGGTTTGCTCAAGCCTTCGTTGAAGTCGGCAATGGCTTTTTGGGTGAATTCGAGGGCCTTGCCCGGGAATTGACCGCCCATGGCCATGTCGAAGTAGGTTTTCCCGCGGCTGTTGTGCAACTCCGGATTTTTCGGCTCAATTTCAATCGCGCGGGTATAATCCTGCAAGGCCAGGTCGAATTTGTTTTGCCCGCGCAAAAACTGGCCGCGGTTCCAGTACGGCAGGGAGTTTTTGTCCTGCTCGTATTTCATCACGTGGGTCCACAAGGTGCCGCCGTCTTGCCAGACGCCGATTTGGCGGACCGTCCAGAAAGCAAAAATGGCAAAAACGACCCCCGCCGCGATATTGAGGTTGCCGCGCATGGCAGGCCGCTCGGTCGTGTAATGGTCGTACAGCCAAGCCGCGATGGCAAAAAATCCGAAGTAAGGCACATACGTAAACCGGTCGGCCAGATAGCCCTGGCCCGCGCCGAACACCTGCAACACGAACATCACATTGAAAAAGAAAAACAACATGCCGAATACCCAAATACGCCGGTCTTGTTTCCAGAGCCGGTAGATCCCGTACCAGATGGCGCCAAACAAAATAGGCGACAAATACACTACCAGCGGCAAGGGCCGGGGGTAAGGGTACAGCGGCGACATCGGGTAGGGCAGGAATAGTTTGTACAGGTACACGCAAAAAGAGTACGCCCCGATGCACAAGCGGTCGAGAAAGTTGAAATTGGTCACCTCGTCGTTGGTCGAGCCCTCGCGCCCCAGGGTGTAGAGGTTGATCAGGCCGAAGGCCATCGAGACGATCCAAAACGGCGTTTTTTCCCAAATCAGGCTAAAGTTGATCGGCCGGCGAAACCAGTAGTCCAAGGCCAGCATGGCCAGCGGCAGGCTCACTGCCTGCACCTTGGAAAACCCCGACAACACCGCCAGAATAACCATGCCCAGATACAGCCCCGTGCGTTTGCCCGGCTCGCTTTTGATCCAGCGCACATAGTACATCAGCGCCGCGAAGAAAAATACGGCGAAAAGCACGTCTTTGCGCTCGGTGGCCCAGGCGACCGACTCCACCCGCATGGGATGTATACCGAACAGTAAGGCCCCAACGAATGCGCCCCCCACGCCCATGCCCATGTGCAACAGCAGCCGCATGGCGAAAAACACCGTGAGCAAGTGCAGGAGCAGGTTGTTGAAGTGGATCACCGTGGTGTTGATCTCGCCTGTAAATTTCTTTTCCAGGTAAAAAGTAAAAATCGGCAGGGGGTTGTAGTTGCCGATCACGGCGCCCTTGTCGATGCTGAAAATGTTGCGCAGGCTTTCCCCGTCGAGGTATTGCAGGTTGGGGTTTTCAGTGATGTTGGGGTCGTCGTCCCAGTTCACCAGCTTGTTGTCGAGCGAAGGGATGTAGCAGGCAGCGGTAATGGCCATGGCGATGAATGCCCACTTGAGCCAGCCCGAGGCTTCGAGCAGCCCGCCGGAGCGCTGCTTGGTAGGTTTGCCCGAGGTTGAGGCCGATTGTTGTTTGGATTTCGGCAGGGGGCGCTTGGGTAAAGGTTTCTTCGCCATGTTCGACAGGATGATTCGGAATGCGGTTTAGATGTTGAGCGTTGATGCGGCGGCAAAAATAGTATTTTTCAGCAGCGCAAAAGCCGGAAGCTACAGGCTGAAATAAGCGGGGGTGCTGCCCTCAGTCCACCCGCCAATCGACCGGCGGCAAGCCCTGGTTTTCCAAAATTTCGTTGGCGCGCCCGAAGTGCCCGCAGTTTTGAAAACCCGTACCGGCCAGTGGAGAAGGGTGGGGGGCTGTGAGCACGTAGTGTTTCGTCTCGTCGATCAGCGGTTTTTTGCCTTCGGCAAACTTGCCCCACAGCAGGAATACTACCCCGCTTTTTTGCTCCGAAATGCGGCGGATCACCGCATCGGTGAAGGTTTGCCAGCCAATTTTCTGGTGCGAAGCCGGTTTGCCGGCTTCCACCGTGAGCATGGCGTTGAGCAGCAGCACGCCCCGGGCCGCCCAGGCGCTCAGATCGCCGTGGTTGGGGATGGGCAAACCCAGGTCGCGGTTGATTTCCTTGTAAATATTGACCAATGAGGGCGGCACTTTTTTGCCCTTGGGCACCGAAAAACACAGGCCCATAGCCTCTCCCGGATTGTGGTAGGGGTCTTGGCCGAGAATAACCACCCTAACCTGGTCGAAAGGCGTGGAATTGAAGGCGTTGAATAGCAGCGGCCCGGGCGGGTAAATCGTTTTTCCCGCTTTTTTTTCCTGCACCAGAAAAGCCTTGATGGCGGCGAAGTAAGGCTGCTCGAACTCCCCGGCCAAAACGGCTTTCCAGGTAGCGTCGATCTGGACGTTTTCAACTTTTTCAGACATAGTCGGTCGCGTGTGTGCGCAGCTAATGTAGCCTAATCGGGGCGGAACTTTACCGGCGCGCGGGGAGTTGGTTGGGCGAAATGTCCTACATTTGCCCGGCGTTCTTTGAAAATTTGGTCCCGTAGCTCAATGGATAGAGCACCTGCCTTCAAATTAAGAGGAGTCAACAGATACGAAAGTGCTGTTGAAAACCTGGCTGTTCAGGAAAACCTTCGGTTAACCGGTGCGCAACGCACGGTTTTCCATGGCAATCGTGAGTTGTATTTCATGCAATGCAGAGACTGTACGCCAGGCGCCTAAGTTCAAAATTACCGAATATGGCGAAGAGACAGTCCAGACCACAAAATACCCTGTTTCTTGGGTATCGCGGTGAAAACCGTAGCGGGTATGCTAAGCAGGTGGTTGCAGGTTCGACCCCTGCCGGGATCACTTTTTTGCCAACGGCGCCGGCGGGCTTTTCGGAGCGCCCGGCGCCGTTTTTTTTACATCAGCCATTTTTTCATAAACACCACCTTGCTCAACTGGCTAATGAGGAGATACGACATCGAAACCCCCACGATCGCCACCAGCGGCGCCCCCACAGCCGGGTGCAGGGCTTGGTTGAAAAAGTAGTGGGGCGTCACGAATATCCCGAAAATGTACCCGTTTTTGAGCACGTCGAGCACCAGTACGTGGATGAAGTAAATGCCGTAGCTCCGTTCGGCAATACGGTCAACCGCCCGGTTGATCCGCGGATAGCGGGTGGCAAAAGCCGCCCAATCGAAATCTTTCAGGAAGAGGAAAAATGCGGCAATCGTGACCACCACATTCAGGCTGGGATACACGTACAACAATTGGTCGTAGACGCCCGCTTTTACCGAAAGCTGCCAGGTAAAGTAAGCGCCCAGCAGCGGCATCGCCAGGGCCGTGGCGTACAGGATGCGTTTGTATTTCCACCCGATCGGATAGGTGCTCAGGTAGTAGCCCAGCACGTAAAAGCCGATGTAACCCATCCAGCCGACATATTTGATAAAAATTATGCCGGGGAAATAATGCTGCATGGTGCTAAAAAAGAAAGCCACCAGCAGGAAGTACTCGATATCGCGCCGCTCCGCATTTTTTATAAAAATCCGAAACGTAGGCGTCAGCAGGTACAAGCCCGTGATCATCGGGATGAACCAGAGGTGGAAATAGACGTCGTCGTAAAAAATGGTTTTTACCACATCGTTCCAGCGCGGCCACTCGCCCAGGTAAAAACTGCCGCGGTAGAGGTACAACAGGTAAATGCTGCCCCAAAACGCAAAGGGAATCAACACCCGACGCAGGCGTTTTTTCAAAAAAGTTGCTGTGGGCTCCGACTTCGACGGGTTGAGCAGCAAAGCGCCGCTGATCAGGATAAAAAACGGGGTGCCCCAGCGCAGAAAGCCGTAATAAATATCGGCCGTGATGAATTGCGACTGGTCGCTGGCGGAGGGGTCGAACTGGAACAGGTAACCGCCAACCGAGTGCATCTGCACCACTGCACAAGCGGCAAAAGCGCGAATATAGTTGGCGTACAGCCGCTTGTATTTTTGGGGCGGCGCTTCCGACAAGGGTACCGGCGCTTCGTTGTCTTTGTTGGAGGAGGAATAGCCCATACAAGCTGCAAGGTTAGGGCAAAAATTCTATTTCACCGCCATTTTCTGCCCGTCGTCTTCCCGCACCGCCGCCCGCCGCAGCCGGTCGTTGATGGCGCGGCCCAGCCCTTCCTCGGGCAGTATTTCAGCTAAAATCACCGTCACCTCCGCCTGGTCGAGCCGGCGCAAAGCGGCAAACAGGTTTTGTGCGGCCTCCGGCAAACTGCCCTGCTCCGACAAGGCTATCTGCAGGCCGTGCGCAGGCAAATCGGGCTGCGGCCGGAAGGTCAAAACACCGATGCGCCCGGCCGGCAGCCCGGCCAGTTGGGCGGTAAAAAGCCAGTTGCCGGCAGCATCCGTCAATTCGGGCCGACCCAGCAGAACAGGCTTGCGCGGGGCATAGTGCGATTTCAGCATGCCCGGCGCTGCCGGATTGCTGCTTTGCTGCACCTCCAGCCGCACCGGGCCCACTACCGCTTCGATCGCCTCCACCGACAAACCGCCAAGGCGGTATACCGCCGGCGCTCCGGCATCGTAGCCAACAATAGTGCTTTCCAGGCCAATGGCGCAGGGGCCGCCGTCGAGGATGTACGGAATTTTTCCCTGCAATTGGTCGAACACGTGCTGCGCCGTCGTCGGACTGATGTAGCCAAACGGGTTGGCGCTCGGCGCCGCCAGGGGGAAAGGCAACTCCCGCAACAGCGCCCGCACGAGCGGCTGCGCCGGCGCCCGCAAAGCCACCCGCGGCAAGCCCGAACTTACCAGATCGGGAATGACCGCCCGTTTGGGCAACAGCAAGGTGAGCGGCCCCGGCCAGAACGCTTCGGCCAGCTGGCGCAGGGCCGGCGGAAACTCGCGGGCAAACTTTTCCACCTCGGCTATTCCGCCCACATGCACGATGAGCGGGTCGAAGGCCGGCCGGTTTTTTATCTCAAAAATTTGGACCACCGCCGCCGGGTCGAGGGCGTTGGCCGCCAAGCCGTACACCGTTTCGGTAGGGATGCCGACACAGGCGCCCTGCCGGAGCCAGTACGCTGCCTGGTCGATGTCGTGGCCGATATGGGTAGTGGTCAAAAGATGGCAGTTTACAGCAGTGAACGCCGCAAAGGTAGTTATTGTCCAACCGCCAAAAAGCAGCAATCATCCAGGTTTTCTCTAATGCCCTCTGCGCCGCTGCCCGGAACGAAAAACCGGTGGGCATGCCCGATTCCAATAAATAGATCGCTACCTTTGCGTAAAATTCACGCTATCATGGAGACTCAACCCGGCCTTCGCGAAATTTTTAATGAAAAAGGCGAACGCATCAGTCCGATCCTGCCCGACGACGTCCGAAATTTTTTAATCGACATCGACGGCACTATCTGCGACGATGTGCCCAATGAAGAACCCGCCCGCATGGGCACCGTACTCCCGTACCCCGACGCCTTGGTCATGCTCAACAAATGGTACGACGAAGGGCATATCATCTTCTTTTTCACCAGCCGAACCGAAGCCCACCGGGAAATCACCGAAACCTGGCTGAAAAAACACGGCTTCAAATACCACGGAATCCTGTTCGGCAAACCCCGCGGCGGCAACTACCACTGGATCGACAACCACATCGTGCGGGCTACGCGTTTTAAAGGAAAATTTACCGACCTGGTGGTGAAAACGCATGAAATTGAAGTGTTTTCGGAGGAATAACAACCGCTGAAATTTTACCTTCCCGCCGGCATTTTTCTCGCCCTGCCTATCGGCTGATGTTCCGTTGAATGCCCTCCCGGGTCAATCCGATCCTCGCTGCATATGAATGCTCTCGTTTTGCTCTTGCTTGCGCTGTCCCAACCTATGGAAACAGAGACGACCCCGGCAAGTCAACAGCCAGACAGCACCCACTTTCAGCCGCCCCCCGACTCTTTGTTCCCCTACGACCTCCAACATCCGACCTTTATCATCCAACTGGAAGCACAAGAACTCCACGAAATTTCCGGACTGGGCCCCACCAGTACGCCAGGACTGCTCTGCGCCATTTCCGATGAAAAAGGCGAAGTGTTGTTTATCGACGCTCACGGCGGCGGAGCAGTCAAACAACGGGTGCTTTTTCGGGAAAAAGGCGATTTTGAAGGCGTGGAAATGGTCGGCGACTGCCTCTATGCCATCAAAAGCGACGGCGATCTTTACCGGGTCAAGCGCTGGAAGGGCGGTGGAAAACCCAAATCCAAAAAATACGAAACCGGCCTCTCCAAAACCGAGGATGTGGAAGGCCTGGGCTACGATGCCGCCCACAACTGCCTGTTGGTGGCCTGCAAAGGCGACCCCGACAGCGCCTACATCCGCCCGATTTACGCCTTCGACCTCCGCACTAAACAATTGAATCCCAAACCCGTTTTTGTCATCGATCCGGAAGCGGTCAACCAGCGCGTACCCTACGACGAACAAGATAAAAAACACTATTTCAGCTCGTCGGGGGTGGCAGTACACCCTATCAGCGGCGATATCTACGTGATTTCAACGGCCCTGAAACGGGTGGTGGTGCTCGACCACGCCACGGGCGCCATCCTGTATGCCGCCCGGCTCGACAAAAACATGTTCCCGCAGCCGGAAGGCATCGCCTTCGACGCTGCAGGCAACTTGTTCATTTCCAGCGAAGGGAAAAAAGATCAGCACAGCATGCTCTTCCGGTTTGAATATCAAAAACCCTGAGCGCGCCGGCGCCTGGAATGCCTCCGGATTTGCCCCGGCCTGCCGGATAAAATCCGCCAAGATTCCCGGCGCTTTTGCAGAAACGCCTACTTTTGCCGTCTCAAACAAACCCCGGCCCGACATCAGTCGCAACGGGAAAAAACACATTATCTGCCATGCCTGTCATTGAATTGAAAATACCCAACCTGGGAGAATCGATCAGCAGCGTCACCTTTGCCAAATGGCTCAAACCCAATGGCGCCTATGTCGAAATGGACGAGCCGCTTTGCGAAATTGAAACGGAAAAAGCCAACCAGGAACTCTCGGCCGACAAAGCCGGCAAGCTCTCCTGGGTCGCCAAAGAAGGCGACGATCTGGAAGTTGGCGCCCTGTTTGCCACCATCGATACCGACGCCCAGGGCAATGCCGGCGCAGCCGGAAAAACCGAAACGGCAGCTTCGGCGCCAACTCCCCCAGCCGCCGAATCCACCGGCGCCCATTACGCCGCCGGCCACGCCGCTCCCGCCGCCGCTAAAATACTCGAAGAAAACGCCATCGATCCGGCCGCCATCGCCGGCACCGGCAAAGACGGCCGCATCACCAAGGAAGACGCCCTCAAAGCCGTGGAAAAAAAATCGGCCCCGGCCCCAAACTCCGAACTTCAAAC
>CAZVZH010000210.1:0-8191 GCA_964630705.1 uncultured Saprospiraceae bacterium | reverse complement strand
ACGTAATCATCAGGCCTTCGCCTTCCACGTGTTTGAAAGAAATATTGCTCACGTGGGGCATGCGGCTGTTGGGGTTGCCGTTAATTTTGGTTTCCTCCAGTTGGGTAAGCGCTTGTTCCAGTTTGTCGCGCAGGCGGCTGAGCCGTTCGGCATCCTGGGCCATTTCGAGGCGGGCCAGTTCGGCGGCTTTGCCGAAACCGACTATGCCCGGCACATTAAGCGTGCCGGAGCGCATGCCGCGCTCGTGGCCGCCGCCGTCGATTTGCGCGGTCACTTTTACGCGTGGGTTTTTGCGGCTGACGTAGAGGGCGCCCACGCCTTTGGGCCCGTACATTTTATGGCTGGTAAACGACATGAGGTGGATGCCCACTTCCCGCGGCAACGTCGGAATTTTCCCCACGGCTTGGGTAGCGTCGCTGTGAAACAACACGCCGTGTTTTTCACAAATTTGGGCAATCTCGCGCATGGGCTGGATCACGCCGGTTTCGTTGTTGGCCCACATGATCGACACCAGAATGGTGGTGGGCCGCATCGCGGCTTCCAATTCAGCCAGGTTGACCAGGCCGTCTTCCTGAACTTTCAGGTAAGTGACTTCTGCCCCGGCTTTTTCCAGATGTTTGCAGGCATCCAGGATAGCTTTGTGCTCGGTTTCGGCAGTGATGATGTGGTTGCCTTTGCGGGCATACATTTCGAACACCCCTTTAAGCGCCAGGTTGTTGCTCTCAGTGGCGCCGGAAGTAAAAATAATTTCCTTGTCTTCGGCGCCGATCAGTTGGGCAATTTGCTCCCGGGCGTAATCGACGGCCTCCTCAGCCTCCCAACCAAACTGGTGGCTGCGGCTGGCGGCATTGCCGTGTTTTTCGTAAAAATATGGAATCATCGCTTCCACCACACGGGGGTCGCAAGGGGTGGTGGCATTGTTATCGAGGTAAATGAGTTGGCGTTGGCCCATCTTTATTTAGATTGAATCTAGTGGCAAAGTTAAAGCGAAATTATAACACGAAGCCGCTAAAAATGTTGAATACCCGGGAAAAATCGCAGGCCTGCCCGGCCGCCCAGCCCGAGCCTGTGGTCGCCTATTGGCCTAGGCTCTGAATTCTGCCGCCCACGTCGGGATTTCGTTTAAATTTGCTTCCCAATCATTGTTATGAGCCAATCCGCCGACTTTTTTGCCGAATTTTCGCCTGTATCCAAAGCCCAATGGCTGGAACAAATCGCCAAAGACCTCAAGGGCAAACCGCTGGCCGACCTGCACTGGCAACTCGACGAAAAAATTGCCATTGACCCCTTCAGACACGCCGACGACAGCCCGGAGCCGCCAGCGCCCTTGCGTTCCGATCCGGCTACCTGGCACATCAGCGAATGTATCGACGCGCCTGATGCCCCCAAAGCCAACCGCCAAGCCCTGGAAGCCCTGGCCTTCGGCGCGCAAAGCCTGCACTTCCCTTTGCGCACGCCCCAGGCAGCGGCAGAACTGGGCCTTTTGCTCGACCGGATACGCCCCGATTTTATCGACCTGCAATTCAGCGGCGCAGGAGTCGACCACGGTCCGGCAGCCGTTTTGTCGGCCCTCGCAGCCCGCGCGGCTGCGCAGGGCATTGAAGCCGGGCAACTGCAAGGCGGCTTGTTTTACGACCTGGCTACGGCATCGGGCAATATTCAGGACTGGCGTTATCTGGCCGACCTGTTGGGTTATGCCCAGGCGGAACTTCCCGGTTTCCGGTGCATCACCATCGACGGGCGCGCCGGTTTTGCCGGTACGGCAGCAACTGCCGATGAATTGGCTGCATTGATCCGGCGCGGAATGGCATATTTTGAAAAAATGCAAACCCGGGGAGTAGAGCCGGCTGCACTGGCGGGGCAAATACAATTTTGCTTGTGCGTCGGCCCCAGTTATTTTGTTGAAATAGCCAAACTGCGCGCCCTGCAACTCCTGTGGATGAATGTACTGAAGTCCTGGGGAGCGCCCCCGAGCCTGCCAGCGCTCGACGTACATTTCGCGCCTACTGCCTACACCGACGATTTGTATACCAACATGATTCGCGCCACCACCATGGCCATGTCGGCTGTATTGGGCGGTGCGCAACGGCTTACCGTATTGCCCTACGACGCCGGCCGGGAAGCCGCTGCTCAGTATCCCAGCAATTTCTCCCGGCGGATTGCCCGAAACGTACAACACCTGCTTCAGTTGGAAAGCGGTTTCGACGCGCTTGCCGACCCGGCGGCCGGCAGTTATTATATTGAAAACTTGACCGCTCATCTGGCAGAAGCGGCCTGGGAAAAAGCAACGCGCTAGATAATCTGTACAACTGTTCCGGAAAAAAGCTTTGCGATTTTTCACCACACCTAATCATCGATCTTATGAACAAAATTTTACCGCTCGTACTCAGCTGTTTGCTGGGCTTTGCCGGCTTGCAAGCCCAAAACGCTTCCGACATTGTGGTACCTATTACTGTAACCACCACTGCTTCGCCGGCGTCCATCACGCTAAATTTTCCGGCCACGGCCAACGCCACAAATACCTTCGTCGGTCGTAAGCTGCTCAATCAAACGGCCTGGAGCTTTGTCCAGCTGGCCCCCAACGCCACCAGCTTCACCGATGCCAACGTGATCCCCGGCATCGGTTTTGAATACATGGTTGTCAAACAAACCAGCACTGCACCCACCCAGCGTATCGGCCTGGTATACGCCGGCATCGAGGTGCTGGCTACGGCCTACCGGGGCAAGATGATCCTGGTGATCGACAATGCGCTTTCCGCGCCTTTATCAGCGGAACTCGACCGCCTGGTGCAGGACCTGCGCGGCGACGGCTGGCAAGTGCTCCGCCGCGACATCGACGTGAGCGCCCACACCGTACCGACCGTGAAAGCACTGTTGCGCAAACTGTATGACGACGACCCCGACAACACCGTTTCCGCCTTTCTCATCGGCAATATCCCCGTGCCCTATTCCGGCAACATCAACCCCGACGGGCACCCCGACCACCTCGGCGCCTGGCCCACCGATTATTACTACGGCGACATGGACGAAAGCGCCTGGACCGACTCGTTGGTCAACAACAACGGCGCCAGCCGCCCGGCCAACCGCAATGTGCCCGGCGACGGCAAATTCGACCAAAGCCAAACGCCTACCCTGCCCGAACTGGTGGTCAGCCGGCTCGATTTTTCCAACCTCAGCGGTTGGGACGTTTCGCAAACCGAACTCTACCGCCGCTATTTGAACAAAAACCACAACTTCCGCACCGGGGCCTACAAACCGGCCAACCAAACCCTGGTCGACGATAATTTCGGCTATTTCGGCGGCGAAGCCTTCGCCCAAAACGGCTGGCGCAACGGCAATGCCATCACCGGCGCCGGCTCGATCGTGCAGGGCGATTTTTTCGCCGATACCGACAACCAAAGTTTTCTCATCGGCTACGGCTGCGGTGGCGGCAATTACACCGGCGCCAGTGGCGTGGGGAGCTCCGCCAATTTCCAGACCGACTCCGTCAACATCGTGTTTTCCATGCTGTTCGGCAGCTATTTCGGCGACTGGGATTTCGAAACCAATCCCTTCATGCCCAGCGCCCTGGCCTCCAAGGGCGGCATCCTCAGCTGCGCCTGGGCGGGCCGGCCCAACTGGCATTTCCACCACATGGGCTTGGGCGAACCGCTGCTCCTCGGCGCCTACTTGGTATGGCTGAATAGTTTCCTGACCAACCCGATGTACCCGCCCAATTTCGGCGACGACCTCATCCACGTCGGCTTGCTCGGCGACCCCAGCCTGCGCGCACATGCCGTGCGGCCTCCGGAAAACCTCAGCGCCATGGCTTCCTGCGACGCTGTTACCCTCAATTGGAAAGCCTCCCCCGACGCCAGCCTGGGTTACCTCGTTTACCGGGCGCCTAACCCCGACAGCGTGTTCAAACTGATCGTGAGCGCCCCGGTGACGGGCACTGCGTTTACCGACACCATGCCGCTCGCAGGCGATAATTTTTATCAGGTAAAATCCTTCAAACTCGAAATGGTGCCCACCGGCTCCTATTACAACCAAAGCATCGGCGCGCCGGCATCGGCCAATTTCAACACCAACCCAATTTCCGCCAGCGCCGCCCCCACCGACATCAGCTGCAAGGGCGCTGCCGACGGCGCGGTCGACTTGTCGGTTTCCGGCGGCCTGACGGGCAACTTTACCTACGCCTGGTCGAATGGCGCCACCACGCAAAATATCGACGGCCTGAGCGCAGGGACGTACACCGTCACGGTGACCCACCCCACGGGTTGCACAGCTACCGCCAGCGCTACTGTGACCGAGCCGAGCGCGATCGATCCGCAGCCTGCGGCAAATGATATTTCCTGCTTTGGCCTGGCCGACGGGTCCATCGACCTCAGCCCCTCGGGCGGCACGCCTGGCTACAGTTTTGCCTGGTCGAACGGCGCCGGCGCGCAAAACATTAGCGGCTTGAATGCCGGCGCCTACACCGTAACCGTCACCGATGCCAAGGGCTGCACGGCCACTGTTTCGGCAACCATCATCGAGCCCACTGCCCTCCACCCGGTAGCCACACCCGAAGCGGCCCTTTGCCACGGCGGCGGCGGCTTTGTTGTGGTCGACATCGACGGCGGTACTCCAGGCTACAGTTTCGCCTGGTCGAACAACGCCAGCACACAAAACCTCGACGACGTGCCCGCCGGAACCTACACCGTCACCGTCACCGACGCCAACGGCTGCACGGCTACAGCCAGCGCCACCGTCGACCAGCCTACGGCCATCGAGACCAGTACCACCGTGAGCAACGCCGGCTGCGCAGGCGCCACCAACGGCAGTGTGGCGCTCGATGTGAGCGGCGGCACGCCCGGCTATAATTTCCTGTGGTCGAACGGAACTACCGAACAAAACCTGAGCGGTGTGGCCACCGGCCTGTACACCGTGACCATCATCGACAACAACGGCTGCACCGCCACCACCTCCGCCACCGTCGGCCAAACGACAACCCTGCAGGCCTCAACCACCACCGCGCCCGTAGCCTGTTTCGGCGGCATCGGCGGCAGCGCCACCGCCATTGCCAGCGGCGGCGATCCCGACTACAGCTACCACTGGTCGAACACCGAAACCACGGCGACCATCAGCAACATGCCTGGCGGTACCTTCACCGTGACCGTCACCGATAATGCCGGCTGCACCGCCTCGGCCACAGCGGTCATCACAGAACCGTCGAAGATTGTTGCCGGCGCGCAATGGAAAGCAATCCCTTGCTCCTTTTCTATCGGCAACGTGACGCTTCAGGTTTCCGGCGGCACGCCGGGCTACAGCTTCCTGTGGTCGAACGGCGCCACCACCCAAAACCTCGACAGCGTGCCCCCGGGGCCGTACACGGTGGTGATCACCGACGCCAACGGCTGCACGAGCACGGCCAATTACTCGATCGTACAACCGATACCCCCGCCGGTGGTCGGCACGATGTTTGCCCAAACCTCCTGCCCGGGCGTGACGCCGGTGCTCGGCAACCTCAGTTCGAATGTCTTTGGCGGTACCTTCAGCTACAGCTACCTGTGGTCGAACGGCGCCACCACAGCTACGCAAACCGGGGTGCCGGCGGGCGCCTACGTGCTGACGGTGACCGACAGCGAGGGCTGCACCGCCGTCGACACCACGAAGGTCTTCCAGTACTTTCAGCCCTGGCAGGTACAACCGGTCGTTACCAATGCGAGCTGCCACGGCGGCGCTGACGGCGCGATCAGCCTCTCGGTGTCGGGCGGCAACGGACCCAATTATCTGTTCCAGTGGTCGATGGGCAGTACGACGAAAAACGTCGCCGGCCTGCCAGCGGGCCAGTACACCGTCACCATCACCGACGAAAGCGGCTGCACCACCTCCACGAGTGTTTCGGTCAACCAGCCTGCTGAAATTTCCATCAATTTTCAAATCGTACATGCCGACTGCACCAACGGCTATCTGGGCGCCATCAATCCCGGCGCCGGCAACCCGCCGTCGCATGTGTACAAATGGTCGAACGGCGTGGCCAGCTTGGCCAACATCAACCTGGCGCCCGGCACCTACACGCTCACGGTAACCGACCCCAACGGCTGCACGAAGCTGTTCAAGGCGACGGTTGAACTGATCCCGTTCAGTCCGGCCCTGCCGGCGATCCTGGGTCCCGACACCTTCTGTTACTTCATCCCGGGCGTGTTCACCCTGCCCGAAACATACGACCAGTACTTCTGGTCGGCCTCCGGCGGCGGCGAGGTGATCCAAGGGCAAGGCACAGCAGAGGTACAAGTGAGCTGGTCGGCGGTGCAAACCGGCCCGCAGACGGTTCAAGTGGCGGTAACCAACGGGCAGGGTTGCCAGGACTCGACGCAGTTTGCCTTCTTTGTCGACCTGTGCTTAAGCACGCAGACGCCCCAATTACCCGGTGTGATTGTTCAGCCTAATCCGTTCGGCGCACAAGTTTTTGTGCAGTTTGAGCGCGCGGTAAAAGCGGGCGCGCGGCTGCGGTTGTTCGATGCGCGCGGGCGGCTGATTTTGGAAAATTCGACGTTGACAGAAACCACGCGCCTGGAAACCGGGCCTCTGCCCGCCGGATCGTATATTTTACAAATTATAGAGCACGGCCGCTTGGGCGTTTGGAAACTGGTGAAATATTGACCGGTACACGCCGTTTTTTCGCTGCGTAAAGCGCTGAGGAACAAAAAGTCTCCTGTAGGAGATGTTCTTCAGCGCTTTTCCCAGTGAAACCCCAGCGGGGGCGCCGCGTCCCAAGGCCGGCAAAGGCCGTACCTTTGTCATCAAAATTTTCAAACCATGTTGCACCGCTTGTTTGCCTTCGGCATTTTGTTTTTGCTTCATACCCGCGCTTCCGCCCAAATGGAGCGCACGGTTTACCAGGTGTTCGAAGTGGATTCCATCCAAACTGTGACGCTCGACATTGTGGGTTTTACCTATCCGGAACTGCACGTTTGGGCTGGAAACAGCATTTTGACCGAAGCCAACATCCAGGTGTGGGATGCCTCGCCGGAGATCGTCAATTTTCTGATTGAAAAAGGCCGGTACGAGTTCGAACGGGAAGTTGAGGGCGATGTGCTGCGCATTTTTACCAAAGTGCGCAAACGCGAAGACATCAAACTTCCCGGCATGCACAGCAAATGCGTGGAACAGACCACCGTAAAAGTATTTGTGCCGGATATTTACGAATATGACCCCGCCGAATGGACGGCCGACCAGACTGACAAACCCAAGACCTTGCGGCGCAAACCCAATTGACCTGGTGCGGGCGCCCGCGAGGGGCGCCCCTACGGCCCGCATTGAAATATTTTTTCCGATAAATACGGAACTTCCATGCCGACAACCATCGAACTCGCCCTCCGGCCCGAAGAGCGCCACAACGAAGCGCTGCTGCGTCAGAAAGCCGCCCGCGAGGCCGGCCTTGCGCCCGGGCAAATCCAACACCTCGACATTTTAAAATCGTCGCTCGACGCCCGGGGCCGCGAACCCTTGTTCCGCCTGCGGGTGGAGGTATTCGGTCCGGGCGAAATCTTCCAACCCGAACCGGCCCTGCTCTCCGGTTTTCGACCGGTAGACGGCCGCCGCGGCCGGGTGTTGATCGTGGGCGCCGGGCCGGCCGGCTACTTCGCAGCGCTGGAGCTGCTCGAACGCGGCCTGCAACCCATCGTGCTCGACCGGGGCAAAGACGCCCGCACCCGCCGCCGCGATCTGCGGGCCATCCAGCAGTTCGGCGAAGTGCATCCGCACTCCAACTACTGTTTTGGCGAAGGCGGCGCCGGCACCTACTCCGACGGCAAATTGTACACCCGCTCGGTCAAACGCGGCGACCTGCGCAAGGCCCTGCGCCTGCTGGTGGAGCACGGCGCGAAGTCCGACATCCTGAGCGAGGCGCACCCGCACATCGGTTCGAACAAACTGCCCGGGGTGGTGCAAAACATCCGGGAAACCATTTTGCAGTACGGCGGCGCGGTACATTTCGACCGGCTGGTGACCGATTTTATTTTGAAAAATGGTCAGGTGCGCGGCGTGATCGCCGAACGGGTAGACGGCACCCCCGCTCCGGCTTCAGAGGAGTTTCTGGCCGACGCTGTGGTATTGGCTACTGGCCATTCGGCCCGCGATATCTACCGGCTGCTACACCGGCGCGGCATTCGCCTCGAAGCCAAACCTTTCGCCCTGGGCGTACGCGTGGAGCATCCGCAGCCGC
>CAZVZH010000209.1:0-8228 GCA_964630705.1 uncultured Saprospiraceae bacterium | reverse complement strand
ATTTTTCATACTCCTCTTGCTGCTGACCGGTTGCGTAAAAGAAAGCCCGGAAGCCCCCGCAACCGGCCCACTGCTGGCTGTGCCACCCGGCTTTCCGGCGCCTGTTTTTCCGGTCGACAACGCCTTCAGCCCGGAGCGCTGGGCGCTGGGTAAAAAGTTATTTTTCGACCCCGTTTTGTCGGCCGACAGCACCGTTGCCTGCGCATCCTGCCACCGGCCTGCGCTGGCTTTTGCCGACGACCGGCCGTTCAGCCCCGGCGTGGCAGGCCGGCCCGGCGCCCGCAACGCCCCCAGCCTGGCCAATGTGGCCTACCAGCCCTACTTCACCCGGGAAGGTGGCGTGCCGACCCTGGAAATGCAGGTGCTGGTGCCTATTCAGGAGCACAACGAGTTCGGGTTCAATATTCTGCCCATCGCCGAACGCCTGCGCCGCGACAGCAGCTACGTACGCATGAGCCAAGCCGCCTACCAGCGCGCGCCCGACCCCTTCGTCATCACCCGGGCTATCGCCTGTTTCGAGCGCAGCCTGATCAGCGGCCGAAGCCGTTTCGACGCCTGGGCTTACGCGCGCAACACGGCCGCCCTGAGCGCCTCGGAACGCCGGGGTATGCAGCTGTTTTTTTCGGAAAAAACGCAGTGCGGCGCCTGCCACGGCGGATTCAATTTTACCAATTATGCCTTTGAAAACAACGGCTTGTACGTCGATTACCCCGACCCCGGCCGCTACCGCCTGACCGAACTGGAAAGCGACCGCGCCCGGTTTAAAGTGCCCAGCCTGCGCAATGTGGCCCTGACGGCGCCGTACATGCACGACGGCAGCCTGCCCAGCCTCGAAGCCGTAATCGAGCATTACGATTCGGGCGGCCGGGCGCACCCGAATAAAAGTCCCCTGGTGCACCCTTTGGGGTTGAGCGTGCGGGAAAAATCTGATTTGCTTGCCTTTTTGCACAGCCTGACCGACACCGAATTTATCACCAATCCGAATTTTAACTGACCCGTTTATGAAAAAAATACTACTCCTCATTTGTGGCGCCGGCTGGCTCCTGTTGGCCTGCAACGACAAAGACCCCGCCGACCCGCCCGCCGTTTACGACCCCACGCCCTACCAACTGGAACTGGGCGCCCTACCCAAACCGCCCTTGCCTGCCGACAACCCGCTCACGGTGGCGGGCGTACAGCTGGGGCGCATGCTGTTTTATGAAAAAAAACTGTCGCGCGACGGCAGCCAGTCCTGCGCCGACTGCCACCAGCAAACCGACGGGTTTTCTGACCGCCGCCAGTTCAGCCTGGGCATCGCCGGCCTGCCGGGCAAACGCCAGGCCATGGCTGTGGTAAACCTGGCCTGGCACCGCAACGGCTTTTTCTGGGACGGCCGCGCGCCCTTGCTCCGCGACCAGGCCCTGCGCCCCATCCAAGACCCCCTGGAAATGGACGAAACCTTGCCCAATGCGGTGGCTAAACTTTTGGCCGACAACCGCTACACCGACCAGTTTATCCGCGCTTTCGGCGACGCCGCAGTGACGCCCGAGCGCATCAGCCTGGCCATGGAGCAGTTTATGTTCAGCATGGTGTCGAAAAACTCGAAGTACGACCGCTGGAAAAACGGGCAAGCCACGCTCACCGATAGCGAGGAGCGGGGCAGGCTCTTGTTTTTTTCTGAATTCGACCCCTTCGGCACCGAGCGCGGCGCCGAGTGTTTCCACTGCCACGCGGGCATCAATTTCACCAACGACGAGTACATGAACAACGGCCTCGACGCCGACGCCGACCAAACCGACCCCGGACGGCAGGCCGTGACGGGCCTCGCGGCCGACAAAGCCCGGTTCAAAGTGCCTTCGCTGCGCAACATCGCCCGAACGGCGCCCTACATGCACGACGGCCGCTTCGCTACGCTGGAAGACGTGATCGACCATTACAACACCGGCGCGCGCGCATCGGCCACGCTCGACGAACTGATGCAGTACAATGTGCAACCCGGCGGCTTGCAACTCACGGCGCAGGACAAGGCCGATTTGATCGCTTTTTTGGAAACGCTGACCGACGACGATTTTCTGAACCAGCCGGCCTATAAATCGCCGTTTTGAGCGTAACTTCCCTCGCCTGCACCAAACCTAATGACATGGAAAACAACGACTTTACCACGCTCGGCATCGCCATCGGCCTGGGCCTGCTCGTCGGGCTGCAGCGCGAGCGCTTCCACTCGCGGGTGGCCGGCATCCGCACCTTTGCGCTGATTACCCTTTTCGGCGCCTTGTGCGGCATGGTCGGGCGGCATTTTGGCAGCGAATGGATGGTGGTGAGCGGCGGCATATCTGTGGCCTTGCTGCTCGGCGTAGCCAATTTTTTGAAACAAAAAGAAGACCAGCCCGACATCGGGCAAACCACCGAAATGGCGGCCCTGCTCATGTTTGCCGTGGGGGCGCTGCTCGCCCTGGGGCACACCCTGATCGGAGTGGTGGTGGGTACTTCTGTGGCGGTATTGTTGTATTTAAAACAATACCTCACCGCAGTGATCGAGCGGCTCGGCGAAAAAGATTTGCAGGCCATCATGCTGTTCGCTGCCATCACTCTGATCGTGCTGCCGGTGTTGCCCGACCGCCATTTCGGGCCCTACGAGGTGTTCAATTTGCGGGAAATCTGGCTGATGGCCGTGCTGATCTCCGGCATCGGCATCGCCGGCTATTTTGCCTTTAAATGGCTTGGAAAAACCATGGGCACGGCGCTGAGCGGGCTGCTCGGCGGACTGATTTCCAGCACGGCTACCACCGTCGCCTACGCCCGGCAATTTCTGGAGAAACCCGCCTTGTTGGGCTTGGCGGCCTTTGTCATCACCGCTGCTTCGGCGGTGGCGCTGTTGCGGGTGCTGCTGGAGGTAGCCGTGGTGGCGCCGCGGCATTGGGTGGCGGTGGCGCCGCCTTTGTTGATGACCCTGGCAGTGCTGAGCCTGGCGGCTGTAGTGTTGTTTTTTCGCCACCGGCGGGCAGGGGCGGTAGCGGAAGAACCCGAGAATCCGGCGCAGTTTAAGGCCGCCCTGGTTTTTGCGGTGCTGTACGCCCTCATCCTGTTTGCCGTGGCTTGGGTGAAGGATGCTTTCGGCGACGCCGGCTTGTACGTGGTTTCGGTGCTCAGCGGCCTCACCGATGTCGACGCGATTACCCTCTCGCTGTCCAACACCATGAACGCCGGCAGCCTCGAAGCCTCCAGTGGCTGGCGCTTTATTTTGGTGGCCGCCTTGGCCAACCTGGTTTTTAAAGCTGTGCTGGCGGGGGTTATCGGGCGCTGGCCCTTGCTCAAAGCTATTCTTCCGGCTTTCGCCCTGGCGCTGCTGACCGGCTTTTTGTTGCTGTTTTTATGGTAAAAAAAGTTTTTTTTAGAAAACCCAGGCTCGTGGCTTTTCAATAGTTTAATTTTATTTTTAAGCAGACCTAAAAATAAAATAAAACTTCCCTTATTTTCGCCCCAAAACTAAACCTATGCGCTTTCCGATCCTTGGTTTGATCCTGGTTGCCAACCTGCTGCTTGCGGGCCTTGGCTGCGAAAAAACCTTCCCCCCTGCGCCTGCGGAAGCCGAACTGCTCGACGGTCCGGTGGAAGGCCTGAGCCCGGAGGAGAACCGCCGCTTCCTGGCCGGCGACATCGCTTTCAATGGCGATATTTTCACCTCGGCTACCGGCCTCGGACCGCTTTTCGTGGCTACCCGCTGCGGCAGTTGCCACCCCGGCGACGGCAAAGGCCACCCCTCCAATGCTCTGATTCGCTTCGGGCAATGGGACGACACCGGCAACCAATACCTCCACCTCGGTGGCCCGCAATTGCAACACCGCGCCCTGCCCGGTTTTAGCCCGGAACAATTTCCGGCCGGCGCGCCCTTCACCCGCCTCGTGCCGCCGGCCAACACGGGCCTCGGTTTGCTCGAACTGGTGCCCGATGCCGAGCTACTCGCCTTGGCCGATCCCGACGACGCCGACGGCGACGGCATCAGCGGCCGGCCGAATTGGGTGCTGTTGCCCGGCTACCTCCAGCCGCGCCCGGGCGCCGTTTCGACCGGCGGCCGCTACATCGGACGATTCGGGAAAAAAGCCGCGGTGTACGACCTGCTCCAGCAGACGGCCAACGCCTACAACCAAGACATGGGCATCACCTCCACCTACGCGCCCGTCGACACCTGGTCGGGTACAGCCGTCGACCCGGAAGTGTCTAACCAAACCGTGGAGGACGTGGTGTTTTACCTCCGTACCCTCAAAGCGCCCTTGCGCCGGGGCGCCGGGGCTGCAACTGTGGCTGCCGGCGCGCTGGTGTTCGAACAAACCGGCTGCGCGGCCTGCCACAGCCCCACCCTGCGCACGGGGCCCTCGCCCATTTCGGCCCTGGCCAACCGGGAAATCAGCCCGTACACTGATTTGTTGCTGCACGACATGGGCCCCGAACTCGACGACGGCTACACCGAAGGCTCGGCCGCCACGGCGGAGTGGCGGACGCCGCCGCTGTGGGGACTTGGCCTTTCAAAAAATTCGCAGGGCGGCCAGTATTACCTCCTGCACGACGGCCGGGCGACGAGCCTGGAAGCGGCCATTTTGTTGCATGGCGGCGAAGGCGGGGGGAGCCGGGAGCGCTACAAAGCGCTGAGCGCAGCGGAAAAAACGCAATTGATCGCCTTTTTGGAATCCTTGTAACGCTGCCTGCCATGCAACGACGCACCTTTATCAAAACTACCGGAATGTGCTGCCTGGGCGGACTGTTGGTCCAGGCTTGCGGCACAGCGGCATACTACGCGCAATTTTCCCGGCTGGAAAAACGACTGGCCGTGCCCAAGTCCGAGTTCCGTTTTTTAAATAAAAAAGGCGAAACGGTGGAGCGCAGTTACGTTCTGCTGAAACCCGATGGCGCTGCTTTTCCAATTGCCCTTTTTCGCCAGCCCGACGGCTATACTGCTTGCCTGCTGCGCTGCACCCACCAGGGCTGCGAGGTGGAAGTACAGGGCGACCGCTATGCCTGCCCCTGCCACGGTTCGGAGTTCAGCACCAAGGGCGCCGTGCTGACCGGGCCGGCCGAACAACCGTTGCAAACCTTTCAAATTGAAGAAGATGACGCTCGAATTTATATCCTGCTGGTTTAGAAAAATCATATGGCTGGCGGCACTGACGGCCGCCCAAACGGTCTGGAGCCAAACCGCGCCTGACTCGAGCGGCCGGCTCAACATGGACGCCGTGTACAACCGCCCTTTTCTCGAACTGGGCCGCCTGCCGGTGGCCCTCGGCGGCTACGTGGAGGCTAACACGGCCTGGTTTTCGGAAGACGGCATGTCGGAGGGCTTGTCGTTTCAACTGCCCCGGCTGACTTTGTTTGCCTCCTCGACGATCAGCCGCAACATCAAGTTTTTAACTGAAATCGAATTCGAGGAAGGCGGCCGGGAGATCAACATCGAGTTCGCCTCGCTCGACATCAAGTTTTTGCCCGCCCTCCAGCTGCGCGGCGGCGTGGTGATGAACCCCATCGGCGCCTTCAACCAAAACCACGACGGACCGAAATGGGAGTTTGTCGACCGACCTATCGCCGCCACGCAACTGCTGCCGGCCACCTGGTCGAATGTGGGTTTCGGCCTGCACGGCAAGTTTTTCCATGGACCCTGGACACTGGGCTACGAAGCGTACCTGACCAACGGTTTCGACCCGACCATCATCGACAACGCCGAGGGAAAAACCTTCCTGCCTGCCTCCAAAATCTCGGGCGAGCGCTTCGAGGAAAGCCTGACCGGCCGGCCGCTGTACTCCGGAAAACTGGCCGTGCGGCACCGCCTGGCCGGCGAAATCGGCCTCTCGTACATGGGCGGAGCATACAACCGGGAGCAGGAAGACGGCTTGCAAGTGGATGCTCTGCGGCGGGTGCACGTATTTGCCGTTGATTTCAACGCGAGTCTGCCCGGCGCCGGCACAGCCTTCACGGGCGAGTGGGCATGGATCCGGCTGAATGTGCCGGAAAACTACGCTCCGCAGTACGGCAGCCGGCAGCAGGGCGGATTTCTGGATGTGGTGCAGCCGTTTTTCCGGGGCCAACTGCTGCATTGGCAAAATGCGGTGCTGAACCTGGCAGTGCGGCTGGAATATGTGGACTGGAATGTGGGCCGCTTTGCCGAAACCGGCACAGAGAAAGGCGACGCGTTGTTCGCGCTGTCGGGGGGGCTGAGTTTCCGGCCTTCGGCGCAGACGGTATTGCGGTTGAATTACCGGTATTCGTGGCAGGAGGATTTGTTTGGGAATCCGCCCGGGCGGGCGGCAGGGTGGCTGTTTGGGCTGAGCTCGTATTTTTGAGGAGGCTGGCAGGACAAAAACAAGACGCCCGCGGGCAAGTGGGACGTCTGGATAATCCCAGACCCATTCAGGAATAAGCCAATGCACTTCACTGGTTTAAGTTGTAACTTTGTAACCAAACGAATCATTTATGGCAGCAACAACAGCTTCGACACCTGTAGTAATCCCCGCTGAAATTCTGGACGCCATCGGGAAAGACGATACAGCGATCAGGCTTGAACTGGCAATTTTCTTCTACAAAGAATTCCAACTTTCTGCCAGTGAAGCAGCAGCGTTTGCTGGAATTAGTCGCCTAGCATTTTGGCGAGAACTTGGCGAACGCCGTATTCCCATTCAATACGATGAAAGCGATGCCCGGCATGACATGGAGATTATGGAGCAATTTAATAAGAAATTTCCAATACCCGGCGCATGATCGTCATTTGTGATACATCTTGCATCAGTGCGCTAATCCAAGTCGATCTGACCGATATACTCCCAAAGCTTTTTGGTGAAATAATTGTACCTGAACCGGTGTACAGCGAACTTCAGGCACTCAATGATTTTGGTTCTGGAATGCCTGAAATTAGCCTGACTCCCTGGCTCAAGATAAAAATCGCCGCTCCAAACAACTTGCTCGCCCGGTTGCTAACAGAATTGGATGAAGGAGAGGCACATGCCATAGCGCTTGCTGTAGAGCTAAACGCCGACCTGCTTATTATTGACGAGCGCAGAGGCAGAGCGGTAGCGGAATCGCTTAAAATACCATATACCGGTCTGGGAGGCGTGCTTATCCGAGCTAAAACTTTTGGCCTGATTAAAGAGGTTAAGGTTGTATTGGATCGAATCGAGCGAGAGGCAAAATTTTATTTAAGTGAAAAAGCCAGAAATGTGATCCTCAAGGCTGCAGGCGAGACAATTTAAGTATTCAGAACTCCTGGCCCATACGCTCCCCGCCATCTCCGCCATTCCGCTCCTGCCCTTTCTCCTTCTGCCGGTTGATCCGGTAGCTCAAGGTCAGCGAAACCTGCCGGGCACGCCATTGAAAATCGCCCTCCGTGTAAAAATCGTCGCCGCGGGTGATGTACCGCCAGCGGCGCGAGTTGAACACGTCGCGCACGCTGAGGGTGAGCGTGCCCTGGGTTTTCAGGATATCCATACTGGCGGCCAGGTCGGCGTGGTAAAAGGCTTTGGATTTCCCTTGGGTGGTGTTGCGCGGGGCGTTGTAATTCAGGTTGGTTTGCAGGTCGAGTTTTCTCCAAAGGGTGAGCCGCGACGACAGGCGGCCCGACCAGGTGTAGGTGTCGGCGTTGAAATCCTGGCCCTGGTAATCGCCTTCGGTGATCGAGCGGAAAAAGTTGAGGTTGCCGTTGAGTTTCCAGAACGGCAGCAAGTCGGCTGAGCCGGTAAACTCCAGCCCGAAGTCATTTTGGGTGGAGAGGTTGACCGGAAAACTCAGCGAACTGGTGTCGGACAGTTGCTGGCGGATGCGTTCGATCACGCCGCCGGTGTGGCGGAAATACAAGGCCGAGGTGAAGGAGCCTTTTTCCCAGCGTTTTAGGTGCGACAGTTCGTAGGCGTCGGTGAATTCGGGGTTCAGGTTGGGGTTGCCGCTGCGAAAGTTGCGCGCGTCGCTGTAGGTAAAAAACGGGTTGAGGTCCCAAAAACGCGGCCGGCGAATCCGTCGGCTGTAGCTGATCTGCAGGGCGTGTTGGCCGGGGAGTTCGTAGCCGACGTGGGCGCTGGGAAAGAGGTTGGTGTAGATCGGCCGGTCATTGATTTCCTGGGTGCGCACGAGTTCGGTGCGGATATCGGACACTTCAGCGCGCAGGCCCGCCTGCCAGGTGAAGCGGCGGATTTTGTTGCCGAGAATGGCGTAGGCGGCGTGGATGTTTTCGTCGTACAGCATTTCGTTGGTCAGGCCGGGCAGGGCGCTCCAGA
>CAZVZH010000208.1:925-8244 GCA_964630705.1 uncultured Saprospiraceae bacterium | reverse complement strand
AGTTTGGAGTTTGAAGTTTGGAGTTTGGAGTTTGGAGTTTGAAGTTTGGAGTTTGGAGTTTGAAGTTCGGAGTTTGAAGTTTGAAGGGTGTGATCGTCGAAAATTGGCAGTTGGAGCAGGTGCTCGCGCAGGAGCAGGGCTTCTTCCGGATTGAAGCGGCTGAGGCTGCGGTGCAGGGCGCCCGGACTTTCCTGCATGCGTTCCTCAAAGCCGCAGCCGGCTGTGTCGATAAAGGTGATGGAGGGTAGGGGGGCGGCTTCGGCCAGCAGCACCCGTTCGGCCACATCGGCATGTGCCTGCAGAGCGCCGCCGTAAAAATACTGGTTGGAAAAGCCCATAATCGCCCGGTGCATCCGGTACTGTACGGTGAGCAAGTGCACCTGATCGGGCAGCAGGTCGAGGCAGCGCTCGATGAGCGTGACGGCCAGCCCTTGCCGGGCCGCATCCAGGTCTTTGACCGTGGGCGGCAACTGAAACGGGTCGCCGGCGAGCACCAGGCGGCTGCACTTGGCAATGGGTATCCAGCAGGCGGGTTCGAGCGCCTGCGCGGCTTCGTCGATCACGCAGCTGCGGAAATGCCGCTTGTCGAGCAAGGGGTGGGCCGCGCCCACCAGGGTGCAGGTGATGGCTTGGGCGCCGTCGAGAATTTCGTCGACCAGCCGGTCTTCCAAGTTGCGCGCCCAGGCCTCGAGTTCGCGGGCCTGGTCTTTCAGGTGGGCGCGTTCACGCCGGGCTTCGGCGTTGAAATGGCGTTTGAAGCGCCGGGCCTGCCGCCGGTACTCCGCCGCTTCGATTTTGATTTTTTTGATGTTTTTGGCTTCGGGGTGGGCGGCAAGCAGGGCGTCGACGGTGTGTTCGAGCACCTGCTCGTCGATGCGGCTGACGTTGCCCACGCGCACCACGTTGAGCCCGGCAGCAGCCAGACGCTCCGTGAGCAAGTCGGCGGCCGTGTTGCTGGGCGCAGCCACAAGCACGGTACTTTCCGTTTTGACCAATTCCTGCACAGCGGCTACCAGGGTAGTGGTTTTTCCGGTGCCCGGCGGACCGTGGATGACCGCCACGTCGCGGTTGGCCAACACCGCCTGCACGGCGGCGCGTTGGCTGGCGTTGAGGCCTGTTTCCGACGCTAAATCCGCAGCGGCCCCAGTCGGGTACGACGCGCTGGAAAAGGGTTTGCCCCCCGGAGCGAGCAGGCGCCGAAGTTCGGCCAGGCGGTTGCCGCGGGCCTCGAGCACTTGGTTCAGGGCGCGTTCCATTTCGCGGTAGCTGCGGTCGTCGAAGAGCATGTCGACGCCCAGTTGGCCGGCGTTGAGCCAGTCGGGCACGTCGCGGGCGTTGAGCACAATTTTCATGCGGTTGCGCTCTACGTAGTTGATCACGCCTTGTTTTTCCGGTTGTTCGATATGGTCGGCTTGGGTAAACAGGCTGACCGTTTGGCCGGCCCGCAACTGGTGCGGCTCGTCGATCCGGGCGGTGCGCTCCACCACCACGAAGGCTTTGTCGCCCAGGGCGAAACCGGTACTGAGCACATTCAGCGGGTACCAGGTGTAGCCTTGTTCGACGCGGTCAGATAGGGGTTTTTCCCGCACCAGTTCGAGAAACGAGCGGTAGTCGGCCTCCTTTTCCTGGCGAAGCAGGTCGAGGAGGCGGTGGTAGTGGGCGAGCGGGTTGTCGGACATGGCTGCAAACTTGGGCGGGCAAAGGTAGCGCTTACCGCAGCCTTTTCGCCTCAAAAACCCACCGCCAAACTGGCCGTCACCCAAGCGCGTTCGGTATGCAGCGGACTAAAGATCGGCGAGTCGTGCCGCATCCAACGCCCTTCGAGCCGGGCCAGGGCATTGGGCGCCAGCCGGTAATCGACGTTGAGCGAATACCCCTCGATCCCGATGGCGCGGAAGCGGGTGCTTGTCGCATCGTACAACTGAATGATGGCCGCATTGGGATCATTGTAGTACTCTGCCCGGGCGGCCAGGGCCCAGCGGTCGGTGCATTGCCAGCGCAGGATGGCGGTCGTGGCCGTCCATTGGGCTTCTTCCGGCAGCATCAGGGTAGGCGGCAGGTTGCGTTGTGTGTCGCCGTAGTCGACCCCCAGCCACAGCTGCCAGCGCCGGCCAAACTGAAATGTACCGTACAGGTTGTGAAACAGGCGGCGCTCGCGTTGCCCGCTAAAGGCATTGAAACGCAGGAAGTTGCTGTAATTAAAAGCGATGCGTTCGTTTGGCTTCCAGTTGATTTGCGCGCCGAAAGCCGGCGCGTTTGTCCGGCGTTGGATCGTTTGCCATCCGTTGAGGTAAAAGGCGGCCAGCGTCCAGGTGTCGTTCGACCAGCTGAAACGTGCCCCGGCTTCGTAGTACGGCGAGTTTTCGGCGGCCAGGCTGCGGGTGAGCGTCGGATTGTCTTGCCCCACAGCGCTTTCAAAACCGATGTGCGAGGGCAACACCCCCGCGTCGAGCCAGCAACGCCGGCCGATGCGCACCCCGGCGTTAGCTTCGAACAGGTAGCGGTACCCGGCGGGTTCGTTGGCCAGATTGTCGTTGGCATAACTGCCGGCCATCAGGGCCAGGTTGGCGCGCAGGCGGCCGGCGGCATAGGCGGCTTTGAGGTAGCCCAGGTTGAGGATTACCTCGTTGTGGCGGTTGTAGTTGTAGAAAAAAGGGTTGGGGGGCAAAGGGCCGGATTTGTCGGCATTGAAATCCCAGGCGTAAAAAATTTCGGCGTAGCCGGAAAATTGCAGCGCCCGGGCGGGCAGGCTGTCGGTTTGGGCTTTAGCGGAAACCGCCCAAAGCAGCCAGAGCAGGGCAGGCAGGAATTTAAACGGCGAATGCGTCATCATTTTTTGTTTCATGTTTCTGAATGGCACATTTGATCCAACTCAATTCACCCGCTGCCGCTCCTCCTCGGCGCCGGTGTCGCGCTGCCGTTTGGAGGCCAGTTTTTTGTTGCCAAAATTGCGGGTATAGCTCAGTTTGAACGTGCGTTGGCTGAAGTCGAAATCCGATTCCGACACCAGATTATACTCCGGCAAATCAATTTTTCCCCTGAATTTAATCGAATTGAACAAGTCGTCGATGCCGAAACGCAAGGTACCCCAGCGCTCCCCGAATTTTTTCTGAAAACCAATGTTCATCCCGGCAATCGGCAGCGCGACCGTTGTGCCGAACAAGCCTTTACTTTGATAAAACCCGACGAGCTCGGCGCTGAAATCGCGCGGCAAGGTAAAACTGTTGATCCACACCACTTGCAGGTTTTGCGCCCGCACCTGTACCGGCTCGCCATCCAGATAAGCATTTACTTCCTGCCAGGTACCGACGAGGTTGTTTTGCATGTTCCACCAAGCGGCCGGTTGCCAGGGCAGGGCCAGGGTAACCGAAGCCGTTTTGCGGTTTTTCATGTTTTCGGCGGCGATCAGTTGTTGATTGGTGCCTTCCACTACTCGGGCTTGGAAACGGGCGATGGCGCTGTCTTCCACGGCATACTGCACCGAAAGCAGCGCAGTTTTAAACCGGTAATCCAGTTTCAGGGTATTGGAAATGGAGGGCTGCAAAGCGGCATTTCCAGAAAAAAAGGTGTACGGATCGAGGAAGATCACGAAGGGCGCCATGTCGTTGAAGGTCGGGCGCGTGATGCGGCGGCTGTACGAGAGGTTGGCAGAGTGCTGGTCGTTGAAGCTCCGCGACAGGAACAGCGATGGGAACAAATTGCCGTAGTGCCGGTCGACGATGTTGGCCTGTTCGGCCGTCCCGAGGTTGGAGTTGGTGTATTCGTAGCGCAGGCCGAGCTTCAGGTCTGTCTGGTCGTCGAGTTTAAGGTCGAATGCCGCATAAGCGGCGCTGATGTCTTCCTCCAGGCGGTATTGCGCGGTGAGATCGGGGTCGTTGACCGGGGCGCCGTTCACGAGCCGGTACACCGTCACGTCGTTGTCGAAACGGGCGAGCGTGCCTTTGATACCGGCCTCCATTTTCAGTTTGGCGGAAAACGGCCGGGTGTAATCGAGCCGGGCCACGCCCACCCGGATGGGCGTCACTTTCCCGCTGAACGTCTGTTCGCCAAACAAAAAGCCGCCCTGTGCATCCGTGTACTCGGTCTGGTAATTGGTCGGGTTTTCATTTTCGTAGTGCAGGTAGTCGGCGTCGAAAGTGAGGGCTTCGCCTTCGCGGAAGCGGTGTTGCAGGTTGAGGTTGCCGCCCAGGTGGCGCCAGTGGTTGACCTCGTCGTTGTCGATGCGCAGCAAGGTGTCGGGCTGGCCGTTGATCGAAATGGTGGAGCGGTTGACGGCGTCCATGCTCCAGCGGTTGTCGTAGCCCGAAACCAGCAAGCCGAGCACGGTTTTCGGGCTCAGGCTGAAGTCCATGCCAAGCCGGGCCTGGTGGTTGCGCTGAAGCGGGTCGCGCACCGTTCGGGTGTCGGTTCGGAGGGTGTTGCCGTTGAGTAGCACCAGCCGGTCGATCGCAAATATCTGCTCCTGCGCTTCGCGGCTGAAGGCGTAATCGCCGTAGAGGTTGAGGCGGTTTTTCCGGTAGTTGAAGTTGATGCCGGCGGAAGCCACATCGCCCCGGCCAAAGCCGCCCGACAGGTTGTAGGAGCCGTTGAGGCCGCGGTCGGCGCTTTGTTTGAGCACGATGTTGATGTAGCCCGCGTTGCCTTCGGCGTCGAAATTGGCCGGCGGCGTGGTGATGAGTTCGATTTTTTCGATGTTCCCCGCCGGCATGCCTTCCAACAGTTGTACGACCGCTTCGACGGGCATGCGGTTGATCTTGCCGTTGATCATCACCACCACGCCCTCTTTGCCGGCCAGCGCAATGGCGTTGTTCTGGCGGTTGACGATCACGCCCGGCGAACGCTCCAGTACATCGAGCGCGGTGGCGCCGGCCGAGGTGATGCTGCCGGCTACATTCACCACCAGCCGGTCGATTTTTTGCTCGAAAAAAGGCTTTTTCGCTACAATGGTCACCTCGTGTAATTGGGCGGTGTTTTCCAGTAGCACGATCGGGCCCAGGTCGGGCGCAGAGGCGCCGGCGCGCCATTCGAGCGCTTCAGAACGATACTCCTGAAACCCGAGCATTTGCACGGTCAGCTGGTATCGGCCGGCCGGAAGGTCGTTGAGTTGAAAGGTGCCGTCGGAGCCGGTGAGCGTGCCTTTGACCAGGGTGCTGTCGGTGGCGTTCAGCAGGAGCACACTGGCATAGGGTACCGGGTGCGATTGGTTGTCGTGTACTAAGCCGGCGAGCCGGGTTTGCGCGGCCAGTTGGTGCAGGCCCAAACAGCTGAGTAGGAAAAGGGTAGTTTTCATCAGGTTGTCTTTTTGCAGAAAAAAGTATCTGGATAAAAGTACCCTGGCTCAGGCGTAACTACTAAATGTCGGGTCAAATTTCGGACAAAACGCCCCGAATCTAAAGCCGATTACCCTATTCTGGGCTTCCGGCAACCCGCTCACGGACCAAAATACGTCTTCAGATTTTGGAAAAATTCCTCAAACGCCTGCACGCCTTGATCCGTAATCCGGCAGAGGGTGAGGGGGTAGTTGTTGCGATAGGTTTTTTCCAACTCGATATAACCGGCCTCCTGCAATTTGCTCAGTTGCGCGCTGAGGTTGCCCGCTGTGGCGCCGGTTTGCTCTTTGAGCGCATTGAAATCGGCTTCCCGGGCCACCATAAGATAAGACAAAATGGTCAGCCGCAATTGCGATAACAACAGGGGGTCCAGCGCCTTAAACATGGCTTTCCCGCGCTTTCCGGTTTAGCAAATATCCCGGCACAATGTACCCCAGCAACACGGCGCAAGCCTCCACCAGGGAGTGTTCGCGAAGCGGTACACCCAGGCAAACGGCCGACCCAGCCCAGAGCAATATGCCGCCAAATACCAAGGGACGAAACCGGATCAATATACCGGACATAAAGGTGGCAAACCCCGCCAGTACCAATACAATTGGCACCGGCGCTTGTTGGCTCGAAACACTCGTAACCAGTACCAAGGCCAGCGAAATGCCAAAACCTGCCCACAAGTAACCGTACCAGGCGCGCACAATATTGCGCCCCTCGCTCTTACGGTCGCGCCGCCATTCGTAAAATACCGACACCGGCGCCCCAACAAGCGGCATCACCATCCAAGCCAGGTGCGCCCGCGTCCCGTAGCCCTTCGACAAGAGGTAATATTCCGCCAGGCTAGCCCCAATGACCAGCCAACCCCACCACAAAAACTGAAAACCGCTCTCGCCAACCCCCCGTTTGGCCAAATCAATGGTTTCGCGTATGACACGCAAACTCTCCTGCGGATCTAGTACTTTTTCCTGTTGTTCCATATTGACATTTGTTTGGTTTGAATTTTAAAACAGGCAACAAATGTAGAGTAGTTTATTTTTTAAACTAAATTTTTCGATAAATAATACCCCGTCGCCGGATGAACGCCCCGGATTTGGTTGGTTGCTTCGGTTTCGATTGCCATGGAATAGCACTCAGCCTTTCCGCTCCAAACTCAATTTCTGTACCGGGTGATACACCAGCGGCACCTGCTCGACGGCCACATCGCTGCGGTCGAGCCCGAAGGCTTTTTCATCCGACTGGCTGAGTTTTTTCAGGAAAAAATAGGCATTGAGCAGCAAGCCCTCGCGCAACTCGAACTCATTTTCCACCGACAAAAATTTCTCGATCACCACAAATTTGAAATCGGGCTCGGGGTTGTAGCGCGTGGAGCCGTCGGCCCGGATGTGCAATTTCAACTCACGGTTTTTCACCAGGTCCTGCACGATTTTTTTGAAATACAACTCCGTGCGCGGCTGCAAGCGAAAGCCGATGTTGATGTCGATACGGATTACCTTGTCGTCCAGCAACTCGTCAATTTCATAATTGAGCGTGTAGGGCTCGTCGGTGCGGTTGAGGTGTAAAAACCAGTAAGCGTCGGCGCGTTTGGGTTTTTTGGCAAAAATGGATTTTAGAATTTTCTCCTCAATGTGGTTGCGGCGATTGGCCTTGGTCAGGTAAATGAGGTGGGTGGAGAACTTCGGGATTTTCCGGTCGGCGCCGAGTTCCTTCAGCAGGTCGAGGTAAGGGTGCAGGTCGACAAAACTCACCAGTTTGTTGTTGATCTTCCGGGCGTAAAACCAGATGTACATCGTCGGCGCAATCAGGGCCAGGGGCAGCAAGCCCATGGGGTTATGGGTGAGTTTGGGCAGATTGGTCACGAAAAACGAACCCTCGATGACCAGGAAAACCAGCAAAATCCCGCCGACCAACACCCGGTTCCATTTTTTGATGTACAGCAAAAAGTAGCTCAGCAAAATAGAGGTCATGATCATGGCCACAGTGATCGAAAACCCGTAGGCC
>CAZVZH010000208.1:0-915 GCA_964630705.1 uncultured Saprospiraceae bacterium | reverse complement strand
CGCGATAGTAAGCAAGCTGGCCATAGGCATGACCGTAGGCCGCCTCCATGTGCGTCGAATCCTGGAAATACAGAATCATCAGCACGCAACCGACCCACAGGATGGTGTTGACACTCGGGATGTAAATCTGCCCCTTGGTGTCGGTGGGTTGCCGCACGGCCACCCGCGGCCAGAAGTTGAGCGACATGGCCTCGCTGATCAGGGTGTACGAGCCGCTGATGAGCGCCTGCGAGGCGATCACTGTGGCGGCTGTGGCGATGGCGATACCCGGCAACAAAAACCAATCGGGCATGATTTCGTAAAACGGATTGCGCCCGTCAAGCGTCGGGCCGCCCTGGTGCAGCATCCAGGCAGCCTGGCCCAGGTAGTTGGTCAGCAGGCTGATTTTTACAAAAATCCAGGTGATGCGGATGTTTCGCCGGCCGCAGTGCCCCAGGTCGGAATACAATGCCTCGGCGCCGGTGGTGCACAAAAACACAGCGCCCAGCAGCCAAAATCCTTTTGGGTACCGCGTCAGCAACTCCAGGGCATAGTGCGGACTCAATGCCCCGAGGATATCGGGGTAGTGCAGAATCTGGCTGATACCCAAGACGAACAACATCGAAAACCACACGACCATGATCGGCCCGAAGGCCGAACCCACTTTCTGGGTGCCGAAGCGCTGGAAAAAAAACAAGATGGTCAGAATAATCACCACGATGGGCACCGTAGGCAAATGCGGCAGCACGGTTTCCAGGCCTTCCACGGCCGACGCTACCGAAATCGGCGGCGTGATGATGCCGTCGGCCAACAGGGTGGTGGCGCCTAAAATAGTGGGCAATGCCAGTGTTTTCCCGTACCGCCGCACCAGCGCATACAAAGAAAAAACGCCGCCCTCGCCGGGGTTGTCGGCCATCAGCGTGAGCACAATGTACT
>CAZVZH010000207.1:0-8287 GCA_964630705.1 uncultured Saprospiraceae bacterium | reverse complement strand
TAAAAAGCACTTTTTTAAGTTTCCCAACATGCTCTAGTCGTACCGGTTGGCCCGCAGGTTGAGGAAAAACTTGAAGCCGATGTTGGCCGAGATCACTTTTGCCTGGGTGTGGTAGTTGCTGCTGAGCACGAATTCCATGTTGCGGAACACGTCGCGGATGAAAAAATATCCTAGCTCTACGCCCAGGGTAAAGTCGAACTTTTCGGGTTCGGCTTCGGGGCCGAAACGCACGGCATCTTCATTGAAGTTATAGCGCAGGCCCACTTTTCCAAGGGCGGTGAAGGCGCTTTGTTTGTTTTTAGCGCACTGGTCGCCGTTGGTGCGGTACAAGCCGGCGCCGGCTTCCAGCAAGCCGTAGGGGCCCCAGAGGGTGGTTTTGTCAAAATCTTCGGCTTGCGGGTTGAAGGTATAGGTCGTGCCCAGGCCGAGCCGGGCTACGCTCCAGTGCGTGCCGACGTTCATGGCTACTTCCAGGCCGGCGCCCAGGCGGTCGCCCGCGTTTTCGACATCGGGGGTATGGGCATAAAAAGACGGGACGTCGAGGAACAGGCGCGGGCCGCCGTATTGGGCATGCAGGGTTGCCCCGGTAAAGATCAAAAAGCAGCTGAGCAGCAGGGAGGATTTAAACATGATAAAGCAGATGAGTGGTGAACATTTGAGTTGTGTTTTCCAGATTCGGCGGCGCGCCGCTTGGCTGCCTGCCGGCGGGCAAAAGTAAGTCCATTTTTTCGGGCGGAAAAAATAGTAAACCCGCAAGGGGAGCGGCTGGTCCGGCAGTTTGCCGTATTTTTCGCCCGAATGCGTTCAAATTGAAACATGGCAAAGAAAAAATACGCGAGCAAAGCCCAGAAAGCCCCGTCTTCCTCCAAATCAGCCCATTCAGAAACCCGCGAATGGCAGCCCTGGGTGCTGGCCGGCGCTGCTTTCCTGTTGTTCAGCACGGGTTTTTCCAACGAGTTGCTGGGCATCGACGACCACATGGCCACCGTGGACAACCCGGCCGTCAAAAACCTCGATTTCACGGTGTTCAATCTGGGCATGTATGCCCCGCTCACCTGGCTGGGCTACGCTATTTCGTACCACTTGGGCGGCGACCACCCGTTTCTTTACCACCTCCTGAGCGCGCTGGCGCATGCGGGGTGTACCTGGCTTTTGTACAGGCTGTTTCTGCGGCTGGAGGTGGTGGGCTGGGCGGCTTTCGCGGCTGCGTTTTTGTTTGCCATTCACCCCGTTCAGGTAGAGTCGGTGGCTTGGATTGCGGGGTTCAGCACGCCGTTGTTTACGCTGTTTTGCCTGCTTTCAGCTAATTTTTACCTGCAACACGCCGGTGCGGAAGGTGGGTCGGTGCGGCACTACGGTTGGTCGTTGGGTTTGTTCGCAGCGGCCTGTTTGGCCAAGAGTACGGCGGTGATGTTGCCGCTGTTGTTGCTGGCGCTCGACCAGTACTGGAAAACGCCCCGGCTGGAGCCGCGCCGGCGCTGGTTGGGCTACGCGCCGTTTTTTGCCCTGGCCCTGGGTTTCGGTTTGTTTACCTTTTATACCCGCGCGGCGGCGGGCGTCGAGGTGGGCGCCGGCGCCAACGATTTTAGCCTCTGGGAGCGCGCGGTGCTGGTGTGCTACACGCCGGTGTTGTACTGGGCCAAACTGCTGTTGCCCTTGAAACTGAGCATTTACTATTCATTCGACAAGGTAAACGGCCAGCTGCCCTGGGTGTATTTCCTCGGTCCGGCGGTGCTGGCGGCAGTGGCCTGGGCGGCCTGGAAATGGCGCAGCGAGGCGCCGTATGTGCGGCAAGGTTTGTTGTTTTACGGCGCCAACATCCTGTTTACCCTGCCTTTTTACTCTGTCGGCACCTTCGAACTTTGCGCCGACCACTACAACTACCTGGCCGCCGCCGGTTTTTTCTATGCCCTGGTGATGTTGTGGGACGCTGCCCGCAGCCGCTTCGCCCCTTGGGCCGGCGCCTTGCAGACGGTGGGGATTGCTTGGGTGTTGCTGCTGCTGTTGCTGAGCGCCTTGCAAATTCGCCGCTGGAAAGACACCGTCACGATTGTCAGCCATGCCATTGAAAACGGTTATCACCAAAACGGCCGCTTGTACCAGGCGCGCGCCATTGCGTACGCCAACGACAAAAAGAATTTCAAAGCGGCCATGAGCGATTTTGACAAGGCCATCGAAATCAACCCCCAACTGCTCGACGCCTACAAATACCGCGGCGGCCTGCTGGGCATGGCCAAACAGTACGACCGCTCGCTCAGCGATTTGAACAAATACCTGGAACTAAAGCCCGACGACCACGAAATCCTGTACAACCGGGCGCTTACCCTCGTCAACCTCAACCGCGTGCCCGAAGCCTTGCCCGACCTCGACCGCGCCCTTGAGCTCAACCCCGATTTCGAACGGGCCTACCGCGCGCGGGGCAATGTGCGGCTGCAACTGGGCGATACCGCGGGCAGCCAGGCTGATTTTCAGGAATATGAGCGGCGGACGGGGGTGAATCCGGCGGGGGGGGAGTGAGGAGCGGCTTTTTTTCGTAACTGATTCAAAATCAAAACTGAACAGTGCATGGAAGCGATTCAACTCAAGGGTGATCAGTACCGTTCCGACAAGGCTATTTTGCTGCGGCACCGCGAAATTCAGCTGGGCAATGGCGCAATGTTCTGGCTTACTTCGGGGTACGCACCGGAGGGGGTATTGCTTGAAAAAAAATGTAGTTTCGGACGCCCGCAGGCGAGTTTCAATTTTTGCCTGAAGGGCAAACAACTATTCGCCCTCAGGGGTAACTACCTGCCTGCGCAAACCGACAACAGCCAGTACAACACGCTTTTGCTGCCCAACACCACCCTCACCGCTCAAACTGAAGCCTGGGGCGAATTTTCCACCGCTACGCTGCACATCGATTTGCAAGGGTTTCTGGCTTTACTTGGCGAGAGCTTCGAACTGTTACCCGAAAATTTTCAAAAAGCGGCGCAACGACGCAATCTGTGTTATTTTAAAAACAGCGCTTGGCATCCTGGCGTCCGGCAAATTGTAGCGTGTCTGCAAACAGAACAGTTCGATTGGGCTGTTTCCGAAAAGCTGTTTTTGGAGAGCAAAATGCTGGAAATCCTGGCCATTGTGCTCGAATTGAACCGGCGGCAAACCGCTACAACTCAGTATGTTTCCAAACGCGATGCGGAAAAGATTCGGCAAGCCCGCGAAATTTTGGAGGGAAACCTGGCCAACCCGCCTGGGCTGGCACAGCTGGCCAGGGCCGTCGGCTCGAATGAATTTACCTTGAAAAAAGGGTTCAAACAGTTGTTCGGCATGCCTGTTTTCCAATTTTTGAAACGCTGCCGGATGAACAAGGCGCATGAGTTGGTGCTCGCAGGCGAACACCGCGTGGAAGAGATTGCGGCTGTGGTTGGTTATGAAAATATTTCGGCATTCAGCCGGGCCTTCCGGCAAACGTATGGTTGCACGCCCTCGGATTTGCGAAAAACTCCGTTTCGGCATATTTAAATTCCGGCGGAGCTGGACTGGCGGAGCGTAGCAGGCTGCATTTTTGTCCGAAATTTATTTGTCGGAAAAATGAAAAACTTACTGCATCCTGCCGACCGAGAGGCGCTTATCCATCGCTTACAAGGGCTGCGTCCTGACAGTCAACGCCGTTGGGGCCAGCTGGATGCGCGGCAGCTCCTTCCACACCTGACCGACCCCTTGCTCGTAGCCTTGGGCGACCGTACAGCGCAGCCCATGCCATCGGTGTTAAGCAAACGGCCACTGAGCACCTTCATGGTGTGGTTGGCTCCCTGGCCCAAGGGGGCGCCAACCGCAGCGGAGTTTATTCCGGGTAAAAAGGGTACGCCGCCGCTCGATTTCGACCGCGACAGACAGGCTTTGCTGCTGGCGATCCACCGCTTTGCCCAACAATCGGAAAATCAGTCCTTCCACCCCAGTCCGGTGTTTGGCAGGCTGTCCAACCGCGCTTGGGGACGGCTGATGTGGCGACATATCAATCACCACTTGCGGCAGTTTGGTTTGTAATAACTTAAATTCGATTGGTTGCGATCCACCGGAGCCTTTTCTGTACTTCCAATATAACACCGATCCAATTCAGCAGAATATAGTATGTATGTCCAGGCCATAAATAAAAAAGGCCACCATTGGGTGGCCTGGTGGGCGCAAGACTTGTCCCGAAAATTTTCGGGAGGGATTCGAACCCCTGACCCTCCCTCACAAACTAATACTCACCGGGCCCGCCAACGGCGAATATGTTCCGTCCGCGAACTTGGCCATAACCCAGTATTTCAGGGTATTGGGCGGAGTTGCTGTTGGGTTGGGAACGATGTAATCCACCGGGCTTCCCGGCGTGCCCTGGCTTTGCGGCGGCGACACCGCCTGATTTATGTTCAAATTGCTGTTGAAAATGTAGGAGAACGTAGTCAAGACGGGTTCATCAAAAGCAATGTCATAATCATAAAACCTGAACCGGTGCAGATTCCCGTTGGGGAAAATAGCCATATCGGCGTAATCGGTGGATGCCGGAATCGGGTAAGGAAAAAACCGGTAAGAATACATGGCCGAACTGTCGTAGCCACGGAATATCTGAACGCCGATCAAGTCGACGTCTTTGGGATAATCCCATTGCAACAGGATATAGTTGGCTACAGTTCCGCCGCCGCTGACCAATTGCCCGCCAAAGTTCAGGATCGAATCGCGCAGGCCGTCGTTGATCGGCTTGGCCTTAACGATGCGCGAGCCGCCTCGGTTACCGGCTTCGTCTACCGCTACCAGTCGGTATTGATACCAGCGCCGTTTACTTGCTGTCGAATCGACAAATCCGCTCAATGGATTTTGAGTCGTGAACTCCGTAAGCACCGTCCAGCCGGGTAAGCCGGCGATCTTACGCTGAAATTCATGTTTGTACACGTCGGAGCTGCTGCTTTCAACCCAGGCAAATGTAACGCCTTGCGGTGTGGCCTCGACCGTGGTGATCAACGGCGCCGAGGGAGGAATAATGTCGGGGCGGGAAATCTGCGCAGGCTCAGACATAGGCGACTGGTTGTGGTGGTAATCCAGCGCTTTTACGCCGAAATAGACAAACTCGCTCAAGGTATTCAGATTGAGTTGATACCGGAAGGTAGTGTCGTTTAACCAAACAGACGTAACCTGCGCATAGTCGCCGCTCTGGGAGTTGGCAATGAATACCCGGTAGCCCAGTACATCGGGCTCGGGACTACGCGTCCAGTGCAGCGTAACGACGCCCGAGGCGTCGGCCTGGCCGAACACAGATGCAGGCCTTGACGGCGGCGTGTCGTCCTTGATCTGGCCCAGACGCGGAAAGCTTTCCATGGGATAACCGTAAGCGTCGGTGGTTCGCACCAGATAATAATTAGCCGGCTTGGGTTCAATATCCACAAACGAACGGACCGAAATCGGGATAATATCATCGTTAAGTTTAGTAAATGGCCCGTCCGGCCCCAGGCCCCGGTACAGGTCGAAGCCTTGAACATAATTTTCCATATCCTCCGGAAAATTCCAGGTAACCGTCAGTTGCCCTTGCGCCACCTCTTCGATGTTTTCAATAGACAGCAAGGCAAAAATAGGCTCCGGTACACCGGTCACCTGCACGGTGTCTGAAGGTTGGCTCAACATGCCAAAGGGCGAGCGCCCGCGCACCCGGTAAATGAAGGACACACCGTTGGCGTACAGCGAGTCGGCAAAAGCGATTGTGCCGTCGTCTGCCTCCGGCGATACTGCCGAAATCAGTGGCCGCTCGTTCGCTGGCGTAAAATTGACGCCGTCGATGGAGCGCTCCACGACATAGCTGGTAAAGTGCTGGTCGTTGCGTTTCCAATTGAGGATAGCCGTACTGTCGCCGCCGTGTCCGCGCAGCCCGGCGGGCGCCGGCAGAACGAAACTCGAATCGGTATGCACCAAGGCAAAACCATTTTTTACCTCAGCCAGCGAGTCAGGGTCGTGCGGTTTGACCCAATACACATATTTGCTCGAAGCTCTCGCGCTGGTGTCCATAAATGCCAAACCCATCATTTTGGCCACTGAAAAGTCCTGGTCGGCAGCAAATAAGCTGAACGTGAATCGGTTTTCAGCCTCCCGGCTCTTGTTATAAATATTGAGCAGGCTGGGGCCGCCCGGCGGCAGCAGATCGAGGCTGTCGCCGTAAATTGTACTGGCGGCTACGCCGGCCAGGTCGTTCGAATCCGCGTACGTTTCCCACTGACTTTCCGGTAAGGGTTTGAGCGCTACTCCCAGATTGACCATGCTGGAATCGTACGCGTAGCCGTCGAGCGTATCGCCCTGGTCGATCACGGTATAGCGCACCAGGTCGTAACCCTCAGCGTTGCCCCATTTCCAGGTTTCCAGGTTGACCGGCGTCCAGCGGACGATCACGGCGCTGTCTGCATAAATAGCGCTGGCCGCGATGCGAAACTGTTGCGTCGCACCTTGGCTGAACGCTTGCAAAGCAGTAAAAAACATGACGGTAAGCGTCCCGCCCAAGCGGGAAAGGCTGGTGGAAATGGGTATCATAGCTGAGATTTTTAGAAAATTATGTAGATCGGGGTTACAACCTTCATGGTAAAATAAACACCTGCTTCACCCCGCGCCATCCGGATTTCAAACCGGTAAGCTGCACGGCATAGGCCCCGCCGGGCAGGCCCGACAGGTCGACTGATTGCGAACTGCCATCAAGTGTCCGGGTAGCATGCGTTCTTCCAGTCAAATCGTGTACTTCGAGTAATAAGGGTTCCGTCGCATCCGCATTTTGCTCCAGGACCAGGTTAAAAATGCCTGTATTGGAGACGGTTGGATTCAATTCAAATTTCAGGGTGTTTTTTGGCGTATTCGTACCCACTGAACTTAGATCGTATTTCCAAAGCTCGCGGCCTGTAGGGTTGGTTTGGGCAAAGAAAAACAGGGTGTTGCCGATTACGTGATAATTCGATGGATTAGATTCCGCAGCGCCGGGATCTACATCGGATAACAATACCGTTCCAGCTGCCGTGCCGTCGCTGATCCAGATTTCGCGGCCTTTAACGCCATCGTTAGCCGTAAAAATTAATTTGTTTTGAAAAACGGTGTAGGCTATTTCAAAGCTTTGAAGGCCGTTGGCTGAACCCGGCTGAATATCTTTCAATAACATCGTGCCGGCACTGGTTCCGTTGGTCACCCAAAGTTCATAGCCATTGACGCCGTCATTGGCCTTGAATAAGACCTGTCCATTCAGACTGGCAAAAAACTGAATCCCGCTGTTGTTTATGCCCGGGTTGATATCGGCAAGCAACACCGTGCCCGCCTCGGTACCATCGGTCGACCACAGTTCTTCGCCAGTGGTACCGTCGTTTGCCACAAACAGCAGTTGATTGCCCAGCCAGGCAGAAATTCGTATCCCCGCAAATGGTTTGGCGCTTGCGCTACCCGGGTTGATGTCTTTTACCCGGTTGGTACCGGCTGCTGTGCCGTCAGAACGCCACAGTTCCGGTCCGTCTCCATTGTTTGCCCGTGCCCAAAAATAAAAGGCATCCGGACCGACAACGGGTGCGTCCATCTCACTGTCGCCAAATGAGCTGGTGTTGATGTTTTTTACCAGGCGGGTACCGGCTGCCGTGCCATCGCTTTCCCAAAGTTCGGAGCCGACATTCGCCGAATCAGCGGCGAAATACAATTTGCCTTGAAACACCGTAAATCCGTAAGGCTGGCTGCTGGACCCGCCGCCGCCGGGGTTGATATCCTTAATCAGCATGGAGCCTGCCGCTGTGCCATCCGTAACCCAGAATTCCTCGCCGATCGTGAAATCTTGCCAATTGAGGTACAGTTTACCCAGGTACTCAGCCATTGGCCGGGGGCGAGAGCCGTAATTAGCGCCGTCGCATTCGGTCGGGCAGGCGTCGCGGATAAGCACGGCTCCTTCCGGTCCGTTGTCGGTTCGCCACAACTCCGTGTCGTTCGTGGTGTCCCGCGCGGTGAAATACAACTGGTTGTCGTACACCAGATAAAATTCCTTCGGGCCATCAAAGGATTTACCCGGATAAATATCCCGGACCATTACAGTGCCCGCCGCTGTGCCGTCGGATTTCCATAACTCGATGCCGTGGACATCGTCGTCTGCTGTGAAATAGAGGGTGTTTCCAAGTACGGCTGAGCGCGCGAATCCCAAATAGACGCCGGCTCCCAAGCCGGGGTGAATGTCTTTGACGAGGACGGGTTGGGCAAAAAGTGCACCCGATGCAAACAGGAAGCAAAAGTGTAGAGTGCGTTTTTTCATGAGCGTTGATTGTAGCGCTTA
>CAZVZH010000206.1:6288-8374 GCA_964630705.1 uncultured Saprospiraceae bacterium | reverse complement strand
TTTTAAAAAAAGTTGATCCCAGGCAATCCGCCAAAATCCGCGTCGTCCGCGCTCCTATCCAATACAAACCCAGGTTGTCCCTATCTAAAAATTAAAATTGGCGTAATTTCGCGCCGGTTTAAAACCTATGCTGCCCTGTCGACGCGCCGGCATCCCGGCATGTTGCATTCAACCACCACACACCGTTTCAAACGCATGTTTCATCTGACTGAAGAACACCTCGCCGTACGGGAAGCCGCCCGTCAATTTGCCCAGAACGAACTCAAACCCGGCGTCATCGAACGCGATACCAAAATGGAATTTGCCAAAGACCAGGTGCGCCAAATGGCCGAACTCGGCTTCCTGGGCATGATGGTCGCGCCGGAATACGGCGGCGGCGGCATGGACACCCTCTCCTATGTGATCGCTATGGAAGAGCTCAGCAAAGTCGACAACTCCTGTTCAGTGCTCATGTCGGTCAACAACTCCCTCGTCTGCTGGGGCCTCGAGGCCTATGGCACCGAAGAACAAAAACAAAAATACCTCACCCGACTGGCCCGAGGCGAATGGATCGGCGCCTTCTGCCTCTCCGAACCCGAAGCCGGCTCCGACGCCACCAGCCAGCGCACCACCGCCGTCGACATGGGCGACCACTACCTGCTCAACGGCACCAAAAACTGGATTACCAACGGCGGCAGCTCCAGCCTGCACATCGTCATGGCTCAAACCGACCCTGAAAAAGGCCACCGCGGCATCAACGCCCTGCTCGTCGAAACCTCCTGGCCCGGCGTTGTCATCGGCGCCAAGGAAGACAAACTCGGCATCCGCTCCTCCGACACGCACACCATCATGTACAACGACGTGCGCGTGCCAAAAGAAAACCGCCTCGGCACCGACGGCTTCGGCTTCAAATTCGCCATGAAAACCCTCTCCGGCGGCCGTATCGGCATCGCCGCCCAAGCCCTCGGCATCGCTGCCGGCGCTTACGAGCTCGCCGTCGAGTACTCCAAACAACGCGAAGCCTTCGGCAAACCCATCAGCCGGCACCAGGCCATCGCTTTCAAACTGGCCAATATGGCTACTGAAATCGAAGCCGCCCGCCTGCTCGTCTACCGCGCCGCCATCATGAAAGACCAGGGCCTGAACTACGACCAGGCCTCCTCCATGGCCAAACTCTTCGCTTCCGAAGTAGCCATGCGGCAAACCGTCGAAGCCGTGCAGATCCACGGCGGCTACGGCTTTGTGAAAGAATACCACGTGGAGCGGCTGATGCGCGACGCCAAAATCACCCAGATTTACGAAGGTACCTCGGAGGTGCAACGGATTGTCATTTCGCGGAATGTACTGGATGGGGAGTTGTATGTGCCGATTCCGGGGGTGGGGTGATGCGTTACTGGGAAGTCATTAAAAGTCATTGGAGTCATTAGGAGCATAAGCTTGGTTTTTGGTTGTACCGCGCCTCGGAGAGGCCAAACGTTTGTAGAAATCCCGGTTGATTACCCACCCGGCCTCGGAGAGGCCTAACGTTTGTAGGTTAATCAGGAAGGAAAAAATCAAACATGGATTTCCGGCCAATTTCAATCTCAAAATCTGCAACAATTTTCAAAAATTCCTCCTCGAACGTGCGTTTCCGGTGGTGCTCTTTTTGATTCAAAATGTATTGACATACCGCATCCATATGAGAGCGGCTGTACGAAAATGCGCCGTAACCGGCCTGCCATTCAAAATGAAAGGTTGAAAACCTGTTTGCCTTAATATAATCGTTGGTTGCATTTTTGATTTCCCGCACCAAATCGGAAAGCGCCTCCGAGGGTTTCAGGCCGATAAATAAATGGACATGGTCCGGCATACCATTGATGGCCAGCATTTTATGGCCTCGCGTTTCGACAACACCGGTGGTATACCGATACAAATTTTCCTCCCATTCCGGATGGATAAGTGCCTGACGATTTTTAACCGCAAAAACGATTTGGATGTAGATTTGGGAAAATACGTCTGCCATTTCCGGGAGAATTGTTGGGTTATAATTTGAATGCTACAAACGTTAGGCCTCTCCGAGGCCCACGCGGTGCAACGAACCGGGTTGCTACAAACGTTAGGCCGCTCC
>CAZVZH010000206.1:0-6188 GCA_964630705.1 uncultured Saprospiraceae bacterium | reverse complement strand
ACCGGGTTGCTACAAACGTTAGGCCGCTCCGAGGCCCACGCGGTGCAACGAACCGGGTTGCTACAAACGTTAGGCCGCTCCGAGGCCATACACGGTGCAACGACCGGGTTGCTACTACAAACGTTAGGCCTCTCCGAGGCCACGCATGACGCACCTTACCGACTTTCTCAGCCCCCCTCAATATCCTCCCCTTGCTTCTCCTGCCTCCTCAACCGCCGGTACTGCCAACCAAAATAAAACCACATCGTCACCGCGTAACACAGGCCGCCGAGCAAAAAAACGCCCCAGTACCGCAGGTACTCCTCCGACCAGAATGCAGCCCGGATCGCCGGCCAGTGCAAGCCCTGATCGAGCAAGGTTATCAGCAGGCGCACCAGAAATGCCGACACCGTGCCCCAACTCAGGGCCGTGGCCAACACATAGCGCCAGGCGCCTTTTTGGCGGGTTGCGCTCCAAAGGGCGAGAAACTGGTGCTTTTCCTGTTCGTTCATGGCGCAGTTGTTTGTAAGTGGTAAAAAAACTGACTACTGCTCGTCCGCAATATTGGCGAGCGCCTTGCGGTACTGCCGCTCCATCAGCCACCAGTTGAGGGCGCCCAACAACAGGCCGAAAACAAGGTATAGCGCCACCCGCCAGTTCAGGATTCGGCGCTCCACAGCCCCTTGAAAACCCAGCTCATTCCAGTCCAGCACCACCGCCACCGTAGCGAAAACCAGGATGTACCAAGCGGCTTGCCGAAGGATAAATCGCAGGCTTCCCTGGGCGCGTTTTTTGCCCCAGGCTTCGACGAAATATCGATCGTTGTGTGTACTCATTTGCTAAAAATTTTAGATCAGACCCCTGGATTTCAACTCCAGGTATTTATTGATGGTATTCAGTGTCAGGTCTTCCGGCTTGGTGAGCACGGCCTGGATGCCGTATTGCCGCAGCCGGTACACCATTTCTTTTTTCTCCTGCAAAAACTGCTGCGCCACCGTTTGCCGGTAGATATCGGCTGTGCGCTCTACCGGTTGGTTGACCAGCGCCCGGATCTCGGTATTTTCAAAAAAAACGACCACCAGCAGGTGCAGGCGGTTGAGCCGGCGCAACAGCGGCAAAGCCCGCTCCAGGGCGTACATGCTCTCAAAATTGGTGAACACAAGCAACAAAGCCCGCACCCCGATCAGCCGGCGCACTGCCTCGTACAACAGTTCGAAATTGGCCTCTCCGCTGCGCTCTTTTTCCCGGTACAAAGCCTCCAGAATGCGGTGGAGCTGAGCGCCGCTGCGCTCGGCTTTGATCGTGGCGCCCATCACATCTGAAAAACTGAGCAGCCCCGCCTTGTCCTTTTTTTTCAAAATGATGTTGCTGATCGCCAGCGCGGTATTGATCGCGTAGTCCATCAGGCTCAACCCTTCGAACGGCAGGCGCATCACCCGGCTTTTGTCGATGATGCAGTACACCTGCTGGCTGCGCTCGTCTTCGTACTGATTTACCATGAGCGCGCCCCGGCGGCTGGAGGCTTTCCAATTGATGCTGCGGTAATCGTCGCCCTGCACATAGTTTTTGATCTGCTCGAACTCGTAGCTGTGACCGATACGGCGGATTTTTTTAATACCCGTCTCATGGGCAATGTGCTGCATGGCGCGCAATTCGTAGCGCTTCATTTGAATAATGGAGGGGTAAACAGCCACCTCCTGCGACTGCTCAAATGCCACCCGGCGTTCCACCAGCCCCAGGCGGGTCGACAAGAAGGCCTGGACGCTGCCGAAAGCGTAAACGCCGCGCGTGAGGGGCCGCAGCTCGTAGCGCAACTGCCGTAGTTCACCCGGGGCCAAGGCGAGTCGCAACTCGAAGTCGCGCCGCTGAAACTGCACCGGCAACTCGTCGATCAAGGCCAGCCACAGCCGCAGCCGCCCCTGGTTGTGTACCCGCAACAACACCCGATTGTCGTCGCTCAGGGAAAACACCGCCGGCGTTTCCCGCGCGCACAACACATTCGGCCGGCGGCCAAACAGCAATAAAACATCGGCCAACACCGCCGCCACAGCGCCGGCAAACGCTATTTGCGCCAGCGGGAACAACCACCCGAACGGGTACGACAAGGCGAACAGGGCCGTGACCCCGCCGAAAAGCCAGAAAAAACGGTTGCGTAGAAACATGGGAGTGTGGAACTACCGGTGGTAAATGACGCCGTTGCGCATGACAAAAGTAACCTTTTCCATCGAACGGATATCCTCCAGCGGATTGCCGCCGACAGCGATGATATCGGCGGTTTTGCCCGGCGCCAGGCTGCCCAGCTGGTCGTCGAGCCGAAGCATTTCAGCGGCCCAAACGGTGGCCGAACGCAAAATGTCCCAGTTTTTCATGCCGGCCGCAGCCATGTAACCAAACTCCAGGTTATTTTTTCCATGCGGAAAAACGCCCGCATCGGTGCCGAAAGCGATGCGCACTCCGCGCTGGTAAGCCCGGCCGAGGGTAGCCGAAATCTGCGGGCCCATGCCCAGGGCTTTCCCGCGCACCTGCTCGGGGAAAAAACCGGGCGCGAACTGCGCGCTGTCGCTCACCGCCCAACCCGCCGTCAGCGTAGGCACCAGCCAGGTGCCGTGCCGAAGCATAAGCTCCATCGTGCTGTCGCTCATAAAGGTGCCGTGTTCGATCGACTGCACGCCGGCAAGCACCGCCCGGCGCATACCCTCGTCGCCGTGGGCATGGGCAGCTACCGGCACGCCGAGGTCCTTGGCCGTTTGCACGATGGCCTCGAGTTCGCCGGCGCTGTAGTGCGGCAGCCGGCCGTCGCGGGCCAGGCTGAGCACGCCCCCAGTGGCTGTCACTTTGATGAGGTCGGCGCCGCGTTTCACCTGCGTGCGCACCGCCCGTTGGCAGGCGTCGATGCCGTCGGCAATGCCTTCTTCGGCGCCAGGCGGCGGGTCGAACAGGTCCCAGCGGGCGCCCGTGGTGGCGTCGCCGTGGCCGCCGGTGATGCTGATGATCTTGCCGGCGGTGAGCACTCTGGGGCCAGGGATCAGGCCTTGCTGGATGGCGTTGCGCAGGGCGATGTTGGCGCCCCGCCCGCCGAGGTCGCGCACGGTGGTGAAGCCCGCGCGCAAGGTGCGGCCAGCGTAAGCGGCGGCGCGCAGGGCATAGTCGGCGTCGTTGAGGGTGAAGCGCTCGGTGTAGCTGTTGCGGCTGATCTCCCATTCCAGGTGCACGTGGCAGTCGATCAGGCCTGGCAACACAGTTTTGTCTTTCAAATCGACGGTTTGTCCGCCCGCCGGCGCCGCCAGGTAGCCGGTTTCGATGCGGGTAATTTTAGCGCCCTCCACCACCAGGGTTACGGCCGTTTGCACCTGCTCGCCGGTCATCGTGAGCAGGCGACCGCAGTGGAGGTAGGTTTGGGAAAAAACCGGCGCGGCGAAGAGCAGGTTGAGGAAAAACAGGGAGGCGTATTTTTTCATAATGCGGACGGTTGGATTCCAGGCGGCCCAAGAAAAGCAGAATTTTGTATTTGTGTGCAGGATGGGAGCGCGGATGACGCGGATTTTAGCGGAGTTGTATCGCCGATCCCCCCGATCGGCGACGCGCGAAGTTACCCATTCAAGGGGCCCAAGCTGGTCAAAAAAGGGATGATTCCGCGTCGCCGATCGGGGATCGGCGATACAAATCCGCGTCATCCGCGCTCCTGTCCTCCATTTTAACTTTCCCGCAGCTCCGACCAAACCGAACCGTCCGCCAACCGGGTCTCCAGCCGGTCGCCCGGCCCTATCTCAGCCACGGAACGGACAGCGACGCCATTTTTCATCGTCACCGAAAATCCGCGCCGCAAGGCGGCCTCCGGGTGCAGCGCGGCGCAAACTGCCTCGGCCTGGTCGAGTTGTTGGCGGGCGGCGGTCCAACGGGCGCGGGCGCTCCAGCCCAGTGCCGTTTCCACTTGGGTAAGCCTTAGTTGTTGGTGTTGAATTTTCCGGCCAACGCGGTCGTACAACTGATCGGCCAGGTGCAAGAGGCGTGCTTCAAAATCGCGGTTGTGCTGGATCAAAAACTCGGCCACGGCCGTGGGGGTTTTCAGCGCAGTGTGCGCCACCAGGTCGAGCACGCTCTCATCGGAGTCGTGGCCGATGCCGGTGAGCAGCGGCAGGGGCAGGGCTGCGGCTTTTTTACAGAGTTCGAGCCGGTCGAAACCGGCCAGGTCGAGCCGGGCCCCGCCGCCGCGCAGCACGGCGATGCAGTCGAAACGTTCGGCTTGCGCAGCTACGAGGTCGAACGCAGCGCCGATTTCGGTTTCCAGGTTTTGGCCTTGCACTGCGGCGGAAAACAAGCGGCAGTGAAAGGCGAAGCCAGCGGTGTTGTGCGCCAGTTGCTCGCGGAAATCCTGAAAACCGGCGGCGCCTTCCGAGCTGACCACGGCGATGCGCTGGAGCACCGGCGGCAGCGGCAGCGCGCGGTTTTTGTCCAGAAAACCCAGTGCGCGCAGGGTGTCGATCGTTTGGCGGCGTTGGAGTTCCAGGCGGCCGAGGGTATAGGCCGGGTCGAGGTCGAGCAACACGAGTTTGAGCCCGAAGCGCTCGTGATAATCCACCTGCACCTGCATGCGCAGCGCGCGGCCCTCTTGGAGCAACTCCTCCAGCAACAAGCCGTGCTGCCCTTGCAACAGCTGGTATTGTCGTTGCCAGAGCACTGCCTGGGCCTGCGCCAGGTTGTCGTCGCCGGCGCCTTTTTGTACCAGGTCGAGAAACGCATGCCCCCGGGAGCGGCCAACTTGGCCCAGCTCGGCGGAAATCCAGAGCGGTTCCGAAAAATTGAGCGCCAGCACCTGGCGGATGTATTGCTGCAGATCGAAGAGCGTGTAGGTCGACATGGTGCGGCCGGTTGGAAAAACTTGTTGCGGGCTAAAAGTAAAAAACCGGCGGCAAACGAACCCCAGCCTTCTTCGGCGGCTTGTTATCTTTGCGCGCTGTAGTGCCGAACCCCGTTCGGCACACTGAGACGAAACACCGAACGGGGTTCGGCGATACGATGGCCAGCATTTTTAAAATCAGATTTAAAAACAACCCTCCGCATGTTCATTTCCGGAATTCAACAAGTCGGCATCGGCGTCTCCAACGTACACGAAGCGTTCAAATGGTACCGCCAGCACTTTGGCATGGATGTGCCAATTTTCGAAGAAGCCGCCACTGCCGGCCTCATGTTGCCCTACACCGGCGGCCAGCCCCAAGCCCGCCACGCTATTCTCGCCCTCAACCTTCAGGGCGGCGGCGGCATGGAAATCTGGCAGTATACCGACCGAACGCCGGTGCCTCCACCCTTCCAAACTCAACTCGGCGACCTGGGTATTTTTATCGGGAAAATCAAATGCAAGGACGTGCAAGCCTGTTTCCACACGCTGCGCCACCGCGGCGTCACCCTGCTCAGCAACCCCGAAAGCCGACCCGACGGCCGCGAGCATTTTTTTGTAAAAGACCCCTGGGGCAACAGCTTTGAAATCGTGGGCTCCGACGACTGGTTTGCCCAAAATAGGCCCGAACACACGGGCGGTATGTACGGCTGCTTCATCGGGGTAAGCGATATGCAACGCTCCATCGATTTTTACCGGCAGGTGCTCGGCTACGACCAAATCGCGTACGACCAGAGCGGCGTTTTCGACGACCTCACGGGCCTCGACGGCAGCGCCAGCCGCGTCCGCCGCGTGCTGCTCCGCCACAGCGAACAGCGCCGCGGACCCTTCAGCCGGCTGCTCGGCGCTTCGGAAATCGAACTGGTGCAGGCGCTCGACACGGCCCGCCCACCCCGCCGCATTTACGAGGGTCGTTTTTGGGGCGACCTGGGGTTTATCCACCTCTGCTTCGACATCACGGGCATGGCCGAACTTAAAGAAAAATGCGCCGCCCTGGGCCACCCCTTCACCGTGGATTCCAGCGGCAGCTTCGACATGGGCGAGGCTGCCGGCTATTTCGCCTACATCGAAGACCCCGACGGCACGCTCATCGAGTTCGTGGAAACGCACAAAATCCCCATCCTGAAAAAACTCAACTGGTACCTCCACCTCAACCGCCGATCCAAGCCCGAGCAACCGCTCCCGCACCTGATGCTGCGCCTGCTGGGGCTGGGGCGTGTGAAAAACTGAAAGGCTAGAGGGTTAGAGGGTTAGAAGGTTAGAGGGTTAGGGGGTTAGAAGGTTAGAGGGTTAGAAGGTTTTACATCATCCTAAA
>CAZVZH010000205.1:0-8415 GCA_964630705.1 uncultured Saprospiraceae bacterium | reverse complement strand
CCGAATGTCGTGCACCTCGAAAACGAAGGGGCGGAAATCGCGCCCTACCGCATTGATTTTCCCTTTGTCGACATGAACACCACCGGCGAGGGCTGGTTGTACTTCGAAGTGCCGAAAGCCTGGAAGCAGGCGAACATCGTGCTGTACCACGGCGTTGCCGACGGTATTCAGCAGCAAAAAATACCTTTGCCTTTTAACCGATAATACCACCGCCGCCTATGCGCCTTTTTACCGCCCTGCTCTTTTTTACCTGCTTTTTGGGCCGCCAGGCCCCAGCCCAAATGACCCTGGTGCGCTACGCCCCCAGCGACAGTTTCAACCTGGCTTGTACGACTTGCAGCACCACCGTTGCCGACCTGGCCATCACCCGCGGCCAGCACGCCCTGCCGATGAACATGAAAAAACCGGTGTCGGTCAACCTGCTTATGTGGCGCTACTTCGACGATATTTTGCAAAAAGAAGTGCTCATGGCCGACGAGCCGTTCTGGACTTCCGGCGTGCAACTGATCGACGAAATGGAAGCGGAGGAGCACCTGTCGATCCACCTCAATCTGGTGTGGACCGATTCGGCCGGAACCGCCCACCGCTTTTACCTGGTGATGGCCGGCCTGACCAAACGCGACCTGACCAAACTTCCCCTGCAAACCACGTTCGACAACGACACCTATGCCCTGTACCGCTTCACTGCCGTGGCGCAGATCATGCGCGGGCCCGACGACTGGGAAACCTACGACTGCCTGGAAGGCACCTGTTTCCTCAACCAGCTGAATGCCAAAAAACGCTCGATCAGCGGCGCCTTCGAGTTTACCGGCAACCGCGTGGGTATGGAAAAAAAAGGGTATTTTGTCAACGGGACCTTCAGCAAATAACCACCGCCATGCAAGAACACGAACTCCGCATCCGCTTTCGCGCCTACGACGCAGCCGATCAACTTCCGGAACCCGACCGGGCGCTGCTGGCCGAAGCGCGCCAAGCCCTGGAACACTCCTATTCGCCGTACTCCAATTTCAAAGTAGGCGTCGCCGCGCGCATGGCCAACGGCGAAGTGCTGCGCGGCAGCAACTACGAAAACGCCGCCTACCCGCTGTGCATCTGCGCCGAGCAGTCAGTGCTGGCCTCCGCGGCGAGCCGCCTGCCGGGCGTGCCCGTGGTGGCCCTGGCGGTGACGGTCAAGAGCGCCCATCAGCTGGTGAAAGCCCCCGCGGCGCCCTGCGGCGGCTGCCGGCAAGTGATCTGCGAAACCGAGCAGCGCAACGGGCAGCCCATGCGATTGCTCCTGCAGGGCGAAACCGGCCCGGTGTATGTTTTTGAAAAAGGGGAGGATTTGTTGCCACTGGCCTTTGGCGGAAGTTTCCTCTGAAAAAAGGCGGATTTCAATTTTGACCGGCTCTAAATAAGACCGATTTTAACATTCCTGCGAACGAAAATTCTGCCCCCGTGTTAGCCTGCGTACTTTTGTGCCCGATTTTTCGGGTCGCCGCCGTAAAAACCAATTTCGATTCGATTACTTTGCAGCGGCTTTTTTCGGCCTCTTTTAAGAACATTCAAAACTAAAAATACGAGACTCCACGATGGGTTGGTTTTCCTCCTTTCTCACTTCTTCGATCGGCCAAAAAATAGTGATGGCGCTGACAGGCTTGTTCCTGACCCTGTTCCTGGCCATACACCTGCTGGGGAACCTGCAGCTGCTGCAAAACGACGGCGGCCAGGCGTTCAACCTGTACGCCTATTTCATGACGCACAACCCCCTGATCAAAACCGTTTCCTACCTGCTGTACGCCTCCATCCTGCTGCACGCTGTGCAGGGCCTGCTGATCTGGCAGCGCAACCGGGCGGCACGCGGCGGCCAAGGCTACGCCGTCAGCCATGCGCGCAGCAGCGAACGCGCTTCGCGGAACATGGCCTGGATCGGTATCGTCTTGTTGGTGTTCATCATCCTGCACATGTACCAGTTCTGGTTTCAGATGCATTGGGGTGCGGTGGCAGAGGTGACCTACCCCGGAAGCGAGCACCCGGTGAAAGACCTGTACGCCCTGGTAGCCGCCTCGTACCAAAACCTGGCTTACGTGGCGTTCTACGTGGTGTCGATGGCTGTGGTGGGCTTCCACCTGTGGCACGGCTTCTGGTCGGCTTTCCAAACCCTGGGCCTCAACCACAGCAAATACACCCCGCTCATCAAAGGCGTGGGCAGCGCCTACGCAGTGATCGTGCCCGCGCTGTTTGCCCTCATCCCAGTGTGGATGTACCTCGCGCAGGCTTCCTGATCGCGGGAGCAACCCTCCGAAGCCGGATTCTATTTTTTAAAAAACTCAGACCTCGAGCATAAATTCAACTTATGGCAAACGCATCTGCGCCAACCAAAACATTGGACTCTAAAATCCCCGCCGGCCCGCTCTCCGAAAAATGGGAAGACTACAAAGGCCACGTGCCGCTGGTAGCGCCCAACAACAAGCGCCGCATCGATGTGATCATCGTCGGCTCCGGCCTGGCCGGCGCCTCGGCTGCCGCCTCTTTGGGCGAACTGGGCTACAACGTCAAGGTGTTTACCTTTCACGACAGTCCGCGGCGCGCCCACTCCATCGCCGCGCAAGGCGGGATCAATGCCGCCAAAAACTACCGCAACGACGGCGACTCCGTGTACCGCCTTTTTTACGATACGATCAAAGGCGGCGACTACCGCGCTCGCGAAGCCAATGTGCACCGCCTGGCCGAAGTGTCTGCCGCCATCATCGACCAGTGCGTGGCCCAGGGCGTGCCTTTTGCCCGCGAATACGGCGGCTTGCTGGAGAACCGCTCTTTCGGCGGCGTGCAGGTGTCGCGTACCTTTTACGCTCGCGGCCAAACGGGCCAGCAGCTGCTCATCGGCGCTTACCAGGCCCTCAGCCGCCAGGTGCACGCCGGTTCGGTCAAACTGTACAACCGCCACGAAATGCTCGACGTGGTTGTCGTCGACGGCCAATGCCGCGGCATCATCGCCCGCAACCTGCTCACCGGCCAGCTGGAGCGCCACAGCGCCCACGCCGTCGTACTCTGCACCGGCGGCTACGGCAACGTGTTCTACCTCAGCACCAACGCCATGATGTGCAACACCACCGCCGCCTGGCGGGCACACCGGCGCGGGGCCTACTTCGGCAACCCCTGCTACACGCAGATCCACCCGACCTGCATTCCGGTTTCGGGCGACTACCAGTCGAAACTCACGCTCATGTCGGAATCGCTGCGCAACGACGGCCGCTGCTGGGTGCCTAAAAACCCCGCCGACACCAAGAAAAAACCCACCGACATCCCCGAATCGGAACGCGACTACTACCTCGAACGCCGCTACCCGGCTTTCGGCAACCTCGTGCCCCGCGATATCGCCAGCCGCGCCGCTAAAATCGAATGCGACAACGGCAAAGGCGTGGGCGCTACGGGCCTGGCGGTGTACCTCGACTTTGCCGACGCCATCCAACGCCTCGGCAAAGACACGGTGGCTGCCCGCTACGGCAACCTGTTCGAGATGTACGAAAAAATTACCGGCGACAATCCATATGAAACCCCCATGCGCATTTACCCGGCGGTGCACTACACCATGGGCGGCCTTTGGGTCGACTATGAGTTGATGACCACCATTCCGGGTTTGTACGCCGCTGGCGAAGCCAATTTCAGCGACCACGGCGCCAACCGCCTGGGCGCTTCGGCGCTCATGCAGGGCCTGGCCGACGGTTATTTTGTGCTTCCGTACACCATCGGAGCCTACCTGAGCAAGGAAATCCGCACCGGCGCTATCGCTACCGACAGCCCCGAATTCGAGCAGGCGGAAAAAGACGTGCGCGAACGCATCGCCCGGCTCACCGGCATCCAGGGCAAACAAAGCGCCGAGTCGTTCCACCGCCGCCTGGGCAAAATCATGTGGGACAAATGCGGCATGGCCCGCAATGCTGAAGGCCTGAAGCAGGCTATCGGTGAAATTGCAGCCCTGCGCCAGGAATTCTGGTCGGACCTGTTCGTGCCCGGCCGCGCCGACGAGTTCAACCCCGAGTTGGAAAAAGCCTGGCGTGTGGCCGATTTCCTCGAACTCGGCCAGCTGATGTGCGAAGACGCCCTGCAACGCAACGAAAGCTGCGGCGGCCACTTTCGCGAGGAATTCCAAACCCCGGAAGGCGAAGCCCTGCGCGACGACGACAATTTTATGTACGTCGCCGCCTGGGAATGGAAAGGCGAAGATGCCAAGCCTCAACTGCACAAGGAAGCGCTGGATTATGAGGAAGTGCAGGTGACGCAGCGGAGTTATAAGTAATCCAACTTTTTCACGCAGTCACGAGCGTAACGTAATTTGAATTTAATCCCGCAGAAACTAATTTTGTAGCAAAGCAAACTTTGTAAATATGATTTACCTGACCGAAAGAATTACTTCCGATCCTGACATGTTGGGGGGAAAGCCAGCTATTCGAGGAATGCGAATCAGCGTGCAAACTATTCTGGAGTATTTAGCAGCAGGAGAAACAAAGGAAAATATCCTCCAGGAGTTTTCCTTTCTTGAACCGGAAGATATTGATGCTTGCCTTGACTTTGCCGCTCAGTTGGTGGCCAAATATTCTGTTCACGTACTTGCCGCTTAGCTGATTAATGGCTAGATACTTGATTGACGTTAATCTTCCTATGTTGCCAGACATTTGGGATAATGAAGATTTTATTCATCAAGTAAATCTTGATCGCAAACGAAATGATAGCTGGATTTGGGAATATGCCCGCGTTAATGACCTTACAATTATTACAAAAGACGGAGATTTTTTTGGGCGAATATTATACGCAGAACCTCCTCCGCGCTTGATATACATTCGTCTGGGTAATATGCTGTTTTTAGATTTCAAGCAATTCATGCTGAAGAAATGGTCCGAAATTGCAGCCAAAAGCAAAGAATACAAGATAGTAGTCATTTATAAAGACCGAATAGAAGAGATTGAGTAAGTTGATGCATCCTTGTAGATAATTACCCGGCTTTAAAAATAATCACACTGTAAAAAAGTACATCGCGATATGAAACTCACGCTCAAAATCTGGCGCCAGGGCGGCAAATACAAAGGCGAATTCGTCACGTACCAACTCGACAACGTAAACGAGCACATGTCCTTCCTGGAAATGTTGGACGTGCTCAACGAACAACTGATTGAAAAACGTGAAGACCCCGTCGCGTTCGAGCACGACTGCCGCGAAGGCATCTGCGGCACCTGCTCGATGGTCATCGACGGCCGCCCGCATGGCCCGATGAAAGGCACCACCACCTGCCAGGTACACATGCGCCATTACAAAGACGGCGACACCATCGTGATCGAACCCTTCCGCGCCAAAGCCTTCCCGGTGATCCGCGACCTGGTGGTCGACCGCTCGGCTTTCGACCGCATCATCCAGTCGGGCGGCTATATCAGCGTGAATACCGGCCAGGCGCAAGACGCCAACGCCATCCCTATCGAAAAAGACCGCTCGGCCCGCGCCTTCGACGCCGCCGCCTGCATCGGCTGCGGCGCCTGCGTAGCCGCCTGCCCCAACGCTTCGGCTATGCTGTTCACCTCGGCAAAAGTGAGCCACCTGGCGCTGCTGCCCCAGGGCGAAGTGGAGCGCAAGCGCCGCGTGCTCGCCATGGTCGCGCAAATGGACAGTGAAGGATTTGGAAAATGCTCGAACGTGACGGCCTGCGAAGCCGAATGCCCGAAAGAGATTTCGGTGAGCAATATCGCGCGGTTGAACCGGGAGTATTTGGCGGCTACGTTGGCTGGGGAGGTCGCAGGCTAAACTTTTCAAATTGGACTTTTCAAATTGGACTTTTGACTTAAAAAAACGCCCCTGCGCGAGATGTCGCAAAAGAAGTCAAAAGTTCAATTTGAAAAGTCAAATTTGAAAAGTGGCATTTCGCCAGAGGGGCAAAAGTTCCAGCCTTTGGAAATCCGAGCGGATTCGTTTGCCATGTTTCGTCGTAATTCCGCTTAACTCATGGAAATCATTTCCAATTGAGTATTTTGTTTTTTCGCTTGTTTGGTGATGTTTTCCAGTTTGACGGAAACAGGATCATCAATCCAGGCTTCTCCACACTGGGTACAAACAAGAGCCGGAACATTGCGCACGACCACTACGCCGGAGGTCAGATCTACTGTAAAGGTGGTGGTTCCAGGCTCCACCTTGCCGCTACACATGGGGCATTGAGAAGGGATATGTTTCATGTTATTTTCTTTTTGTCTTAAAATCCGGTTCAAAAATGGTCTGGTCTGGTTCATAAACAGTTATCACATAAACCTGTTCCGAACCTTCGTCCAACGCCGCAACCACATGAATCGGACGGTTTGCCGGAAACCCTACAAGCAAAACGCTGGGGAAAGGCTTGTCGTAGCCATATTGTTGGATAACTTCCCCGTTTTTAAGCACTTCCACCACTTCTGCCCGTTCGATGCCGCGTGCAAACATTTTTTCCAATGCATGTTTCCGCTATAAGATTTTGCCAGCAGCAATAGCTTGCTCAAACAATGCCTGATCGAAGGGTGGTTCCATGCTCAAAGTTATTCCTTTTCCCGGATTGGGTATCGTCAATGCGATGGTTCAATTTCGTCGCTTAGCGAAATTTCAGCCTTTGGAAATCAGGGCGGATTCGTTTGCCATGTTTTTTGTTTGATGCACGTAACTCAAATTATCCGGGCGGCTCCAAAACTTTTCAAATTAGACTTTTGACTTTTTGCAACCTCTCGCGCAGGGGAGTTTTTTTTAGTCAAAAGTCCAATTTGAAAAGTTCAATTTGAAAAGTTGGGATCTCCCCCATTCACCGTCTCCATAATCGCTCGAAAACTCTCCAGCCCCGCTTCAAGATTTTCAATAATTTCCGAAGCCAGGATATCCGGGTCGGGCAAGTTGTCGAGGTCGGCCAGGCTTTCGTCCTTGAGCCAGAAAATGTCGAGGTTGGTTTTGTCGCGGGCGAGGATGTCGGCGTAACTGAACCGCCGCCAGCGGCCCTCGGGACTTGTCCCGGCCACCGGATCGGGATTTTCCGACCAGGTTTCGCTCCGCTTGTGCCGGTTGGCGGGGTTGTAGCAGCGGATAAAATCCTGCAAATCGGCCAGTTCCATCGTCTTTTTCTTCAGGGTGTGGTGCACGTTGGTGCGGTAGTCGTAGATCCAGACCTCGCGGGTCCAGGGTTCTTTGGCGGCGGGTTTGTTGTCGAAAAACAAGACGTTGGCTTTCACGCCGTGGGCATAAAAAATGCCCGTCGGCAGGCGCAGGATGGTGTGCAGCTCGGTGGCGCGCATCAGCTCGCGGCGCACCGTTTCGCCGGCGCCGCCCTCGAACAGCACGTTGTCGGGCAGCACCACGGCCGCTTTGCCGTCGATGCGGAGCAGGGTGCGGATGTGCTGCAGAAAGTTGAGCTGTTTGTTGCTCGTGGTGGCCCAGAAGTCCTGGCGGTTGTAGCTGAGGTCTTGCCGCTCCTGTTCGCCCTCCTCGTTGGTGATGGTCATGCTGCTTTTTTTGCCGAAAGGCGGGTTGGCGAGCACGTAGTCGACCCGGATGCCTTCGTCGGCGATGAGGGCGTCGTTGGGCGAGATGAACGATTCGCCGTCGATCTCGCCGATGTTGTGCAAAAACATGTTCATCAGGCAAAGGCGGCGGGTACCGGCCACGATCTCGTTTCCGGAGAAGGTCTGGTTTTTCAAAAAGGCTTTTTGCTCGCGGTCGAGGGCGTGGTGAGCGGTGAGGTAGTCGTAGGCGGCGAGAAAAAAGCCGCCCGTGCCGCAGGCGGGGTCGTGGATGGTTTTGCCCGGCTCGGGGGCCACGCAGGCCACCATAGCTTTGATGAGCGCCCGCGGGGTAAAGTACTGGCCCGCGCCGCTCTTCGTATCGGCGGCGTTTTTTTCCAGGAGGCCCTCGTAGATGTCGCCCTTGACGTCGGCGCCCACCATGGTCCACTGCTCCTGGCCGATCATGTCGATGATCTTGAGCAGTTTGGCGGGGTCCTGGATTTTGTTTTGCGACTTGGCGAAAATCTGGCCCAGCATGCCCCGTTCGGAGGCCAGCGAGCGCAGCAGCTGGCTGTAGTAGGCTTCCAGTTCGGCGCCGCGCTTGCGGCTGAGGGTAGCCCAGTCGCAGCGCTCGCCGCCGGGCAATTCGTTGCCTTCGGCGTCTTTGATGTTGGGGAAGCGGATGTCCTTGCTGTAAGGCGGCCGGGCCATTTCGTCGGCCATTTTCAGGAACAGCAGGTAGGTGATTTGTTCCAGGTAGTCGCCGTAACCCACGCCGTCGTCGCGCAGGACGTTGGCGAAGTTCCAGACTTTGGAGATCAGGGCGGATTCGTTTGCCATGTTTTTTGTGTTTTGGTAATTTTTAAATCTTGCCGCCGGGTCGGGGGGGGGGGGGGGGGGGGGGCGCGGGGGGGGGGGGGGGGGGGGGGGGGGGGGG
>CAZVZH010000204.1:0-8423 GCA_964630705.1 uncultured Saprospiraceae bacterium | reverse complement strand
TTAGCGTTCAGACGTTCCAGGTTTTCAAAACCTGGAACGTCTTTTCATCCATCCGCCTCCCAGATGAAGGGTTGTTAGCCTACAAACCAGTCTTTGGTATACGTAATTATGGCTCGGCGGTACCGAATTCCCTTCTAAGCGTGTTGAGTTTTGATGCGTTTGCCCTGGGTATTGGGCGCCAGGTTTGGTCCCACCTGCGGAAAATCCGCACCTAGACCTGTCGGGGCGAGCCAGCAGCGATTGCGCGGCGTGTGGTTCGTTTTGATTTACCTGATTGTTTTACAAATGCGCGCTTCCGGAATACCATTTTACAACCGCCCGTATTTATTTTTGTTGGATAAAAAATCACCGCCAGCCTACCAGCTCAAACACCACCGGCTTGTACCGGACTCCTACCGTATGGATCGTAAAAAATTTTTAAAAACACTGGCTATTCTGCCACTAACCGGCGCCGCCATGAAACTTAGCAGCCTCAGTAAAATTACCGACCCGCTTGCCGGTACCGACCCTATGCCCGTCCTGTTCCTGGGGCACGGCAGCCCGATGAACGCCATTCAGGAAAATGAATTTGTGGCGGGTTTCCGGAACATTGCCACAGATATTCCCAAACCCCAGGCCATCCTCTGCGTATCTGCCCACTGGGAAACCCGCGGCACGCTGGTGACCGCCATGGAAAAACCGAGGACCATTCACGATTTCGGCGGCTTCCCGCGCGAATTGTTCGAGGTGCAGTACCCCGCACCCGGCAGCCCCGAACTGGCCAAAATGACCCAGGAAACCGTGACCTCCACGGCCGTTGGCCTCGACCAGCAATGGGGCCTCGACCACGGCGCCTGGTCGGTGATCAAACACCTGTATCCGGCAGCTGATGTGCCGGTCATTCAAATGAGTCTGGACTACAACCTCAGCCCGCAGGCCCACTACGACCTGGCTAAGCAACTCCAGGCGCTCCGCCGCAAAGGCGTGCTTATCGTCGGCAGCGGCAATATGGTGCACAACCTGCGCATGGTCGCCTGGGACCGCCTCGACGATACCAATTTCGCCTTCGACTGGGCGCTCGAGGCCAGCCAGAAAATGAAACAACACATCCTTTCGGGCGACCACCGGCCGCTGATCGACTTCCGCGCCCAGGGCAAAGCCTTCGACCTGGCCATTCCAACGGCCGAACACTACCTCCCTTTGCTCTACACCCTGGCCCTGCAGGAAAAAGGCGAATCTGCTGCGCTGTTCAACGACAAACCCGTTGCCGGGGCTTTGACTATGACGGCTGTTAAAATCAGCTAGAAATGTGAAACCTGAGTCATCCCAAATTTTGTAGTCGACAAATTCTAGTTGGGATGGAAAAACAGCGCCGACGTAGACTTTCGACAGGATTAACAAGATTTACAGGATTTTTAAAAGCGGTTTCACCGCTTGGTTGTTTGGTCGGCAAAGCCGACCAAACAATAAATCTTGTTAATCCTGTCGAAAAAACATTATCACAGTTGTTAAGTCGGTCGCCTCATGTCCAGGAAAATTCGGGACAACTCATATTTTACATTTCGCCGCTTTCGCGGCGCTCCCGCTCCCAGTCGGTATTGGCCAGGGCGATGACGATAAAGCCGGCCATGATCATCAGAATTTTTACCACCAGGGCGAACAGGCGGCCCGGCGCTTCGAGGAATTGCAGAAAGGCCCATTGGGCGCCCACGAGCTGGAGCGCCAGGGCGGTGATGCCGGAGAGGACCAGCAGCAAACCCAGTACGATCCAGCGAGCTTTGTTTTTCATAATAAATCTGTCAAATTGCGATAGAGTTGGTCTTCCGGGGCGGCGTTGTCATTGACGTTCTCCTAACTTTGTCCAGCCAAATATGTTTAGACAAACCAAAAATTAACCGCTTTGCCCGATACCACAGCGCCCGATACCCCACCGGTCAAAATTATCGAATGCCCCCGCGACGCCATGCAGGGCCTGCACGATTTTATTGAAACGGAGGTCAAAGTCGCCTACATCAACCAATTGTTGCGGGTAGGTTTTGACACCATCGACTTCGGTTCTTTTGTGAGTCCCAAGGCCATCCCGCAAATGCGCGACACGGCCGAGGTGCTCGCAAAATTAGATCGCAGCGGCACGACTACCAAGTTGTTGGCCATTGTCGCGAACGAACGCGGCGCCGATACGGCCTGCCTCTACCCCGAAATCGAGTTCCTGGGCTACCCCTTCAGCATCAGCGAAACCTTTCAGCTGCGCAATACAAACGCGACCATCGCCGAAAGCGTGGAGCGCACCAAAGCCATCCAGGAACTTTGCGAAAAACACGGCAAACAACTGGTGCTCTACCTCTCGATGGGCTTTGGAAACCCTTACGGCGACCCCTGGAATGTGGAAATCGTGCAAAAATGGGTGGACGTGCTGGTACCTTACGGCATTCGTATCTTTTCGCTGTCCGACACCATCGGCTGCTCCAACCCGGAGAATATTTCCTACCTGTTCGGCGACCTGATTCCGGCCTTCCCCGAAGTGGAATTCGGCGCTCACCTGCACACCCAACCCCAAAACTGGCGCGAGAAAATCGAGGCGGCCTGGGAAAACGGTTGCCGCCGCTTCGACGGCGCCATGCGCGGCTTCGGCGGCTGCCCCATGGCCAAAGACGACCTGACGGGCAATATGGCCACGGAAAACCTGGTGTTTTTCTTTGATGAAATGGGGGAAGAACTGGGCATCAACCGGAATGCCTTCGGCCGGAGTATGGCTATGGCGCTGGAGGTTTTCCCGAAAAATTAGATTTTGTCAGAGGGCTCACAACTTTTCAAATTGGACTTTTGACTTTAAAGAACACCCTCTTGCCTGGACTTTAACCATTTGGGAAACTTAATAACGTGCTTCTTAAGCACCTGTAGGAAGGTTTTTAAAAGTATGAATATCCCGTTTTTAGCATGATGTTCATAATTTGCCCTTGATGTAAGCGGTTCCCAGACGCAAGAAGACTCTTTTTTTTAGACGGGATTTACAGGATCACCAGTTTTTAGACGGGATTTACAGGATCATCAGGATTTAGAAGCCGGAACGGCTTCAAAATCCTTAAAATCCTGTGAGTCCTGTCATAATTCTCTTGGTCGGCCACCACTTGGAGTCCGTTTTTTCAAAATCTGGTCAGACACGATTTCGGGTTTAAAAAAGGCTAAAGTCGTACTAGCGAGATGATTCAAAAAAAGTCAAAAGTCCAATTTGAAAAGTCCAATTTGAAAAGTGCTGACCGGGATTGCCTACTTTTGCCGGCCACCGCATACCCGCCATGTTCCCGTTCGACTCAGGTAAAATTCTCGAGCAGTTCGTATACCACCCGGATGCCCCGTTGATTTTCAGCAGCGGCTTGTTTTTGTTTTTTTTCCTGGGCTTTCTGGCGATTTACCGGGTTTTGCAGCCTCACGACCGGATGCGTATTTATTGGTGCATCCTGTTTTCCATTTACTTCTACTACAAGAGCAGCGGGATATTTTTTCTGTTGTTGATTGCCAGCGTGGTCATCGATTTTCACCTGGCCAGGTGGATTGAGCGGGCGCCGACGAAAGCCGCCAAAAAAGGCTTGCTCGTGCTCAGTTTGGCGGCCAACCTGGGTATGTTGGCCTATTTTAAATACACCAATTATTTTTTTGAGCTCTGGTCGGGCCTGAGCGGGGCGCAGGCGCTGCACCTGGATATTTTCCTGCCGGTGGGCATTTCGTTTTTCACCTTTCAGTCGCTGAGTTACACCATCGACGTGTACCGCGGGCAGCTGAAAGCGCTGGACGATGTGTGGGATTTTATGTTTTTCGTCACCTTTTTTCCGCAGATGGTGGCGGGGCCGATTGTGCGCGCGGCCGACTTTTTGCCGCAAATCCGCCAGCCGCTGCTGGTGACGCGGGAGATGTTCGGGCGCGGGGTGTTTTTGTTTTGCGTGGGCTTGTTTAAAAAAGCGGTGATTTCCGATTACATCAGTCTGAATTTCGTCGACCGGGTGTTCGAATCGCCGGCGCAGTATTCGGGTCTGGAAAACCTGTTCGGCGTGTACGGCTATGCTTTGCAGATTTACTGCGATTTCAGCGGTTATTCCGATATGGCCATCGGCATCGGCCTGCTGCTGGGTTTCCGGTTCCCGGACAATTTCAATTCGCCCTACCAGTCGCTGAGCGTCACCGAGTTTTGGCGGCGCTGGCACATTTCGTTGTCGACCTGGCTGCGCGACTACCTGTACGTTTCCCTGGGCGGCAACCGGCAAGGGGCCTGGCGCACCTACCTCAACCTGATGCTGACCATGTTGCTCGGCGGCTTGTGGCACGGCGCGGCTACGCGGTTTATCCTGTGGGGCGGCCTGCATGGGCTGATGCTGGCGCTGGAGCGCTGGTGGAAGTCGGTGTACCCGCATCCGCCGGGTTGGGGGCGGCGGTTTTTGGGCGGCTTGTGGACCTTTCATTTCGTGTGTTTCTGCTGGGTGTTTTTTCGGGCCGGCGACATGGCCACGGCACAGCTGCTGCTGGAGCAGATCGTCTTTAATTTTCAGCCGCAGTTGCTCTTGGAGTTTGTGCAGGGGTATGCGCCCGTGGTGTTTTGGATGGCCTTGGGTTATGGCTTGCATTTGTTGCCGGTGGCCTGGGAGCGGGCGGCGGAGGGGCAGGTGACGCGGCTGCCGCTGCTGGGAAAAGCGGTGTTGGTGGTGGCGGTGGCGGCGCTGGTGATGCAGGTGAAGTCGGCCGAGGTGCAGCCGTTTATTTACTTCCAGTTTTAGGGCATTTCTTTTTGAAAAGGGCATCCAGTTCGGCGCATTTTTCATCCAGCCATTCGGTGTCGACAACGGCTTGCCGGGAGAGGCTGTGCCGGATCTCGTCGAGTTCATGGGCGCAGGCGGCGCAGTGGAGCGGCCCGAATTCCAGTTTTTCTTTTTGGCGGAAGAGGCGGAGCGCGAGTTCGTAAAAGGCGAGGATGCCGTCGCGGCGTTCGGGGCGGTAGCTTTTGTTTTCCTTAATGCGTTTGTGTGTGGCGCGGCGCATGTTGGTGCTGTCGGCGTCGAGCAGGGCGCCGAGCTCGTAGCGGATGCGGAGGTCGAGGGTAGCGGCCAGGGAGTAGAGGGTGGGGTCGTCGGTGGCGCCGTAGCTGAAGTAGTGCGGCAGGCGTTTTTCCGCCGCTTTGTAGTTTTTTTGAGCGAAAAAGAGCATGGCGTAGCCGATGTCGGCGACGATTTCCGGCTCGGGCGTGGCGGTGATGTGTGGGGCGAATTCGTCCAGGAAGGTTTGTGCCCAGTCGAGTCGCCCGAGTTTGATGGCGTTGAACAAGGTGTTTTGAAAATGGGTGCTTTGGATGTTTTCGCCGGCGCGGCGCAGTTGGTCGATGTCTTCCTGGTGCGAGCGGAAGAGTTGTTCGAGAAACTGCCGGTCGCGGGTTTGGCGGTAGCGGCGCGCCCAGTAGGAGCGCACGATGATATTGAAATCGCGGAAGCGCTTGCGGGGCACCAGGGAGCGGTGTTGCTGGAGTTGGGCGAAGAAGCTGGCGGCAAGCTGGTCGGTTTTTTCAGGGCGTTTTTTGGTGAGCAACTGGAGCAGGGTGAAGTAGAGGGTGATGGCGGGGTCGTCGAGGTGGTAATCGTTTTTGATGAGCAGTTTGGCCATTTTCAGGGTAAGGCTTTGGTTGGTTTTGAGGCGGCGGTGTTCGTCGCTGCCTTCGGGGAAAGGCGTGGCCATTTGTTGCAGGTGCAGGAGTTTGCACATCTGGTCGAGTTTGCTCAGGAGGTAAAAGCGGTCGAGTTTTTCGGAGGCGACGAAGAGGTTGAGGATGCCGCCGCGGGCCGACCACTCGTGCAGGCTGTCGTGCACGGCTTTTTCCTGTTCGGCCAGGTAGCGGTAGTAGTAATAATCGCTGAACTCAAGTTCTTCAAATCCGCCGAAATCCTGCTGGGCCTCAAAAGTGTCTTCCAGTTCCTGGTAGAGGCTTTGGAAAAAATTTTCCACGCGCCGGACCCGCCGCTTTTTGTCGCTTTTTTCGGCAGACTTTTTTGGGGCGGGTTCGCGGAGCACTTCCGGCGGGTGTTGCACCAGGCGTTCGCTGTAAAAACGCATGAGGGCGAGTTGCTGTCGGGCGAAGTTGAGCAGGGCGATGGGGTCCTGGCTGATGTTGTTTTTGCGGCCGCTGCGCACCACGCGGCCTTCTTTTACGGCCGAGTACCGGAAATTGATAAACTGTTTGACGGTGTGCATGAGCTGGGCCATGCAGCGTTCCACCTCGTTTTCGGGTTTGCTGCGGGAAGCAAACAGGGCTTTTCCCACCTTTTTCTTTTCGAGGCGGCTGTCTTGAAAATGCGGGTAGTAGGGTTGCAGGTATTCGAACAGGCGCAGCGTGTCGTTGAACCGGTTGACCTCGTTGAAGATCGGCGATTGAACGAACAGCGCCAGGGTTTCGAATTCTTCGGGGTGGAGGAGTTGCAGGGTTCGGAGCAGAGGACTATCCTGCATGGCGGGAATATTTATAAAAAATCAGTGGCGGAGCGGTGCGGCCAAAAGTCTGTAAAACTGCGGGCATAGCCAAAATTTTTCCGGGGTATTGTGGAAGTGAAGGCTGTTTTCGTGTTTGCCGGGGCGGCCGGGGCGGGCGCATCTTTGTCCCATCACCGCGAGCCTAAAAGCGGGATAGTACGAGCCCTGAAAAACCATTGATATTGAAGGGAAATTGCAATGCGTACTGTTCGAGGCGCCACACCCTAAAACTTGAAGGAAAGCCGACCGGTGTGGCGCCGTTTTCTTGACCAAGCAGTAAACCACGAAAACCAAACCACGAAAACCAAGCCGCGAAAACCAAACCACGAAAACCAAGCCACGAAAACCAAGCCACGGAAAACCAAGCCACGAAAACCAAGCCGCGAAAACCAAACCACGAAAACCAAGCCACGGAAACCAAGCCACGGAAAACCAAAAACACCTAAACCTTTTTTTACGACGGTAAACCTCAAATGCCTTGGCTCTTTTACTCCTCCTGAAAACCGTTTGTTCTCTGGCGCGGCTGATGCGCCTTGGCTCACGAAACTCCAATAAACCAGCTGACCGGGATACTGTGTCGGTCCGTTAGCCAGAGGGCAAGTAAACGCCCGGTTTCAACCCGGTGATAACGGGGCGTTTATTTTTGAATTCATCTTCGTTGGGGCGACCCTCGCGGTCGCCCGAAAAAAGAAAACCAGGAAAAACCCGGCCGCAGCCGAAAAGAATTTGTGGAAGTTAAGCCCCGATCTGTGTTTGAACCTGCCTTGAAGAACCAAGCATCTTTGTCCCAGCAAATCCAAAAACACTTCCCGCCTGAAAACCGATTGTAGCGGCTATGCGACCTCTCTGCTAGACCAAAACCAAATGAACTAGATATCCTTGGCGGGGGAATGCCCCATTAAACCAAACCCCAAATTCCAAATTACCAAACCCACGGGTACGCTCCTGAAACCCGGCCGGGGACTTTTCCCAGAAAAGGCACCGGCTACAGATTACTAAACAGACCCTGTGCTGCTTCGGCAACACAGGGTTTTTTGTGTGGATGGCGTGAATGTATTATTCATGTCCGAAACGTAGAGACGCGATGCATCGCGTCTCTACCGCGGGGTATTATTCGGCCGTTCACCCGTAGAAACGCGATGCCTACGACTAAAAAAAGCCAGGAAAAAAAATCAGGCCAAGCGCGCTTCCAGTTCGATCGGAACAGCCGCCAGGGCCTTGCTGACCGGGCAACCGGCCTTCGCCTTGTTTGCCAGTTCCATAAATTGATCGGCGGAAATGCCCGGCACGCGGGCCTCGAGTTGCAGGCTGATTTTGGCGAATCCCCAGCCAGCGTCGCCTTTTTCCATATGAATGGTAGCGGAACAGTTTAGTTCCTCGGCGGTAAAGCCGGCGCCGCTGAGTCCGAAGCTCAGGGCCATAATGTAGCAGCCGGCGTGGGCGGCGGCGATGAGTTCCTCCGGGTTGGTGCCGGCTTTGCCGTCTTCATTTTGAAAACGGGCTTTGGCGGAATAAGGGGTGTCGGCGAGTACGCCGGAAGGGCCGTTGAGTGCGCCGGACCCCTCGGCGCCGCTGCCTTTCCAGACGGCGGATGCAGTGCGTTTGAATGTTGCCATGAATTTATTAGTTTGAAGTTCGAAGTTTGAAGTTTGAAGTTTGAAGTTCGAAGTTTGAAGTTCGAAGTTTGAAGTTTGAAGTTTGAAGTTTGTAGGGGGGAAGGTACGACGGGGAAACAGGGTTCGGTATGCTTGGTTGCCGCTTTGGTACAGTTTTTAGCAACATTCTCCGGATGGCCGTTCGAAAGTGCGCGCTATTTTATTTTTCCGGGCAATTTCCCCACCTTTGCGCCGCCAAAAATCAAACCGCCAACCAACCAGCCACCAGCACTTCAAACTCCAAACTTCAAACTCCAAACTCCAAACTCCAAACTCCAAACTTCA
>CAZVZH010000203.1:0-8474 GCA_964630705.1 uncultured Saprospiraceae bacterium | reverse complement strand
CGCCGAGGGTCATGCAAATATCGTCGAGCAATTTTTCTTTGCGGGTGATGTACTGCTCTTTCGGCAGGTATTGCGCGTAGCCCAGGGCGGCCAGGCCGCGGGGCACGATAGTCACTTTCACCAGAGGATGGGCGTGTTCCAGGAACCAGCCGCAGATGGCGTGGCCCGCTTCGTGGTAGGCGATAATTTGCTTTTCTTCCGGACTGATGATCTTGTTCTTTTTCTCCAGGCCGCCGATCACCTTGTCGAGGGCGTAGTTGAAGTCGTCGAGGTCGACGGCTTTTTTATCGCGCCGGGCGGCGATCAGGGCGGCTTCGTTGCACACGTTGGCGATGTCGGCGCCAACAAAACCGGGGGTCATTTCAGCCAGAGCAATAGGCGTCACTTCCGGCGCCACCTTGATATTTTTAAGGTGCACCTGGAAAATCTGGGAGCGGCCCTGCAAGTCGGGCCGGCCGATACCGATCTGGCGGTCGAAACGGCCGGGGCGCATGAGGGCGTTGTCGAGGATGTCGGGGCGGTTGGTAGCGGCCATAAGGATCACGCCCTTGTCGGTCGGGAAGCCGTCCATTTCCACGAGCAGTTGGTTGAGCGTGTTTTCGCGCTCGTCGTTGCCGCCCTGGATAGCGCCGCGGCCGCGGGCGCGCCCAATAGCGTCGATTTCGTCGATAAAGATGATACAGGGCGCTTTTTCGCGGGCTTGGCGGAACAGGTCGCGCACCCGGGAAGCGCCTACGCCGACGAACATTTCCACAAAATCAGAACCCGAAATGGAGAAAAACGGCACGCCGGCCTCTCCGGCCACGGCTTTGGCCAGCAGGGTTTTACCCGTGCCGGGCGGGCCGACGAGCAGCACGCCTTTGGGAATTTTACCGCCGAGCGAGGTGTATTTTTTCGGATTTTTCAAAAAATCGACAATCTCCATCACCTCTTCTTTGGCTTCGTCGAGGCCGGCCACATCGGTAAATGTGATGTTGACCTTCGAGTTGTTGTCGAAGAGCGTGGCTTTGGATTTGCCGATGTTGAAAATTTGAGCGCCGGGGCCGCCGCCGCCGCCGCCCATGCGGCGGAGGATAAAAATCCAAAGCGCCATCAGCAGCAGGAGGGGCACAAGGTAGGTCATCAAGGTACCCGTCCAGTTGGTTTCTTCGATAAAATCGCTGGGCTCGACGGGCGCTTTTTTGTCCTTGGCGAGTTTGGCGTTGAGGCTGGCGAGGTTGTGCCGCAGTTGGTCCATGTCGCCAATTTTAAACTGGACGTACATCTGCTCGGGGTTGTAGCCCCAGCCCGGCTTGTCGGGCTCGCGGTCGCCGTTTTTGTCCTCGATACCAAACAGCTCAAAGTATTTGTACAGGCTGTCTTTGACGATATAAGCCCGGCCGGTTTCGAGGTTGACCACGGTGAGTTTTTGGACATCGCCCTGCAGGGCCATTTGCTCAAAGTCGGGCCATTTGATATCGGGCGGCTCCACGAACATGCGGGAAAGTTGCAGGCCGAGCAAGCCCAGGCCAATCAGGATATATATCCAGGTAAAGCTGAAACGGGGCATGTTGTCGCCGCCGTTGCCGGTATTGTTGTCGCGTGTGGGGCGCAAATCATCGTTTTCGTCTTCGCGCTTACGCTGTTCGTTGCTCATAATTTAAAAAAATTGAGTGGGGGTTCGGGGCAGGGCTTAGATGTCGGCGTACTCGGTGAACTTGGCATCGCTCCAAAGGTGTTCGATATCGTAGAACGCACGGGTTTCGGGGTAAAACACGTGCACAATCACGTCGAAGTAATCGATTAAAATCCAACGGGCATTCAAGCTGCCTTCCACGTGAGCGGGCAAGGTATGCAGTTCTTCTTTGACGCGTTTGTAAATGCCGTCGGAAATCGCCTTGACCTGGGTGTTGGAATCGCCCTCGCAGATGATGAAAAAATCGGCGGGGGCGTCGTCGAGGTGGCGGAGGTCCAGTTGAACGATATTTTTACCTTTTATATCGCGAATGCCTTCGACGATCCAATGGCCAAGCAATTCGGTACGGGGGTCGCGGCTTTTTGGCCGCTGGGCGGTTGTCAAATTCAAATGTTCGTTGTTTTTGTAAATATTTGCGGCGCCTTCGCCGGCATAAAAGTACGCAACTTTACGAGTGCGGCCAACGATAGGTTTTCGAGAACCGCGTAAATGCGCATGACAAACACAGGTTTTATCGGAAAAGTTTACCACCGTTTCGACCAACTCGCGTCGACCAACGATTACGCTGCCGAATTGCTCGCAAAAAGCAAGCCACCCGAAGGAACGGTCGTGCAGGCTGCCAGCCAGTCAGCCGGCCGCGGACAATATGGCAGCCATTGGCACAGCGCCCCGGGCCAAAACCTCACCCTGAGCGTCATCTTTTACCCCAGTTGGCTGCCCATCGACGCCCAGTTTCGCCTCAACGAAGCCGTTGCGCTCGCCGTTTTCGACACGCTCGACAGCCTGCCCGGCCGGCCGCAAACGGCCCCCTTGCGCATCAAATGGCCCAACGATATCTGGCTCGGCCCGCTCAAAACTGCCGGCATCCTGCTGCAAAACAGCCTGAAAGGTAGGTCGCTCGACAGTACCATCGCCGGCATTGGCCTCAACGTCAACCAACTCGAATTCCCGCCCGAAGCGCCGCGCGCCATTTCCCTGGCCCAAGAATGGGGACACACCTTCGATCTCGACGCCCTGGCCCACCAACTGTTCGCCTGCCTCGAACGCCGTTACCTCCAACTGAAATCCGGGCAAACCGATGCCCTGCGCGCCGACTACCACCAGCGCCTCCTGGGTTGGAAAACCACGCGGTCGTTCCGCCGGCCCGACGGCAGCGTTTTCAGCGGCGAAATTCAGGGCGTGGCGGAGGATGGGCAGTTGATGGTGCAGACGGCCCGGGGTACGGAAATGTTCGGGTTGAAGGAAATTCAGTTTTTAACCTGAGAGCCGGCATGGCGAAGCAGGCGCCGGGTTTTAAAAACTCGCGCACTTCGCGTTAATTTTCCGGCAAGTTTTACTCCGATGCTCCAGCGCCGCTCACAACAAAATGTACACCGTTATGATATCTGTTTCCGGTCATGGTTGGATTGCCCTTTTACTTTGTTTTGCCTGTATTTTTTTCGGTAAAGTCACCGACTCACTTCAGGTGTGGGTGCTGGCCAACCTGATCGCCGGAATCGCCATTTACTTCTGGGGCAAACAGGAAAACCGCGGGCATCTGATTCCACCACACAGCCTGGCCGGCACCGGTATGGAAAACTTCGGTTTGATCATGGTCGTTTGCGCCGGCGTGGTGCAGTTGATTTTTCTTTAAGAGTTGTTCAAACAACTATTTCCCCTGCTAAAAACATGTGCGGAATAGCCGGAATCCTTGCCCCAAACCCGCTGCCGGATGCTCTTTCCCACCAAATCCTGCCCGCCTGGGAAGCCCTCCTGCGCCATCGCGGTCCCGACGATTGGGGCTGGTACCGTTGCCCAAGCCGGCGGGTACTGTTGTTTCACCGCCGGCTCGCCATCACGGGCGTGCAAAACGGCTGGCAGCCTCTGCCCAATGCGCAAAAAACGCTGTGGCTCTGCTTCAACGGCGAAATTTACAACTACCGCAGCCTGCGCGAGGAGTTGGTGGCCGAGGGGCGCCGTTTCCGCACCGACACCGACAGCGAAGTTGTCCTGCATTTGTATGAAAAAATGGGCCTCCGCGCGCTCGATCGCCTGAACGGCGATTTTGCCTTTGCCCTATACGACGCCCAGGCGGGCCAGCTGTTCCTTGCCCGCGACCGCTTCGGCGTCAAACCGCTGTACTACGCCCAACAAAACGGCCTGTTCTACTTTGCCAGCGAAATCAAAGCCATTTTCGCCGACCCGAATTTCCCCCGCGCCTTCAACCCCGAAACCTTGCAAAACCACCTGCAAACCTTCTACTTCGCCGGGGAAACTATTTTTCAACACGTACGCCAACTCCTACCCGGCCATTACCTCCGCTTCGACCTGAACGACGGCGCCGTCCAACTTTCCTCTTACTGGCAACCGCCCTTGGGCAAAAGCCGCCGGACAGACCCCGAGCCCGATCTGATCGACGAATTTCGCCAGCGCCTCCAGTCGGCCGTGCAGCTTCGACTGCCCGCCGAAGTGCCGGTGGGCGCCTACCTGTCGGGCGGTTTGGACTCCTGCGCCATCACCCGCATGATGCAAACGGCCCACCCAGAGCCTTTTCCGGTATTTTCCATCGGTTTTAAAAACAAACATTATGATGAGCTGCCCTATGCCGTTGAGCTGGCAAAAAAACTGGGCCTGCCGCAGTTTGTCGTTCAAATTGGCAGGGGCGGTCTCAAGGAAGTTTTCCTCCAATCGCTCTGGCACAGCGAAATACCCGTTCTGAATACCCACGGCGCCGCCAAAAACCTGCTGGCGGCGCTGGCCCGCCAACACTGCCGGGTAGTGCTCACGGGCGAAGGCGCCGACGAACTGCTGCTGGGCTACGGCATGTTCGCGCACCTGCAAGAGGCCGAATCGGCGGGCGCTTCCCGGGTAAAAACCTCGGCGCTAAGCGGGCAGCTCTTGGGAAAACTGCAAGCTTACCCTGCCGTGAAAAACTACTTCGGCGCCTACCCCTACGCCCTGCACCGGCATTTTTATTTCCGCCGGATCAGCCGCTGGCTGCTGGCCGGCCAGTACCGCCAAACGGCCCGGGACTGGAACTGGCAGCAGGCCATGCAAAAACACATCGAACCGGGCGCTTTTGCCGGCCTTAACTCCCTGGCAGCCACCCAGCAGTTTTTCCTGCGCGCCGATTTTCCGGCTTACCTGCTGAATTACCTGGGCGACCGCCAGGAAATGGCAGCTAGCCTGGAAGGCCGGGTACCCTTCCTCGATCATACCCTGGCGGAGTTTGCCTGCAGCCTGCCGGATGCGCTGAAACTTCGCGGGGCCACGGGGAAATATGTACTCCGCGAAGCCTTGCGCGGCCTGCTGGACGAGCCGCTCCGGCAGCGGCCCAAACAGGTTTTTTATGCCCCCGCTTTCGAAAGCCTGGGCTATTTCGACGACCCCGGTTTTTTCCGCGCCTTCACCAGCCGGGAAGCATTTCAGGAAACCGGCGTGTTCAACCCCGCTTTTTTCGCCGCACTCACCGGGCTGATCCGACTGCTGCCGGCGGGCAACCGACTGCTGCCCGTGGCGGAAAGTGTGGCGGTGTTCGTGCTGTCGCTGCACATCGCGCACGATTTTTTTATCCGCAAATTCGATTTTTGGCAAAAACAATACGCGCCGCGTGACCACGGGCTCGAACTGACGCGCCACGATGCCGACCGGCGCTACGACCCCGTTTGACCGCGCAACACATCCTGCGCCTGCGCCCCGCCGTCGACTACGAGCTCGGCGCCGGTGATGTACGAGGCATCGTCGGACGCCAGAAACAGGATGGCGCTGGCCACCTCCTCGGCCCGCCCGAACCGCTTCAGCGGAACGCGGTCGGCGATTTTCCGGTACCGGGCCTCGTTCAATTGGCCGCCGGGCTCGAGCAGCACGGGGTCCCACATTTCGGTCAGGATAGTGCTCGGCAACACGATGTTGCAGCGGATGTTGTAGCCCCGTTCGGCGCAGTAGATGGCCACCGATTTGGTCAGGCTGACGGCAGCGGCTTTCGCAGCGGCGTAGGCCATGCGGTCGGGGCGGGCGATGAGGCTACTCCTGGAGCCGATGTTGACAATTGAGCCGTTTCCGGAGGCTTTGAGCAAGGGCAGGGCTTCGCGGCAACCCAAAAAAATGCTGTCCAGATCGCTCTCAATTACGGTGCGCCAGGAATCCAGGGAAGCGTCTTCCAGGCCAGTCATAGGCGGCTGCAAGGTGGTTCCGGTGATACCCGCATTGTTGACGAGCACGTCCAGACGCCCGAATTTTTCCCGGATAAATGCCAGGGTTCGCTGCCAATCGGCCGGGACGGTGACGTCGAGGCGCCGGTAAAAACACCGCTCGCCCAAAGCCGCTGCGCAAGCCTGTCCCTTCGCGTCGTCGATGCCGGAAAGCACCACGGCTTGCGGGTTTTCATCCAGGGCAATTTTGGCGAAGGCCAGGGCAATTTTGCCAGTCGCTCCGGTAATCAGGATCGTTTTCGACTCGAGTTTATTCATGTGAACCGGGTCTTGGGGTTTGTGGTGAGGAGGATTTGCCGAAACTTGCTGCAATCTAGCCCGAATGCTTGTTTTAGGGTCTGATTCCAATCAACAGCCCGCATAATTAAGGCCCTGGTGTTTAAAAACTTTTCAAATCGGACTTTTCAAATCAGACTTTTGACTTAGGAAAACTACCCTTTCCGTGATGTTGCAAAAAAGTCAAAAGTCCAATTTGAAAAGTCCAATTTGAAAAGTGTACGCCTCCTCGTTGCCAGTGTAGTTTCAAGCGCACTACCGGACATTTTGTGCTTCGGGTGCATCCAGACCTTCCAGGTTCGCGAAACCTGGGAGGACTTTACCGGAAATGCCCGGCCGTGTGCGTTTCCAGCGCACTATTTCCCTGTAGGCTAAGTTCTAAAAACCGCGTATGCAGCAAACTACCTGCTTTCCGCACCCATACCACAACTTTTTACAACAAGAAAACCACAGTTATGCGCCAACCAAGCTCCCTGATCGCCCTCTTGCTCCCAGTGGCTATCCAACTCGCCCAGCCAAGTATTTTGCCCGCCCAATCTATTTTTGATTCGCTGCGGGTAGCCGCCCGAACAGAACTGTATTTCGATTTCGGACAAGACCAAATTCGTCCCGACGCCGCCGCGCTTCTGGACTCCTTCGCCCGAACCTGGGCCGCACTCGAATCCGCCCACAGCGTCCGCATCACCGCGCATACCGACTCGGTGGGCAGCCTGGCCAACAACCTGGCCTTGTCGGAGCGCCGCGCCGGAGCCGTCCGGCAGGCGTTGGCCGAACGCGGAATACCCGCTGGCAACATCGCGCTGCGGTATTTCGGCGAAGTGCGCCCGGCCGCCACCAACAGCACAGAAACCGGCCGCCAGCACAACCGCCGGGCTACCCTCGAGGCCCTGACGAGCATCCCGATGGCGCCTTTTTCCGGGCAGGTGCAGGACGAGAAAACGGGCGCAGGCATACCTGCCGTCGTGCATTTTTCCACCCGCACGCTGCGCGATTCGGCAGCCACCGACCCCGAGGGTTTTTTCAGCGTTCACCTGCCCCAAGACTCGGTGGTAAAAACCGAGACCTACGCGCAAGGCTATTTTTTCGGAGCAGCCATGCAGCGCATGTACGGCACGCCGGAAATGCTTGAGCGCATGCGCAAGCAGCCGCCCGTGCTAACCCTGCGGCCGGCACAAGCCGGGGAAAAAGCCATCCTGGAGCATTTGTTTTTCGTAGGAAATCAGGCCGTTTTACTCAAAACTTCCGAGCCTGAACTGCCCAAAGTGCTGCGCTTCATGCAGGTCAACCCCAATTTGCGCGTCGAAGTTGCCGGCCATATCAACAACCCGATCAAAGCCTCGGGCGCACTGGATGACTGGGAGTGGGAACTCTCTGTCAACCGGGCCAAACTGGTGTACGACTACCTGCTTAAAAATGGAATTGCCGCAGCCCGCATGACGTACAAGGGCTACGGCAATACCGAAATGTTGTTCCCGAACCAGGGCGCCACGGAAGCCCAACAAGAGCAAAACCGCCGCGTAGAAATCCGGGTACTGGAAGCTGCGGCAAATGGAACCAAAAATGAACAGAATTAGCAGGAACTTGTCGGCTTCGCCAAAAACATGCCGTGTATTCCTCCCATCCTCCTGTTAATCCTGTTGATCCTGTCTAACAGTTAATCCTGTCCCAAGCTAAGACTTCCGCCACTTGATCGTGCAACCCAAGGCTTTGGTTTCCTTGGTAGCCACCTCTTTGCCGGCCGCCAGCGCGTCGATAGCCTCTTCCAGGTAGCGGGTTTTTACGGCTTCAGCGTCTTCATGGTTATCGTCGATGGCGCCGATGTAGCGCACCACGCGGTTTTTATCCAGCAGGAAAACGTGCGGCGTGCGGGTAGCGCCGTAAGCCCGGGCGATCTCCTGGGTGTCGTCGTAGAGGTAGACAAAGGGGAATTTTTTCGACTTGGCGCGCTTCTTCATGTTGTCGTAGCTGTCGGCCGGCTGCACGTCTTTGTCGTTGGGGTTGATCGCCACCACCGGATAGCCCAGTTTCGCATATTTTTTATGCAGGGCGATGATGCGGTCTTCGTAGGCGATGGCGTAGGGGCAATGGTTGCAGGTGAAAATGACGATGTAGCCTTTGGCGTCTTTGATGCCGGCCAGGGAAACCATTTTGCCGTTGACGTTTTTCAGGCTGAAATCGCGGGCGGTGTCGCCGATGTGGTAGCCGTTGTGTACCGGAAGGGTGAACGACCAGGCAACCAGCGCGGCCGCAAGCGTGAGGAAAGTGAGTACTTTTTTCATAGTTACAGGTTGAATTTGTTTAAAAAAACTGGTGACGGAAATGTCGTCAACTAA
>CAZVZH010000202.1:0-8492 GCA_964630705.1 uncultured Saprospiraceae bacterium | reverse complement strand
TATTTTTTGCCACATAAAAATTGGCAATCCCCGTTTCTAAACTAATTTTGCCTGAACGTTTAAATCAGGTTTGCTGCGCTTATGCCGACTTCGGAAGAAAACCAAATTATCCTCGACGATGTAAGTTGGGACGCCATTATTGGCAGTATTCAGCAACAGCGATGTATCATTTGCATCGGCCCTGGTGTATACACCGAAAACAAGGTGAGCCTCGAAGCTCAACTGATCGAGCACCTGAAACCCCATGCCGACCGGCTGCGCATCCGTGTGTACGAAGATGGCTGGATACACTACTTACCAGGCCACAATGTGCTCGAACCCTACATGAAAATCAAGGAGTTTTACAAAAAACCCTTCCCGGCAGCGCAGCGCATACTTGAAAAACTGGTGCAAATCCCCTTCCATTTTTATATCACGTCCACACCCGACCAAAAACTGCGGGAAGCCTTCCAGGGCTATACCCACCGCTTCGATTTTTATTTTAAAAACAAGCCTTACAACCCCGACGGCGAACTGGAAATTCCAACGAGTAAGGCGCCCCTGGTGTACAACATCTGCGGAGAAATTGACAATCGCGAATCACTGGTGCTGACCTACGATGATTTTTACAATTACCTGGAGTCGGTCATCAGCGGCAAAAGCATGGCGTCCAAAATCCGGGAATCCATCCACGACGCCGACAACTTTATTTTTATCGGACTGCCATTCGACCAGTGGTATATGCACCTGTTCCTCCGGATCATGGAACAGCACAAGAATAAAAATCAACTCAAATATGCCCCCAGCTCCTACATCCCGGAAAAGGTACAAACCTATTGCAATGATCAGTTCAACATCACTTTTGTGCCCCTGAATGAGGAAACCTTTGTGAATTTGCTGTTCCAAAAATGCCAGGAAAATAATTTGTTGCGCACCCGGCAGTACAGCGGTGACACCGCTGCGGACTTTCCGTCTGAACCCATCAAAAACCTGATCAGGAGCAATGAAATCGAAGCGGCCTTCGACGCTTTTTTTCAGGCACTGGCGCCATACTCCATCAATTGTAAAAAAGTGCTTGACGGCCTGTCCTTGCTGAGCGCTCAATTTAAAAACCTCAAAGAACGCTACAACCTGGGGATCGTGAGCAACGACGACTATAACCGCGAACGCGCCACGGTAAATTATGGCCTCATGAACCTAGTAAACGAAGCCGAAACATGCGCGAAGACGAGATAAAATTGCACTACCGCTATCCGGGCTCTAAACCTTTTGAAACAACCGAACGCCACCTCTTTTTCGGCCGGGAAAGCGATGCAGATAAGTTTTATCGCCTGGTGAAAATCCACCCCCTGGTGGTACTCTACTCCAAATCGGGCATGGGGAAAAGCTCGTTGATCAACGCCAGCATCATTCCGCTAACCCAAAACGACGCCCAGTTCGAGCCCTTGCGTATCCGCTTCGAAGCCTATACGGAAGGGAAAAAAGACAGCCCGGTAGATATCCTGCGCAAAAAAATTGCCCCGAACGGTTCCGTAACTACCTTTTTGGATAAACTGATCAAGGACGAACCGTCCCTCTGGCACGATTTCAAAGAATTTCAAATCACCCAACATAAAAACCTGCTGCTCATTTTCGATCAATTCGAAGAGTTGTTTACCTATCCGGAAACTGCCGTCCGGGAGTTCAAACGCCAGCTCGACGAAGCGCTTTTTACCCAAATACCCGACCGCTACGCCGCCGTTCTGGAACAACAATTCGAAACTGGTATAAAACCGCTGAACAACGATCAAATCCAATTACTGCAAACCCTGCCCGAAACCAAAATTATCATTGCTATCCGCTCTGATCGCAAATACCTGCTCGACAAACTGGCCGATAGCATCCCAGACATTCAAAAAACAGGCTACGAACTCACCCCACTCGATACCGCCAATGCACGCCTGGCTATCACCCGGCCAGCCCAAATTGAAGACCCGGAACTAGCCACTCCTCCTTTTAGTTACGACGAAGATGCCCTCCAGGTCATGCTCAACTTCCTGACCAAAGACGGGCAACAAAAAGTAGAGCCCTTTCAGCTGCAAATCCTGTGCAACGCCCTCGAGCATAAAATCACTTCGGCCAACCAGATACTCACCCGCGACGACCTGGGCGATGTGTCCAAAATAATCGAGAACTACTACGAAAACCAACTACTGCGCATAGAAGACCCCCGCGAACGCGAAGCCGCCCGCCACCTGATTGAAGACGGCCTCATCCTCGAAGAAGAAGAACGGCGGCTTACCCTGTACGAAGGCCAAATCCAACGCGATTACCCGATCAAACCCCAAACCCTCAGCCAACTCGTCAATTGCCACCTGCTGCGCTCCGAGCCCAGCGACAGCGGCGGTTTTATGTACGAACTCAGCCACGACAGCCTGGTCGAACCCGTGCTCGAAGCCAAAGCCCGCCACCAGGAAACGCTGCAAAAAGCCGAAGAAGAAAAACGGAAAAAGGAAGAAGCCAAACAGCGCGAACGCGAACGCCGTGAACAGGAAGCTGAACTGGCCCGCCAGCAGGCGATTGCCGAACAGGAACGCGCGCTGCGCGAAGAAGCCCAACAGAATTTGCGCCGGGCCCGCATGTGGACACGGATTGCAACAGGGGCCCTGGTCGTGCTGCTCGTGTTAGGATTTTACACCCTGAATTTTTACATGGAATCCATGGGAAACACCGGTAAAATGCTGGAAAAGGAAGAGAAATTCGGGGAGGCAATAAAGATTTACAGCCAGGCCCAAAAACTTGATTTCTTTAGAGTCTGGTCCATGAAGGAAAACAAGGAGGCCGCAGCGACCAAGCAAAAAATCAAGCAGGAATTCTATGTGTTTTTAAATCAGGCCGATACACTTTTTAGTAAAGGCGAGCAATTTTACCTGGATGCCTTGGAGCAATATAAAAAAGCCGACAGTACCGGTTATACGATGAACAACAGAGCCCGGGAGCAACGCGAGCGGATTGAAAATGACCGGGCCCGGCTATTTTCCTCCTACCTGAGGCGGGGTGATGAATTATTCGATACCAAATCCATGGAAGGCTATCAGTTCGCATTGGAACAATACAAACTTGCCGACCGCTCTATGCCCAACCAGGAATTTGTCCAGGAAAAAATCAGAAACACGCAAGCCAAACTCAGAGAATTTAGCCAATAGACCTTTAACCAAATGACTTGCTTATGAAATCCTGCCTGAAAACAATCATCCTCCTCACCTGCTGTACTTTACTTACCAGCATTTGTGCGGCACAATCCTACTCCGTTTTCCTAAACCAGGGAAACGCCGCCTACCGCGATGGCAATTATGACCTGGCAGAGCGCCGCTATGTCGCCGCAAAAGGATGTTCCGACGCCCGCCAAGACCCCAAAGTCCTGACCATGCTGGACGAAAAAATTAATGACGCCCGGAAAAACAGGATCAGCCAGCTGGAAAAAGCGCTGAAAGCGGAGGAAACCTCGCGCGCACGCGCTGAAGAAGATAAATTGAGAATCAGCCAGCTTCAAAAACAAACCGAAACCGCCCGCAGAAATGCCACCTCCCTCGGCCTCGCCCTGCGCATCCGAAATGCCCTGGCCTCCGAACGAAATGCCTACAAAGCCATGCGCCTCACCGCCTTTGGCATGCGCTGCGTCGATCCCGGGAACCCGACTTTCCTCCTGGAATTCATGGACGAATTCAATGCCCAACCCCAAGCTGCAGCCTTCCACCCTATCCCCAAAATCAGCTTCCAAAAAAACACCAACACTTTTCGCTTTTCCTTTGCGCCCAAAGCCAAAACATTCCTTCAGAGCTCTTACTCCGCCCCATATTTTAACATCATTCAACTGGATAATAATGGAAATGCCACCCCGGTCGATGCCGACTCACTAAGTGAGCATTACAATGTCGCCCTCTCCTCCGACGGTACCAGAGTTGCCTTTTATACCACCAAAAATGACGGAACCATTTATATCAAAAAACTGCGCAGCGGAAAATTCCAAGCCCAAACCGATACCCTGCTGATCTCCAAAGAAAAAATGACCAACATCCGGTATTTACCCAGCGGCTCCAATTTGCTCCTATCCTACCCGACCAGACTCGTCGTTTGGAATACCGACAGCAACCAATTAGTGCTTAGTATTAAAGACCTCAAAACCAACAACGACCCCACCCTGCTCGCTTTCAAGAACCATATCGCCTGGTCCAATGCGGAAACCGTCCAACTCTGGAACATCGCCGGAAGCGAACCCGTGCTGCTCCCATTTTTCTTCGCCCATGCTGATGTCATTAAAGACCTCGCTGTCTCCGCAGATCAAAAAAAACTGCTCTCCGGATCCAAAGACGGTACCGTAAAATTGTGGGACTTGGAAACCGGCCGCGAACTCAGGAGCTACAAAACCGGCGACGGCCTCACCAAAATTGCCTTATCCGCCGACGGGCAAATCATCGCCACCGGCGGAACCTACGGCAAAGTGTCTATTTGGGATGCAGAAACCGGCCTGGAACGGATCAAGCTGCCAACCCTCAACCGGCGCTATACCGTTAGAGGCCTGGAGTTTATCGGCTCCACCCGGCAATTGCTGGTGGCTTACGACAATGGCGAAACCCATATTTGGAACCTGAACGATGATGACATCATCAGAAACCTATGCCAAAAAAGCAGCAACCTCAGCAGCAAAAATTTTGAGGTGGAAGACGTCCGAAAACTAAACCTGTACGAAGTGCTCACCGCCAACCTCTGGGGAATGGATAGCCTGGTTAACAGCGGCGATACCGTACTCATGGTGAGCATCGCCAACTATCTGGTCGACTTGCTCGACACCGAACACGACTCGCAAACTGCCGCCACTTACTTCGAACACGCCGAACGCCTCTTTTTACGGGCCAATGAAAAGGCGCGCCTTTCCGATCTTTATTACCAGCGCGCCAAGTATTTGGTCTATCACGGCGATTTTCAGGAAGCGTCCAAGTTTTTGAAAAAAGTACAGAAGGTCGCCGACTCCAAAGAACCGATCGAACTTTTAAAAGCGCATATCGAACTGTTTACGGGACAGTACCTACGGGCAATTCCACAATACCTGAATTTACTGGATTACAAAGCATCCCGAAAACCGCCCGTCGAAAATGAAAAAATCATCGAAAGCTTCCGCAAACTCAGCTTATCCCGAGCCTGGACGGGCGACAGAAAAAAACAATTGCTTCTGGAAAAAACCCTGCGCATTCTGGGCGTGCCCTTGACCAACGACCCCAGCCAGGCCATCGGATACAGCATCACTCCCCTGCAAACTACCCAACTAAGCCTCGGCGATCTGCTTCGCGAATTTAAAGGCGCCGACAGCCTCAGCTCTGCCCAAACCGACCGTATCCTGAGCATGTACCGCTATGCCGCCGAAGAAATTTACCGGCCTAAACGGAGAAACCAATTCGATGCAAACAACTACCCGGAAGCCATTAAAATGGCCGAATTGGAAATCGGCGCCATCAAAGAATACCTCTCTGTCAAAGCCGACTCCCGGCTGAAAAAAGAGATGGGTAAATGCCAGGGCTCCTACGCCTTTTACCTGCTGTTCACCAAACAATACCAGCAAGCCCGCGAAGCCGCCGAAGCTGGGTTCGAAAACAGCGGCGACCACTGGATAAAAACAAATCTTGGACATGCTTACCTGCTTATGGGTAACAAAGAGAAAGCTTTTGAGATATATAGAGACATTAAAGACCGGAAAGACGATTCGAAAGAGAATCCTGAAAGCACCCTGGCCGATGCGCTGCTAAAAGATTTCGAAGATTTGGTGGAAGCCGGTGTCCGCAACCCGCTTTACCTCGAAGCAGCGGCCATCATTCTCGGCCGGGACCTGACGGATGAAGAAAAAATCAGGTTCAGTATTTCCAGCAATAAAACCAATAAAAAATAACCCCCAGCTTGCGATTTTAATCCACTACCTTAAATTTGCTCACTCTATCACTCAACTATTAACAACCTCCGACATGACTAAACAAACTTTCCGGCTGGTTCAATTCTCCTTGCTCATTATCTGCACCCTCGGCTTTGCCGCCCCGGCTTTTAGCCAGGATGAATGGACCAAAGAACAACTACAGGCCATCTACATGCGCCACCTCTCGCAAGAAGGCTATCTGCCCAACATCGACCAGGACGGCGACGTACAGTTCAAACGCGAAGGCAAAACCTACTTCATCCCCGTAAAAGAAGACGACCCCGGCTTTTTCGCCGTCTACCTGATCAACATCTACGACGTGACGCCCGACAATATGCTGGCCGTTTTACAAGCCTGCAATAAAGTGACAGCCAACACCAAAGTGTCCAAAGTGCAAGTTATTGAAGACAAAAAAGTTTGGATCACCTGCGAAACCTACGTCTCCCACCCGGAAGAAGGCATGAAGATTTTCACGCGCTGCCTCAGCTCCATTGCCTCGGCTTATAACTCCTTCCGCGAGGAAATGCTGGGAAGCGAATAAGCCATCACATCCGCGCCACGCGCCGCACCACCGCGCCGCGGTCTGTCAGAATTTCAATAAAATACGCGCCTTTCTGTTCGGGTAACTCCACAGGAAGGCGCGTCTGTTCCCGCTCCAGCCGCCCGCCGGCCGACCATACCCGCAACTTTTTCAACACCACGCCCTCCGGCAGTTCCACCCGAACACGCCCATCGGCGCTCAGGCTCGGCCACACCCGCACCGCCCCGGCCCAGCCGGCTTCCGGCGCCGACACCGGCGACACCAACACATTCTCCAGCACCGCCGACGCCACCAGCACCGGCGAGCGGTCAGCCGCGTTGAACATCAACCGGAAACTGTCGATTTCCGGACTCGAAAACGCAAACATCGGCGCCATCCACTTCGGCGGCAAACTTTGGTACCACACCTTGGCCGACACCGTCAAAGCCCCGGTATAACCACCGATCGGCACATGCAAGTGCAACACATCGGCGCCGGAGCCTTCCGTGCCGTTGGGCGCCCGGTTAAAATCCGGATCAGTTGAGGCCCCACCGACGATGCGCGTCGTATCGTACACCGGGTCGAACACAGAAAAACCCTGCGGCACGAGCCGGTTGTCCTTCAGTGGTTGGTCGCCCCGCTCCAGCACATTGGTAAATGCCCCGCTCACGTCGCCCGGCACGAGTTCGTAAATCTGCACCTGATCGGGCCGGTTGATCACATTGTGGTGCGGTTCGAAATTGGCGTCCTCGTCGGGCAGGCTGAAGTCGGGGTTGTAACGCCCTGAGTGAAACACCGTTTGCCCGGCCGCATTTTTCACCTCTAATTCCACCCAGGCCCGCCGCGACGGATAACCCGACGGAAACTTATGGCCGGCTTTGTTTTTCAAAACCAGGTCGAAATACGCCGTATCGCCGTGCAACACCCTGGGTTCCAACTTCAAATCGAGCGTATGCAGCTGCAACATGCGCAAGGTGGCGGCAATCGTGCTGTCGAATTGCACCGCTTCGGCGGGCAGCCCCAGCCGGTCGCGGTTGTCGCGCAGGAGGCGCAGCATGGTCACGTTGGCGCCGGCCAGCTCGTGCAGGCCGAAGGGAAACTGCGGGGTCAAAAACTGGTAGTTCGACGAAATAATGATCTCGTCGAGCAACTGCGGGATGTGGCAACTCTGGCAGCTCCGGTTGTCGTGGTCTTCGTCGTAGCGGCTGTTCAGCCACTCATGGTAGGTGGCTTGTTCTACAAAAGTACCCCCGGTAGGTTGGCCGGAAAGGTCGACCGTTTCGGTAATCAACGTGTGGCAGCCGGCGCACTGCCCGGCATCAAAAATATGCTCGCCGTACAGCGGGGTGATGCCGATAAAATCGCGCATGGGCGGCGCAAAAGGCAGGTCGTACGGCCCGTAGGCAATCCGGATAAAATTAGTGTCAAAATTCAGGGCGCCGGAATGCAAATCGCCAAGCCGGTCGGGCGCCTGGGCGTGGCAAACCTGGCAGGTCACCCCGTCGAGACCGAGCGTATCGGCGTACAAATTGGCCAGGGTGTAGTACTGCTGGTGGTTTTTCAGCTTGGCCTGGTAATGGCCGGCCGGCGCATGGCACGACGTGCATTTGTCCTGCAAAGCCAGGCTGTGCGCAGGGTTGACCAAAATTTCATGACTGACCTTGGCCCGCCAGAACGGGTCGCGCGCCGAATTGGCCATCATCGTACTCCGCCAGTCGTCGTAAATATTCACGTCCTCGCCACTGGTGCTCACCAGGGCAAACCCGAGCGGGTCGTGGCCGTGGCAGCCGGCGCAGGTTTTCGCCGTTGGAAACAGGATATTAGAATCGATCGGCAGGCCGCCATGCCCCGCCGGACCCGGTTGGAAAAACGTTTTCCAGTGCTTTTTTAAATAAGCCAACTCTTCGGGAGGGTGAAACGGCCGCGCCGGTTTTTCATAGGGCAAGTGCGACAAAACAGCTACCAAAGCCGGGAGCGCAGCAGCCAGAATCCATGTTTTTTTCATGCGGGCAAAAATAGGTGCCACTGCGGGAGATTTTGGACGGAGACTGC
>CAZVZH010000201.1:0-8515 GCA_964630705.1 uncultured Saprospiraceae bacterium | reverse complement strand
TAAAACCTGGAAGGTCTGAACGCCACAACCCTTCACTTGGAAAGTCCGGCATGCATAGTCATGGCTCGGCGGTACCGGGACTTTTGACGCAACCCCGTGAGTGGTATCCCGCCCCTCAATCCAAAATTTCCGGCACCCCTTCATCTTCCCGTTCCGGATTGATCATCAGGTCAAAACAAACTTTCACCAGCCGGTGAGAAAACAGCGCCAGGTTGCGCAATTCGCCCAGGTAGTTGAGGTACAAAATGCTGTTGCGGGTGCCGATCTCGTGGTTTTTGATGCGTTTGATCTGTTTTTTACGAACTACGCGAATCATTTTGACCACTGGGCTGAGCTCGTTCATCAGGTCCTGGGCTTTCTTTTCATCCAAGGTTTTGAACAGTTCCGTGACCGAACGGAAATACTGATTGAGCAAATCGGTGATGGCTTTTAGTTCCCGGATTTGAACCACTTGCAAGGGCTTGTGATGGTTGTCGATGTGGCTGAGGCTGGGTTTGACGATGTTGCCGGTGTGGTTGGCCATTTCCCAGAGGTAGTCGACTACCAGGATGTAGAGGTGGCCGGTTTCGATCTCGTTGTCCTCGATTTTATCCAAAGCCTTGCTGGCGTTGAACTTGAGATGCACCGAGTGTTTTTGCAGGCTTTTCAGTTTTTTGTGTACGTCTGTGAGTCGCGGAAGGTCTTCCTTGGCCAGCCCTTTGATCGCTTCTTCAAGTGCCTCGCTCAAGCCCCCCAGAACCGTTTGGAGGTCGCGATGACACATTTCCAGTACTTGTTCTTTCGAAAGCACACCTTCCACTACGGCTTTTTCAAAAGCGTTTTCCTCCTCTACACGTTGGCCGTGGTAACGGTGGGTGCGATACATCAGGTAAATGGCCAGGAGCAAAATCAGCCCGATCGCCAAGGTGCCGCCCAGGAAAAAAGTGCCGGCAATCAGAAAGGAAATGGTGAACGCCGAAAATGCGGTAAAAAACCAGCCGCCGATCACGGATAAAACACCGGAAATCCGGTACACGGCGCTCTCCCGCCCCCAGGCGCCATCGGCCAGCGAAGCGCCCATGAACACCATGAAGGTCACATAAGTAGTGGAAAGTGGAAGTTTCAAGGAAGTGCCCATGGCGATCAAACTGCTCGACACCACGAGGGTTACCGCCGCCCGCACCAAATCGAAAGCTGGCGCTTCGGAGCCGAGCTGCGCCTGTTTGGCAGTAAACGGCCTTTCGTCGAACTGTTTTTCTACCCAGGTTTTGAACCGTGCCGGCAAGCTTTGATTGACGGTTTCAGCCATTTTACCAAAATTTCGCACCAAGGTGCGCGACACCGCATAGGAATCGAAACGCTCCATGCCCTCGTATTGGCGGCCTAGATCGAGTGAGGTTTTTAGCACGCTGCGCGCTTTTTTGGAGGTCCAAAGGGTGATGGTCATGATCAGGCCCGACAACAGCAGTAACAGGGTAGGGGTAGGCACTTTTCCCGCCAAACCGCTCATGGGGAAATTGCCGGGGTCGGCGCCGGGGTTTTGCATAAATATTTCGTAGGAATTGTAGCCGGCCAGCGGCACGCCGATAAAGTTTACCAGGTCGTTGCTGGCAAAAGCCATCGACAGGGCGAAAGTGCCCACCAGTACGATCAATTTCAGAATGTCTATACGGGTCAGCCAAATCAGTAATTGCAGGATAATTGCCCATCCCAAAAAACTTCCGGCGATCAGAGTAAAGGTGTTTTGATCGATCCAGTTCAGCATTTCCTCGGTGATAAAAGAAGTGCCCTTCGCCCCTTTCACCAGTATAAAATACGTAATTCCGGAAATGGCCAAGCCTCCCCAAAGCGCTCCGAAATATCGGATGCGTTTCGAATACTCAAAGGAGAAAAGCAGCCGCGTCAGATATTGAATTAAAACGCCGGCTGTGAAGGCGATGATAACGGAAACCAGAATTCCCGAAATGATCGCCAATGCTTTGTCGGAGTTAATGTAGTCGCCCAAGCCCAGCGCATTCGGGTCGCTGTAAATTTTGATGGTCGCAACGGCTACCGACGCTCCTAGCAGTTCGAAGATAAGCGACACCGTTGTGGAGGTCGGCATCCCGTAGGTGTTGAAAGTATCCAGCAAGATGACATCGGTAACCATAACCGCCAGAAACACCAGCATGATCTCTGAAAAATGAAAATACGCCGGGTTAAAAATACCCTTCCGCGCGACTTCCATCATGCCGCTCGAAAAGGTACAGCCGACGATAATGCCGAGCGCCGCTACCGCCAAAATGGTGTTAAACCGTGCAGATTTGGAGCCGACGGCGGAGTTGAGAAAATTAACGGCGTCGTTGCTTACGCCCACAACCAGGTCGGAAATGGCCAACACGAACAGGATGCCGACCATGGCGAGATAAAAAGCTTCCATGTCAAAATTCGATTTGGGGAAGTTAGTTAGTCGTTTTCATGCGATGCCAGTTGGGTTGGAATGGCTCCAACCAGGTCGCGTTTCTCCGGGTAAAACTAGAAAACCTTCCCAGCCGAACCACTCTTTTTCCCAAAAAAAGCGCGGCAAAACTAGGCAGCAGTCTTTTCTTCGCCCGGTTGGCGCGGTTAAGGAACCATTAAGTTTAACGTCCCGGGATTTTTTTATCCCCCACTATATTTGTGCATGCAAAAAGACGATCTCCTTCGCTGCCACCGCAAAATTCAGGCGTACATCCACCGCACCCCTGTGTTGCACTCCCGCCTGATCGACGCCCGCGCCGGCGCTGAAATTTATTTTAAATGCGAAAACCTCCAGCGGATGGGCGCTTTCAAAATGCGGGGCGCTACGCATGCCATCCTTAACCTGAAGCCCGGACAACAGCAGCGCGGCGTGGTCACCCACTCCTCCGGAAACTTTGCCCAGGCCCTGGCCCTGGCCGCCCAAAGCCTGGGCATCCCGGCCTACATCGTCATGCCCTCTAACGCGCCGGCGGTCAAAAAAAATGCCGTGGCCGATTATGGCGGTCAAATCACCGAGTGCGCGCCCACCCTGGCCGACCGGGAAGCCACCGCCGCCCGTATTGTCGCTGAAACGGGCGCTACATTTCTGCATCCCTACGACGACAACGACGTCATCCTCGGCCAAGGCACAGCAGCCCTCGAATTGCTCGAAGACCAACCCGGAATTGAGCTGCTCATCGCCCCCGTAGGCGGCGGCGGGCTGATTTCTGGAACGGCGCTCGCGGGGCATTTTTTTGGTAAAAACTGCCGCACGGTGGGCGCCGAGCCTTTCGCCGTCGACGACGCCTACCGCTCCCTGCAAAGCGGAAAAATCGAGTCTAACCCCAGCGCCGACACCCTGGCCGACGGTTTGAAAACTACTCTGGGTGAAAAAACTTTTCCCCTGATCCAACAGTACGTCGATCGGATCATCCGCGTGGAAGAGGCCGAAATAGTAGCCGCCATGCGCCTCATCTTGGAGCGCATGAAGCTGGTGGTGGAACCCTCCGGCGCCGTTCCGCTGGCGGCCGTGCTGCGGGAAGCGGAAAATTTCGAAGGAAAAAAAATTGGAGTAATTTTATCCGGGGGAAACGTCGATTTGTCGGCCTTGCCGTTTTGAAATTTCCCTTCAACCCACCTTTAATTCGTCACTAGTCCTATTCTCTTATCGTATGAAAGCATTACTACTCTGTTTTGTCCTGTTGTTAACCGGCAGCCTGCTCTCGGCGCAAAACCTGATCACCGGTACGCTCACCGACAGTGGCAACGACCCGGTTTTCGGCGCTTCTATCCAGGAAAAAGGCACCACCAACGGCGCCATTTCCACCGTCGATGGCGCCTTCACGCTTCGGGTCGGCAACCCGAACGCCACCCTGGTGATCAGCTGCACCGGTTTCAAAACCATTGAAATCCCGCTCAACGGAAAAACCGAATTTCAAATACAACTCGAAGACGGCATCACCCTCGGCGAAGTGCACGTGGTCGGGTCGCGCAGCTACAAGCGCTCCTCCACCGACTCGCCCGTCGCGGTCGATGTGATCGACCTGTCTGAAATTCCCACCCGGAATGGCCAGGTGGAGATCAACCAGATTTTGCAGTACGCCGCCCCCTCGTTCAACGCCTCCAAACAGTCGGGCTCCGACGGCGCCGACCACATTGACCCGGCCAGCCTGCGCGGCCTTGGCCCCGACCAAACGCTGGTGCTCATCAACGGCAAACGCCGACACCAGTCGTCGCTCATCAACGTGTTCGGCACCCGCGGCCGCGGCAACACCGGCACCGACCTCAACGCCCTGCCCGCCGCCGCCATCAAACGCATCGAAGTGCTGCGCGACGGCGCGTCGGCACAGTACGGCTCCGACGCTATCGCCGGCGTGATCAACATCGTGCTCAAAGATGAAATCGGCGACCTCAGCGGCTCTATCACCTACGGCGCCTACAGTACCGCCTCGCCCAGCGAATTGGACGGCACAGCCAATGCCGGCGGTAAAAACCGCCTGTACGACGACGATAAAAGCTTCGACGGCAACACCGTGCGCCTGGCTGCCAACTACGGACTTCCCCTGGGCGAAAACGGCGGTTTTGCCAACATTACCACCGAGCTGCTCTCCAAACAACGCACCCTGCGCCCGGGCGCCGACTTCCGCAAGGGCTTCGGCGAGGCGGCCATCGACGGGTTTAATTTCATGATCAACGCTGCCGTGCCGCTGGGCGAGCGCACCGAAGCCTACGCCTTCGGCGGCCGCAATTTCCGCGACACCGACGCCTTCGCTTTTACCCGCAACAACCCCACTGCCCGCAATGTGCTGAGCATTTATCCCGACGGGTTCACGCCGCGCATTACCTCCAACATCACCGATGCCTCGATTTCGGCCGGCGTAAAACACCAAATGGGCGAAGGCTGGAACGTAGATTTTAACAACACCTACGGCAAAAACACCTTCCACTATTTCATCCGCAACACACTCAATGCTTCGCTGGAAGACGCCTCGCCGACCGACTTCGACGCCGGCGGGCACAGCTTGTCGCAAAATACTACCGGACTCGATTTTTCGAAATTCTACGAAGGCGCGCTCGCGGGCATCAACCTGGCTTTCGGCGCCGAATACCGGACGGAAAACTTCCAGATTTTCGCCGGCGAGGAAGGTTCCTATGCCACCTACGATACCAACGGCCTGGCAATTGTCCGCCCCGACCAGGTGATTCCCGTCGACCCTGAAACCGGCGAAGAGCGCCCCGGCGGCTCGCAGGGCTTCCCAGGCTACAGTCCAGCCAACGCCGTCGACCGCAACCGCTCGAACCTGGCTTTGTACGCCGACGCCGAGTTCAACATCACCAAGGCATTTTTGATCGGTGCGGCTCTGCGCTTCGAAGACTACAGCGACTTCGGCGAAACCTTTAACTACAAACTCGCCGCCCGCTACAACATCACCAAAAACCTGGCCCTGCGCGGCTCGGTTTCCTCCGGTTTCCGGGCGCCTTCGCTGGCCCAGATTTACTACAACCTGCGCTTCACCAACTTCGTCGGCGGCGTCGCGCAGGAAGTGCTCCTGTCGCCCAACAACAGCCCGGTCACCCGCGGCTTCGGCATCGACGCGCTCAAGCAGGAAACGGCGGTAAATACCAGCCTGGGCCTGACCTTCAGCGCCGGCGGTTTCAGTGCCACTATCGACGCCTATTCGATCGACATTACCGACCGCATCGTACTCACGGAGTATTTTGACGCCAGTTCGTTGGGACTCAACGTAGTGGCCGCCCAGTTTTTTGCCAACGGCATCGACACCCGTTCGCAGGGCCTCGATATCGTGCTGAACTACCGCACCTTTTTGGGTACCAACCGCCTCACGGTTGGCCTGGTAGGCAATGTCAACGACCTGGAAATCAAAAAAATTAAAAACCGGCAGCTCGACGCCAACACCTTTTACGGCCCGCGTGAACAGTACTTCCTGCAAGCCGCGGCGCCCGACTACAAACTCGGCTTCAATGCCGGCTTTTCGCTCTCCAAATTCGATATCGCGCTGGCGATCACGCAGTTCAGCAAGGTGACGGTACTCGATTGGCAGATTTACGAAGACGACGCCGACTACGGCGGTTTCGACAACAAACTTGCCGCTTCGATGGACGTGTACGACCCGCGAACGGTTCTGGACCTGAGCCTGAGCTACCGCTTCACGCCGAAACTCGACCTGACCATCGGCGCCAACAACCTGCTCAACACTTATCCGACGGTGCAGGATGACTGGACGGACTCGGGCGGTTACTGGGATTCGGTGCAAATGGGCTTTTCCGGGGCGTATTATTTTGCCCGGCTGGGCTTCCGGTTTTAGACGTATTTCCCCGCACGCTGGAATTTTCTAAAGTTGGTATTTACCACTAAAAAATCACTAACAGGAGTTATACCGAATTTTTGTCCATGATTCGCATGACTCCTGTTAGTGTTTTTTAGTGCTTTTAGGGGTAAAAACAATCTTGCCGGCCCGGTGCGCAAAACGCGTTCAATTTCGCCCTACTTTGCAGCCGAATTTACAGCACATGGCAATTTCCATTTCCATGCTTCGCAAGCCGGAGTATTTTTTGGTGGGCGCGTACGCGCTTGCCTTGTTGGTTCTGGCCTTCCGCTTCAACGGTACCGGCGACGACGGTGATAGCCTGCACCACTTTCTTTTTGCCCGCGAGGCGTTCCGTCATCCGGAGAATTTCTTCAACCACTGGGCTAAGCCGCTGTATGTGATATTTATGGCGCCTTGGGCGCAGCTGGGATTTGTGTCCGTCAAGCTGGTGAATGTAGCCCTGATGGCCCTTTCGATGCTGATCACCGTACAGATTGCCCGCCAGATGGCGCTCCGCCCCGCATTTTTTCCCTTGTTGTTTATGGTAGCGGCGCCGATTTCGGTATACTGGGTTTTGTCGGGGCTGACGGAGCCTATGTTCGTGTGCTGGCTGATCTACGGGGTATTTCTGGCGTTCCGCGGGCGCACCGCCGTTGCTGTAGCCTGGTTGTCGTTTCTGCCTTTCGTACGGTCGGAAGGTCTGGTAGTCCTGCTCGTGGTGGCGGCGTATTTACTGGTAAAAAAACGGTGGCGGGAAATGGCCTTCCTACCCCTGGGGCATGTGGCGTTGGCTATTGCCGGCTATCCGGTGCACGACGATCTACTTTGGGTGTTCAACCGCATTCCTTACGCTAACCTCGACAGCAGCAGCGGTTATGGCGTCGGCGATTGGACGCACTATATTGATCACTTCCCGGAGGTGTACGGATGGTTTATCTTTCGTTTTCTGGAAGCCGCGCTGATATTCGGCGCCTATCGCTTGGTCCAGTATTGGCGCGGTAAACAAGCGTTTTCAAAGGAAGAAATTTGGCTGGTGTACGGCATGTTTGCCGCCTATTTCGCCGCGCACACGATTTTTTGGGCAAAGGGCATGTTCAATTCCTATGGCTTGATGCGGGTGATGCTGGGCATTGCGCCTATGATCGGGCTCATTTGCGCCCGGCTGGCAGAAATGCTGTTGCAAATTTTTTCCAAGCAATGGCAGCGGGCCATCCTAGCGACAGCCTACCTGATATTGGCGGCTTGGGGTATGCAGGAAGGGCAACGCTGGGGCGAACAGCTGCAACAGAATACTTCGCAGGGCGCGCACGAAGCTCTGGCGGAAAAGTACGCCGACACCTTGCGTAACGGCGGGTACACCCTCTACTTCGACGCCGTGCATCCGGCAATTGCCTTGGATGTGGATATTTTTGGCCCGAAAAAAAGAAACAGCCCCAGGCTGTTCGACGGCAGCTTTGTGCCTGCCCGCTCGGCCGTTATCTGGGACCACCGCTATTCCGTGGTGGATGCCCGCACCCCGCTCGATAAACTGCGCAGCGACCCGCGTTTTCACCTCGTCGACTCGTTTCCCGACGGCCCGACCTACGGGGTATACCTGTTTCTGACTACCGACTCTTTTGCCCGCTACGCCAATGTGTTGCTGTTGGAGGATTTTGAAAAAAATACCTCGGAGGGGGTCGTGGCTGCTCCGGAAGGCCATTCCGGAAAGGTTTTGCGGCTCGATCCGCAACACCAGTACTCCAGGGGTTTGTCGGCGCCAACGACTGATTTTAAAATCCGAAACAAGATTCGTATCCAGTTCGACGCCTGGGCGCGCGAAGTACCCGAGCATTTTGCCGGCTTGGTGGTGTCGTACGAATCGGCGGCTGGAAAAATACTGGACTACAATTTCACCCCGCTGGGCCAATGGGGCATGCGACCGGGCAAATGGCAATCACTGAAGCGGGAAATTGCGATAAAAGCCGCCGATTTTCAGCAGGCCGAGGTCAAAATTTATTTGTGGAATCCCAGTTCTGAACCTTTGTTCCTGGATAATTTAAAAATCGAGTTTGCGGACGAAGATTGATGGCGGTGGTTGCGTAGGCCAGTTTTATTTAAACACACAGGCGCATAGAAAACATAGATTTTATATCGTAAAAACTATGTTTTCTATGCGCCTGTGTGTCTTGATCGGCTAAGTATAAATCAATACATCGGATTCTGCAGCCACCGCCCTTCCAGCAGGTCGA
>CAZVZH010000200.1:0-8523 GCA_964630705.1 uncultured Saprospiraceae bacterium | reverse complement strand
AACCCTCTAACCCTCTAACCCAAAGCGTTACAGTTTACGGGCAGCCTTAGTCGCCCATTTTTTCAGGCGGGCGGTTTCTTTTTCGGTCAGTTTTTTATCCGCATTTTTTTCGAGGAAACGCGCGGGCGGCATCGAGCCTTCTTGCAGTACGCTCAGGATGCTTTCCAGTTTGGCGCGTTGTTGTTCGGCGCTCAGGCCGTTGAGCGCATCCCAGTTGAGTTTGTCTTTGGGGCGCTGGTTGCCGTCGTTGCTATGGCAGCCGTAGCATTTGGCTTGGATGATCGCGTTTACTTTTTTCGGGATTTTGATCGGGCGACTGTCTTTAGCGCCGAAAGTGGGCAAGAGCAACATGGCGGCCACCAACAGGCCGGCTACACGGAAAGGTTTCAACATGGTATATACCGTTTTAGGTGATGAAAAAATGCAGGAAAACGAGCAGCGCGTTCAGGAAGGCTTTATGGCGTTTAAAAGCGCAGCGGCGGCAGCGGCGGCGAGCTGATCGAGGCGTCGCAGGTGTTCCAGGTCCAGATCGAGCAATTTAGGGTAATTGGCATAACAGAAATCCAGGGCAATTTTTTTCAAGGCCGCCAGGTGGGGCTGGTCGTCGGCCGGTGGCTCCGCATCTGGCCACTGGCCGTCGGGCAGGGCGGTAACATCGGCCAATAGCCGGGCAGTTTTTTCACGGGCGAAATCGGTGAAGCGGCGAATTTCGGCATCGGTTAATTGGTTGAAACCAGGATGTTGATCGAAAAGATAGGCGCGCCACAGCCGGGCCAGTTCGGTTGCCCGACCTTTTTGAGCAATTTGATTGCGCGCCTGCTCGCGTTCGGCGTCGAGCGAGCCGTAGGTGCCGCGTTCGCCGGAGCGTTTGTCGAGCCAGGCCCCGCTGTCGTCGTAGCGTTCTTCCGCCACCCATTGGCGGCGTTGTTGCCGCCGGTAGTAGAGGCCGGCCAGTAGTAAAACCAGTATGAGTAAACCGAAGAGCATTCCCATGAGCCGCTAATTTAGAGCGGCCAAGGCGGCGGTATAAAATTTCAGGTGATTTTTTTAAGTCAAAAATAAGCCGAGCATACAGTTAACATTTCGCTGAAATTCAACATAAAAAGTCTGTAGAACGAGCTGCCGGCCATACATTTTTAGGCTGGCTTTACATTCAAAATTTTTGCAAAAAGTTTTTTGGCACAGAATTTTCAATATACCAACCAGACCTGAATGAATTAAATATCCAGAGCAATGAAAAAGACAATTCAAATCGCCATACTGCTGTTCGCCGGCCTCTGCGCCGCCAACAGCGCCCAAGCCCAAACCACTTCGACGACCGCCGCTCCAGTACAGCCCGCCAACCCGGCGCTTCAAGGCATCGTTACCGGCATCAACAGCGGCGCTGCCAGCCCGGCCGCCACTGTTCTGACCGGCGCTACTGCCGGCGCGCTGGCCGGCCATCAGGACCAGGCTGGTTTGAGCGGCCCGGCACTTGGCCTCCAAGAAAAAACCGCCGTCGGAACCGTACCGCCAGTGGCCGTGGAAGCCAAATAAATGCGCTAATTGAGATTTAGACCATACGGACGGGGCAGGCTGCGAAGCGCAGTTTGTCCCGTTCGCTTTTATGGCTCATTTGAGCAACCGCAGCAAATACTCGCCGTACCCGCTTTTCAAATATTTGTTGCCCAGCGCCTCCAGTTGGGCGTCGGAAATAAAGCCCATTTCCCAGGCTACTTCTTCGATGCAACCGATTTTGAGTCCCTGCCGGTCTTCGATGGCCTGCACAAACTGCCCGGCTTGCATCAGCGACTCATGGGTGCCGGTATCGAGCCAGGCGTAGCCCCGGCCCATAACGCGCACCTGCAGGCGGCCGCGCTCGAGGTAGTAGCGGTTGACATCCGTGATCTCATACTCGCCCCGGGCGCTGGGCTGGAGGTTTTTCGCCACTTCAAGCACGGAATTATCGTAAAAATACAGCCCGGGCACGGCGTAATTGCTCTTGGGCTTGACGGGCTTTTCCTCGATGCTGAGCGCCCGCCGGTTCTGGTCGAATTCCACCACGCCGTAGCGCTCCGGGTCGGCCACCTGATAGGCGAAAATGATGCCGCCCTCGGGCCGGATGCAGGAGTGTACCAGGTCGCCCAGGCCGGCGCCGTAAAAAATATTGTCGCCCAGGATGAGCGCAGCCGCATCGGTGCCAATGAACGTTTCCCCCAGCACGAAAGCCTGCGCCAGTCCGTTGGGCGACGGCTGGGCCACATAGTCGAACCGCATGCCCAGGGCGCTGCCGTCGCCCAGCAAGTCGCGGAATTTAGGCAGGTCCTGCGGCGTGGAAATGAGCAACACTTCGCGAATACCCGCCAGCATGAGCGTGCTCAGCGGGTAATAAATCATGGGTTTGTCGTACACCGGCATGAGCTGCTTGCTCACAGCCAGGGTGAGGGGGTAAAGTCGGGTGCCGAGTCCGCCGGCAAGAATAATTCCTTTCAAAATGCAAAAATTTTACCTGGCAAGATGAGGATCGAAATGTAAAATGTAAAATGTAAAAGTCAAAATTTAAAAGGTAGATCGTGCAAGCCGAAGGCCCATGTGATCTACCTTTTAAATTTTGACTTTTACATTTTACATTTTGCCTTTATCCCCTACCCCTCCGCTACGGGCGCTAAAAACTGTTTTTCATACAACTCCCGGTAGCGGCCGCCTTCGATGGCCAGCAGTTCGTCGGGCGGGCCAAACTCGCGCACCTCGCCTTTTTCCAGCACCAGCACGTTGGAGGCGTGGCGGATGGTAGAGAGCCGGTGGGCAATGATGATGCTGGTGCGGCGGGCGATGAGCCGCTCGATAGCGTACTGGATCACGCTTTCCGACTCCGGGTCGATGGAGGAGGTGGCCTCGTCGAGGATGAGGATGTCGGGGTCGAACACCAGCGCCCGCACGAAGGAGATCAGTTGGCGCTGGCCCATCGACAAGGTAGCGCCGCGCTCCTGCACCTGGTACTGGTAGCCGCCGGGCAGTTTTTGGATAAAGCGGTGCGCGCCGATCATTTTTGCGGCGTCGATCACCTGCGCTTCCGTGATCTTGGGGTCGCGCAGGGTGATGTTTTCGAGCACCGTTCCGGAAAACAAAAACACGTCTTGCAACACCACAGCGATGCGCCGGCGCATGGCGTAGAGGTCGTATTCCTCCAGGGCGTGGCCGTCGATTTTGATGCTGCCCGACTGGATTTCATAAAACCGGCTGAGCAGGCTGATGATGGTCGTTTTGCCGCTGCCGGTGCTGCCCACCAGGGCCAGGGTATCGCCGGGCGGGATGTGGAACGACACGTTTTTCAACACGGCCTCGTCGGCATTGCCGCTGTAGGAAAACCAGACGTTTTCGAAACGGACCTCGCCCTGCATTTTTTCGGGGGCCAACTGGCCGTCGTTGCGCACCATTTCCTGGGTTTCCAGCAATTGAAATACGCGCTCGGCGGCGATCAGGCCCATTTGCAGGGTATTGAACTTGTCGGCCAACATGCGAATGGGCCGGTACAACATGGAAATGTAGAGCGGGAAAGCCACCATGGTGCCGATGGTAACCTCTTCCGACAGCACGCCTCGGGCGCCGTACCAAACCATGAGGCCCAGCGAAAGCGCGGAAATAATATCGACCACCGGAAAAAAAATGGCGTAAGCCAAAATGGCGCGCAGGTTGGCGCCGGTGTAGTCGTGGTTGATCTGCCGGAATTTTTCGGCTTCCTGCCGCTCGGCGTTGAAAATCTGCACGATGCGCATGCCCGAGATTCGCTCCTGCAAAAACGAGTTCATGATAGCGATGTGGTGCCGTACTTTTTCATAACTCTTGCGCACGCTCTCTTTGAACTTGTAACTGCCCCAAATGAGCAAGGGAAACACGCTGAGCACCACCAGGGTCAGTTTCCAGGAGGTAAAAAACATCATGATCATCACAGCAACCAGGGTGAGCAGGTCGGCCAGGATGGTCACGCTGCCTTCCGAAAAGATGGTGTTGATGGCCTCAATGTCGTTGATCGTGCGGGTGGTGCTTTGGCCGATGGCAGTTTTGTCGAAATAGGCCAGGTTGAGCCGGGTGAGGTGGTTGAACACGCGGATGCGCAGGTTGCGGATGACCATTTGGCCCAGCCAGTCGGCATGGTACAGAAACAAGTAGCGCAGCACCACTTCGAGCAGAAGCACGCCGAAAATAGCCAGCGCCAGCAGGGTCATGCCATGGATATCGCCCTGAAACACATAGTCGTCGACCATGGTTTGCAGCAATTTTGGCCGCGCAATCGCCAGGGGTGCGAGCACAACGGTGAGAAAAGCCGTAAGGTAAAACGTGCCCCGGAAGGGTTTGGTCATGGCGAGCACGCGCCGGAAGAGCGAAAAGTTCAGGGTGTTTTTAGTGTCGGACATAAGCAGGAAAAACCGGAAAAGGGCTGTAAAGTTCGGGGAAAACTTCAAGAGCACGCCGTCTTTGTCGTAAAAAGCCCCGTTTTAGTCGGGTTGTGTATTTTTGACCTGTGCCGGAACGGTAGTTTTGCCCCATCAAACCAAATCATTCACCTACACTTTCCCTTTTCCTATGGCTATTTTAGACAATACCCTCTCCCCCAACCCCGCTCCCCAACCTTTTTGGAACACCGCCTTGCGCTACGGCGGGCTTTGCGGCCTGGCGATGATGGTGTACGGCTTGTTGGTCTACCTGTTTAGCGTCAATTTGTTTTCGATTGCCGGTTTTTTGATACACCTCCTGATCGTTTTGGGTATTTCGGTGGCGCTGGCCGCAGTGGCGGTCAAATACCAGCGCGATACCTTCGATGGCGGGTATATCGCTTTTGGCCGGGCCTTTTTGCTCGCATTGGTAACCATCGCCATGGGCGTCGTCATTTCAACTACCTGGAACTACCTTTTCGTCAATTTTCTGGCGCCCGGCTATGTCAACGACATGCAGGATATGTTTACCGAAACCTGGGGCGACAAGATGCCCGCCGAGCAGCTGGAAAAATCGCTGGAAGATTTTGGTAAAATGACTGAAATCGGCGCCAATCTGAAAAACATGGCCACCGGTTCGCTGTTTCTGGGCAGTATCGGCGGGCTGATCGCCGCCGCCATTATGCGGCGCAACAAACCCGTGGAATAATAAACCCAGGCAATTTGAGCCCGTTGCTCTACTTTTGCCCTGTGTCGGGCTGTAGCTACAGAAAATGGCGGTCGCAGCCGCCTGTAGCGGCCCGACGCAGGGTTTTAATTTTTTAAACACATGCAAAACAACGGTTTGCGCAACGGACTGGTAGGCGGCGCTCTGGTCATCTTGTATTTCTCGGCCATTTACCTGATCGATCGCCCGGCGTTTCTCAACCCCTGGCTACAGTGGGCTTCGATGGCAATTTACCTGGCGTTCATGATCCGGGCTGCCAAAGCCGATTGTGCCGAACACGGCACACAACGCGATTTCCGGGAAATCATCCGCACGCCCTTCGTGGTGTTTATCCTGATCAACCTGTTCTACTGGCTGTTTTACTACGGCCTTCACCTGGCCGATGTGGAACTGGTGCGCATGGAGCTCCTGGCCGAAAAATCGATGCTCCAAACACAGATCGACCAAGGCATAGGCGACCCCCAGCAAGCCAACCAACTGCGCGAGCGCATCCTCGACGTCGACAAAGCCCTGGAACACCCTGCGCAACCCCTGGGCCCCGTTTTGTCCAGAATGGCGATGGGCGCGCTGGGCGGCTTTGCCCTGTCGGCAGCGATCGCGGCCGTCCTTCGTTCACAGGAATAAACGCCCATGGAAACGAACGCCAACCTTTCCGAACCCAACCCTGACAGCCCGTCCAAGCCCGCATCCTGGCGCCGCCTGTTGCGCCCCTTTCGCCTGCTCCGGTGGTTGATCTTGCTCCTCCTGCTCGGTTGGCTGCTGCTTCATTGGCACAGCGACATTCCGGTGCACGAACTGGCGCTCCGCTACGGCTACCCCGACTCCCAGTTTACGGAAATCGACGAGATGACGGTACACTACCGCATCAGCGGCAAAGGCGAACCCATTGTGCTACTGCACGACGCCTACAGCTCGCTGCACACCTGGAGCGCCTGGACCGAGGCCCTGGCCGGCCGTTACCAGGTGATCAGCCTCGACCTGCCGGGTTTTGGCCTCACGGGCCCGCACCCGCGGGGGAGCTACAGTACGTTTATGTACGCCAACTTTCTGGATCAGTTTGTCCGAAAATTACAACTCCGGAGATTTCACCTCGCCGGCAACGGCCTCGGCGCGCAAATTGCCTGGTTTTATGCCTGTGAAAACAGCGACCGCCTGCGCAAACTGATCCTGCTCGACGCGCCGGGCTTCGAACCCAAATCCAGCTCCTGGCTGCACCTCCTGGCCCAAACGCCGGCTTTTAACCGCCTGCTTTGGACGATCACCCCAAAACCCTACATACGGCTCATGCTGGAAGAGGTATATGCCGACGACCAACTGGTGACCGGCAACCTGGTGCAGCGCCACTTCGATTTGTTGTTGCGCCCGGGCAACCGCCGGGCAGTAACCGACCGCGCCCAAGTGTCGGAAAACCGCCCCCCCGCCGATCTGGTGGAAAAAATCCGCTGCCCAACGCTAATCCTTTGGGGCGCTGAAGACACGCGCATTTCACCCGAATTCGCCTACAATTTTCACCGGAAAATACCCCGCTCCGCGCTTCGCATTTACCAAAACACTGGCCATTGGCCACAGGAGGAAAACGCCCGGCAGTCGGCCCGGGACGCGCGGGATTTTCTGGAAGGGCGGTTTTAAAATCTACCGCATCACCGGCACCTCTACGGCCCGCAAGCGCCGCCGCTCGCCGAGTTTTACTTTTTTCCGTTTAAAAATCTGGTGCAGGGCAAAGCCCGAAGTTAGGCCCGCGCCCGAAACGATGGCTGTGCCGGCGGTGAGTTTGTAGTCGTCAAATGCGGCGCCGATGAGCGAAAACCCCACCCAGGAAGCGCCGAAAATCATAAACGAAGGGCCCAGACCGCGCAAAATGCCGGGGTACTGGAGCCAGACGGCATCGATGCGACCAATGGGCACGAACTTCCAGTCCAGCGCAACCAGTTGGGAGTCCATCTGCACATCGGTAATGGTGGAAGTAATCCACTCCGGGTCGCCTTTTAGGCGGTAGGTAAGCTCCTGGCCGGCGTAAAACTTGAGGGTTTGGGCGCGGTTGGTTTTTTCCAGCTGAACGAACTTTTGAGCGGGAAGTAAAACAGGCAAGAGCAGGCTCAGGGCAAGCATCCAAAACAGGCGGTGCATCATGGCGGTATCGGTTTATTTTAACGAGCGGAAAACGGTTGAAAAGGCAGGTTCGCGGCGTCTGTCCATTGGCGCGTTTCCCAATGGAACAAGTTGTGGTATTACCTGGTTGCGTACCGCCGCGCAGGTCAGCGAAAATGCTGATACCCGTCAGGGGCTTTTTCAACGCTTTTTGTGAAATTTGTACCAAACTCGTCGCACCATGACTACCACCACCACGCATCCCCGGCAGCCCGCTGAAGGCGATTATGCGCCATATTATGGGCGTTATGTCGCCGCCGCGCAAACGGATGATATTCTCGAGCTGTTGATCCGCCAAAAAACCGAGGCAATAGATTTTTTTAAGGCTATTGTTTGGGAAAAATGGGAACAGGCCTACGCCCCTGAAAAGTGGACGCTGGCCGAAGTTGTGCTCCACCTGATCGACGCCGAACGCATTTTTGCCTACCGCGCCCTGCGCATTGCCCGCGGCGACCAAACGCCTTTGGCCGGCTTCGAGCAGGACGATTACGTACCCACTTCCGAAGCAGCCACCCGCACGCCGGCCTCTATTGTCGACGAATTTGCTGCCGTGCGGGAGGCGACGGTGCAGCTGTTCAAAAATTTCACCGATACCATGTGGGAACGCCGCGGCACAGCCTCGGAGTTGGAAGTGACCGTTACGGCCCTCGCTTTTATCATGGCCGGCCATACGGCGCACCACTTGCAGGTGATCCGGGAGCGGTATTTGTAAGCTGGATCAGTTCAAAACAACAAGGCGCCGCCAAACCGGAAATTGACCGCAGCCGAGCCGTAGGGCGTCACCGCGTTGAGCGCATTGTCCGACAAAATGAACAGCTGCACGGGGCCCGGTTTCAGCACCAGACTCAAACCGATGTTCACCGCCGATTGGTCGTTTACGCTGTACATGGCGCCCGCGGTCAGCCATTTCAAAACAGACCATTGCGCGTTTACACCCACCGAGGTAGCCTTGCGGCGGTCGGCGTTGTGGTGGTGCAGCACCGCGCCGAGCAACCAGCGCTCGCCGAGCCGGTAACTGGCGCCCACGTAAATGCGCGCCGGAAGGGCGGAGCTGAATTCAGCGGCTGTTTTTTCAAACTGCAGCGCGTCGTTGAGCGTGTCGAGCGCCGCGGTAAAGTCGAGGCTGTCGGTGGTGCCGTTGATAATATCCGAACCAGGGATAAACACGCCGTCGTAGCGGAAGCTGCCCTGACTTTTGAAATAATTCGCGTTCTTTTTCCACGAAATTTTGCCGCC
>CAZVZH010000199.1:0-8673 GCA_964630705.1 uncultured Saprospiraceae bacterium | reverse complement strand
CCGAGCAGTTCACCCCGTTGTTGGTGTACACCGGCGTCACGGTGATCGTGGCCGTCACTGGCGCCCCGCCGGCGTTCACCGCCGTAAACGATGCGATGTTGCCCGTGCCGCTGGCAGCCAGGCCAATCGTCGTATTATTGTTCGTCCAGTTGAACACCGTGCCCGGTACTGCGCCCGTGAAATTCACCGCCGTGGTGGCTGCGCCGTTGCACACTACCTGGTTGGCGACCCCAGCCACCGTCGGCGTCGGGTTCACCGTGATCGTAAACTGGATCGGCGTACCCGTGCAGGTTACCCCGTTGTTCGTATAGGTGGCCACTACCGAGAAGGTGCTCGTCAGCGGCGCCGTACCCGCATTGGTTGCTGTGAAAGCCGGCACGTTGCCCGTGCCACTGTTGGCAGCCAGGCCGATCGCCTCATTCGTGCGCGACCAGCTAAAGATGGCACCCGGGACGTTGCTGGTGAATACTACCGAGGGAACGTTCGAGCCCACGCAGTAGGTTTGGTTGGCCACCGCATTTACCGTCGGAACCGGATTGACCGTGATGGTGAACTGGATGGGCGTACCCGTGCAAGTGACGCCATTTTGCGTATAGGTGGCTACCACGCTGAAGGTACTCGTCAACGGGGCGCCAGTTGTGTTAGTAGCCGTAAACGACGGAACATTACCCGTGCCGCTGTTGGCACCCAAACCGATGGGCTCAGCAGTACGCGACCAAGAGAAGACCGCTCCCGGAGTAGTGCTTGTAAACACCACCGAGGGCACCGCGCTGCCGGAGCAGTAGGTTTGGTTGGCCACCGGGTTTACATTGGGAATCGGGTTGGTGGTTTGCGTCGTTTGAGCGAAGGGCCGGCAAGTCGGGTCCAGCGGCGTCGGCGACAAAATAGCATAGATAAACAAGGTGCCGGGCGTGTTGGCCGTAATCGACGTTTGAGCCGAAGTGCCGCCGCCGCCTAAGCCGGCGTTGGGGACAACCGCAATGGTCGTACCGCCTACATAGGGATTGGCCAGGGCTGTCGGCGACGATTTGAATTCGATGCCGTAGGTGTTGCCCATATTGGCCAGGCCGGAGGCCGTGAAAGTGACATTCGAGCCTGCGCACACCGTTTGCGGCGCAGCCGTCAGCGTAGCAACAGTCGGGCAAACATCGCAGCCGCCCGGGCCGATCAGGTTGATCGCCAGCGTTGCGGTGCAGCCGTTACTGCTGGTAACGGTAACGTTATACAAGCCAACCGTCAGGTTGTTTTGGTCTTCCTGAGCGGGCACTACACCCAGGCCAGTCCAGTTGTAAGTAAACGGACCAACACCCGTTGCCGTCAGGTCGATCGAACCGTTAGCTGCGATGCAGGAGGTCGGTTCCACATGCGTTTCGGTCAACACCGGCTTTTGATTTGCCGTAATAGTTGCCGAGCCGGTCATATTTGCCGTGCAGCCGCCATTGGTAGCCGTGGCGATTACCGTGTAGGTGCCGGCAGCGGTTTGGTTCCCAAAAGAAATGGCGGCGCCCGTGCCCGCTATCGGAGCGCCGGTATTGCTGCCGTTGAGTTGTAGCTGGTAGTTGACGCCCGTTTCCGAGCCGCTCAGACCTACCGGAAGCCCCGCGCCGGGAGCGCAATAGGTGCCGCCACCTGTTACGGCGAAGGCTGCCGGCGTTGGGTTAGCAGTAACCGTGGCAGAGCCTGTCATATCGGCCGAACAACCGGTAGCCGCATTGCTGGCCGAAACCGTGTAGTTGCCGGCTACTGTTTGGTTGCCAAACGACAGGGCAGCGCCCGTGCCCGGCACCGGGGCGCCCACATTGACGCCAGCGCGTTTCAACTGATAGGAAATGCCGGATTCCGAGCCGGCCAGGCCGACCGGTACGCCGGCGCCCGGCGCGCAGTAGGCGCCGCCGCCCGTGACGGCAAAGGCCGTCGGGAGCGGGTTGACGGTGATCGTGACGCTCAACACATCGGTGCAAGTGCCGTTTGTCACGGTAACCGTGTAAGGAGTTGTCGAAGCCGGATTTACTACTAAGGGGTTGCCGTTAAAGCCGGTGCTCCAGCTGTAGGTGCCGCCGCCAGTACCGGTGAGGGTAACGGTAGCGCCGGAGCAGGTGATTCCGTCGTTAGGGGTCAAGCCCGAGGCTTCGCTCACGGAAAGACTCAAGTCTGGATTGGTAAACTCGTCTGCGCCGATGTCGGGATTAGTAGCATTTCGGGTTTGCCCATCAATGTCTACGGTCAAGCCGGCAACAGGCATACCGCCGCCATCCAAGCACTGGTTGGTGTTGTTAACCAGGTGCAGGTCGTCGTTGGAAACATAGTTGGCTGCCACAGAAAACGACATGCCGTCTTGTCCGGTAGCCGATTGCCAACTGGCCAGGGTAGTGCGGTCGGAGCTGAGAAAGCCCAATACGCCTACCGGGCCGGAAGCAAAGTAATTGTTGTTGTTGATCGTAGCGTAAACCGAACTTGCCGACACGGAGTAAATCGCGTACGACTTGTCTGTAGTAGAGCCGGTGTTATCGTAGGAGTTGGTAAAAATGTTGTTTTTAACATTAATATTCGTTCCGGATGTATTTACAAACATGGCTGCAGCGCCAGTAGCCGAGGAAAGGCCAGGTTGCGACCCAAAAAGGTTGACGGTGTTGTAATACACATTCACACCGCCGGAACTGCCGTCAATATCAATGCCAATGGGCCAGTAAATGTTGGAAGCGTCGGAATAACTAAAGACATTCGAAATCATGTTATTCGCCAGGGTGATATTACTTGCTGCCGTAGCCGTATTGACAATGATCGCACGGGCGCCATAACCGCTGGTGCTGGTATTGGAAACAGTTTGGATAAGGTTACGGGTAACATTCGCATTGATCACCGTAGTACCCAGGAATATTGCGTTGATAGCACTGGTGCCGGAGGAAGAACCGCTGGAAGTAATGTTGTTGAACGTATTCTGGGATACCGTAGCGCCGTTTACATTGGAAGCCAGATATACGCCACCAGTGGAGGTAGCAGACGTCGTAACCAGGTTGCGGACCGTATTCCCGTTGACCGTCACGGTCAGAGCATTCAGCACGCGGATTCCGGAGAAACCGATGTTGTCTGTTCCCGTCAGAACTGCCGGGCCAACCAGGTTATTATTGATGGTCAGATTATCCAGCCCGCCGCTGGAAGTGGCCGCAGTACCAGAGGCATAGATGCCATAATAAGCACGGATAATAGAGTTGTTTTCAATCGTCAGGTTATCATTATCAGCGCCGGCGCCTGTAGTGGAAATCGTGGTTCCACCAGCATAGATACCGAAAGTGGAGGTAACGGAGTTACTGCCACCGGTGATGTTGCAATTTTTAATGACATCATTGACGGCGCCTAAACCGGCTCCCAGGCTCGACACACAAACCACGGCAGTGTTCGCTGCAGTGGAGGTGTTGCTCAGGTTCAGATTCCGGTCGGAACCACCCGCATTGGAACCATCAATAATAACAAAGTCTGCCCCGTTCAAATTAATTATACAAGTAGCCGACGAACCGGAAATGGTAGCCGTATTACCGGCCGCAGGTCGAATCGTCAGCGTATTGGTAGCGTTGGCGCCAATTACCTGGTTGATCGCAATGGGGAAGGTTTCCGAAGGATAGTTCGCATCAATCAGGCTAAAAACAACCGGGCCGTTTACGCAACCGTTGTTGTAAGCGGCAATAGCGGCTGTCAGCGTAGAAAAATTACCGCCAACACCAACCGTATACGTTCCGCTTAATGCGTTGAGTACCGTAGAGGTAAAGGTTACAGCCGGATGGGTAGTAACGGTATTGACATCCGTTGCTACTACGCCACCCAAATACGAACCAATATTGGAGGGAGCGGCCAAATCTTGAGCGATCACATAGTATGAAATGACATCACCGGGGGTGATACCGCCCATATCGGCCACAACGATAGTAAAGTTCCAGGTACCATTCGTTCCAGAACCACCGCTTAGGGTACCTGGCTGAGAGAACCAACTACCTGCACCTTTGCGGTAATAAATCCGGGGAATCAAAGCGCCGGCAGTGGGCACGCCGGTAGCATCGGTGATCGATACGCCGCTAAGCAGGATGTTTCCGGTACCGCATGCGTTGGGCAAGTTGGTGTAACTGATGCCCGGCGCCGAAATATCGTTGATGACAAAGTTGCCGCCGTCTGCACCAAGGTCTACCGGCGTAAAAGCGCTACGGGTTTGTCCGTCAAAGTCCAGCGTAACATTGGCAATTAGCGCGCCGGCACCTTCAACAGGGGTAGCGGTAGCTGGCTGAATATGCAGATCAACCGTCGTTGCCGAACCCGCCGGATTAATAAACTGGGGGTTTCCGGTAATACTGTTCCAATCATTGCCGGTGGCCGTCCGCCAATCAGCGAGCGTAGTTTGGTCCACGGCATTGAACAGCCCAATAAAACCGCCAGTACCTGCAGCGCGCAACAAATTATACTCCGAAATTAAACCCGCCGGGTTGGGCGCTGTACCAGCCACATTGATCGCATAGTGCTTACCAGTACCTGCACCGTTGGAGCGCACATTGGAGAAAATATTATTCCGGTAGTTACGACCCGCAGCAGTTGACCCGCTTGTGAAAGCAAACGTATTGCTGGAGCCGCCAACGCCAACACCCCCCACATATACGCTGTTGTGGTAAATATTGCTGGCTGAAGTGCCGGTTTCGGTAATGCCCGTAATGGCGTAGCCAGCAGTAATATCTGTGCCATCAGGGTTGATACCCATGCGCACCATATTGTTCTGGTAACTTGCATTACCGCCATTGATCTGAATGCCGCGGATAACGCCCGTACCGGCGCTCGTGCTCAGGGTCACGCTGTGCATAAAATTGCGGGAAACCGTTGTCGGAATGACCGTCGGTACATTAAACAGCGCTGCAATGGCCAATGTCGCCGCCGAAGCGTTGGTATTTGCAATGGAGTGCAAGGTGTTTTGACTGATCAAGTTACTACCCGTGGTCTGTGCCGTACCGCTAACAGACATCCCCACCGCCGATACAAAAGTGGTAGAAGCGCTCGATGTACTCAGGTTTCGGATGGTATTCCCAACCGCTGTAAACGTACCGAGAAAGGCCGGACTGGTACCCGAGCCTTGCAACAGCATACCGTTTACACTGGCGCCGGTACCCGTGCTGGTATTCGTCAAATTCTGAATCGTATTGTTCTGAAAACTCTGGTCCAAAGCATTCGAAAAGGTGATAATCCCCGCCAAATTGCTGTTGGCATCCGAAGTAATGCTGTTGGGCACAGTGGGGCTGCCAATGACGTTGTTGTTGAACGTAAACGTGTGGCCAACAGTGGTACCCTGCATGGAAACCACAAAAAACGCCGGCACTGTGGCCGGTGCTCCCGTGACGATCAAAGCCATACCACCAATGGTGTTGCCGTTAACTGTCGTCTGTTCCGGAGTACCGGTACCCGCCAGAATGGCTTGCAAACGCGCCGCAGAACCCGATAAACTAAAGACGATGTTGTTCGTACTCGTTTGACTACCAATAATATTATTACTGCAATTCAGCCGGCCTGTCAGTAAAGAAATCATCGACTGAGCCGCAGATGTACTGGTAGACGTGACAGAAATATTTTGGAAGGTATTGTTCTGAATATTTGTCGTGGAAAGCGTGCCCACCGTAATCTGAAATGCCCGGATAATAGCGCCGCCAGTATAGGTCAACGGACCGCCGGCAGCATTCGGGGCGGTGCCGCCAATAAAGTTTCCGCTGATGGTAAATCCATTATTCAAAGTACTGCTGAGCAAAATCGCGGTAACGGTACCTGTTGTGGAGCGGCTGGCCGTTTGGTAAAAACTATTTCCGGTAATTATATAGCCCGTATTCGCAGTCGACAGGTTAATCCCGTTATGACTGCTCGTAGCGCTGTAGTAATTGAAGATATTACAGTTGGAAATGGTGTTATTGCTGTTATAAGTGTCGGTCGTCGTAGAAGTACCCGAACCGTAAATACCGTTCACCGGCGTGGTCGCACCATCGCGAATATCACAATTGTCGATCAGGTTGTTGCGGTTGCCATTGGGCAGCGTGGTTGTGCTGAAAAGTACCACGCCGCTCACTGTTGATGTATTCACGCCAGTCAATGTGACGTACCGGATACTATTGTTCGAACCATCATTGATAAACCGCACCGCTTGGCCGCTGGTGCTGGTATTGGAAACGGTCAACTCTTTGGCTGTACCGGCGCCCCCAGGGCGCCCGTCGATGCGCCACCAGTTACCGCTGCTGATATCAATCGTCGGGCCCGCATTTCCACCTGTAATTGCCAGGCCCGTCGCACCGGCAGCCGGGCGAATCGTCGCCGTGTTCACCGAACTGGCGTTGCAATACGGACCCAACACAATCGGGTAGGTCTCGCCGGCGCTCGTATACGTCGACTGTAATTCAAAAACTACTGGCCCGCCAGCGCCCTTAGCGTTCAGGTCGGCTACCGCTGCCCCTAAGGTAGAATATGTACCGGTCGGGCCCACCGTAAAGGTACCGTTAAGCGGCGTACCACCCGACTGGGAGGTCAGCGAGATATTGTCGATAGCGGCTGGCGGGGGCGTGCCGCCCGAACCGTCGTTTTTCCAGGTAAAAATCAGGCGAAGCGTAACCGGAGCAGAACAGTTGCCGACCAACGACCCAGGAATCGAAAGGTTGGCCGTTTGTACAGAGGTAGTGTTCCAGAGTTGGATCAGCGTGACGGCCGGAGCCGCCAGGGCGCCAGTCCCCAATGATGTGGTCGAAGCCACCGGTGTATACGTCGTTGGGGCCAGGCTCACCATCAAGGCGTCCCAACTGGATGCCTCGCCCAAAGCCTGCCAGTTGAAGGATAACTGAATATTGGTTTCGCCCGCAGGAAAGGTAACATCGCGATAAAAATGGACCACCGAAACAGAGCTGTTGGTATATGACCATGAAACGCCGTTATCATTGGAAACAAAGGCGCTTTGATTCGTGAAGCCCGCAGGAACCGTACCTATAAACCATTGGTTGGTAATGCCCGTACCATTCGCCAGAGTCCAGCCATTAGCGGCAAATGTGGAGCCGTTTTCAAACCCGCCATCGCCGGAAGCCGAAATGATCGTAGTTTGCGCCTGAAGCGTATGGAACAGTACTGTGATAAGCGCCAAGCCTGTTACTGATATCGCCCGGAACAGTTTTGTCCGGTTCGGGCAATTGGTGGCGACATGTAAAAAATTATTGTAGATGTTGTTCATTTTCATGAGTTTATAATGAACCGGAATAAAAATAATGATTATTGTAAATCAAAAGACTCATCGCCTTTTGCAGGCAAGAACTGGCTATTTTTCAAATAGTATCGGTAATCACTGAGCCGAAGCAGGCGCAGCCAAGGGTACCGCTGCAAGGGTCTCAACCAATGTAGGTATCAAGGCAGAAAGACTGTTTTCCGGCAATTGCTTCAAGGCCGGATCTTGGGTGGCCTCCTTCAATACCTTCAAATAATTGGCCTCAATAGCATCCTGTACCGGCGCGCCAGCCAGAACATCGGCATGAACATACGCCAGAAGGCGCTTGTAACCCAAAAATAGGGAACGGTCGGCAGCAGGAAGGTCAGGCTCAGCCAACACCAAATCTGTTCGGGCCTGCTCTTGTGAAATAGCCGTGGTAAATTCCGTCGAAGTTTTCCAAGTAATGGAAGAAAGGTCTCCAAACTCTTGCTGGGAGTCACCTTTTTGGCTGAAAGCGGCTGTACAGAGAAAGGTGGAAAGCAACAAAACAAATGCCGCCCGCCAGTGTAACCAACCCACGACATCAGCGCGTGAAGTAACTTTTCTTTTCATGAGAAACAATTAAAGATTACCAGATTTATAACGTCTCGGATCGAACTTGCGCCCTACTCCGAATTAAAAACGCACAACCAATCAACCATTTTTCAGCAAAAAAAACTGCTGAAAACGCTGATAGCGTTGAAATCTTCCGGAAAACCGGAACCAAGCACTACAGGCCAACCCAACAGGATCAGCCGGAAAATCTGGAACACGAAAATGACTTCGAAAAGGGCGGGAGAGAAAAATTGCGCCTTGTCTGATATCCGGCGGAGCAGTATTTAAATAAATTACTCCGGCCGAAAAAAGTCATGAGATTAGAAAAAACAAATACTGGAAACGTATTGCAAATGTAAGCTGGCATCTTGCGAATTCACCTGCAATAAGCCAAATAATTTTTTTATTAGGAACGATCAAAGAATCAAGATCGCGATTTTGGGGCGTTTAATTTGGCGTTCAAGCAGGCGGGAGGAAGGCGCATAGTAGTGCTTACGCAACTGATGAGCAACGCACTTTAGGGGCAAATTAAGCCGCCAAAATCGGGAACTTATTATTTGATCGTTCCTAAAGTGGGAAACACCCCATAGCCCCCCAATCTGGTTCAGGCTACAACAACGCTCCTTTTTTAAACCTGACAGCTATAATAAAAAGTGGGTAGCCGTTCCTTTACAGCTACCCACTATGACTATCTCATGAAAATCTATTTTCCTTATAGTTTGAAGTTTGGAGTTTGAAGTTTGAAGTTGTACACCATTACGGTAAGTTGTACTCCTTCAAACTCCAAACTTCAAACTTCAAACTTCAAACTCCAAACTCCAAACTCACTTCGTCTGTATCATCTTCCGCACCGCGCTGTCCGTCGGCGTTTCCACCTTGTA
>CAZVZH010000198.1:0-8740 GCA_964630705.1 uncultured Saprospiraceae bacterium | reverse complement strand
GACACCTCATTCCCGTTTCACCCGGTTTCATTTCCAAAACAGTCGGCCTCCGAGAGGAAAGTTTCGGCCTGCCCGCCGGAATCGCCATCTTTGCCGGCAAGTGCCGGCTGCTCCGCCGGCGTTCGATGTTCAGCCTATGCTGCGTTTGCCGATTCTGATGGTATTTTTCATGCTGGTGAGCAGCCGGATGCTCGCTCAACCCCTGAATTTGCATTTCCACCGGGTGACGCCGGCGCAGGGCCTGAACATGAGCGGCACCACGGCCATCTGCGAGGACAAATACGGCTACATCTGGCTGGGTACCGTGAACGGGCTGAACCGCTACGACGGCTACGGCGTAAAGGTGTTCGAGCACCGTTTTCGCGATTCCAGTTCGCTGATCCCGAGTGCGGTGCGGTATATTTTCTGCGACTCCGAAGGCCGGCTCTGGGTCAGTTTTATGGACGGCCTGATGGAGTACGATTACGCGCGCAATGCCTTTCGCAACTACAGCACGCCGGAAATGCATTGGGTAACCAATATCATTGAAGCCCGGCCGAAAACGCTGTACATCGCCACCTCCAATGGGCTGGGAAAATTGCATACCCCCACCGGCGCCCTGACCTGGTTTGACAGCCTGACCGCCGCCGGCCCCGGCTGGCCTTCGCAAGTGTGGGATATGGCTTTGTACGGCGACGAAATTTTTATGACTACCCGCACCGGCATTTCGGTGTTCAACCTGAATACGGAAACCCACCGGCAGATTGCCCTGCCGCCACAAGTAGAGGCCGAAAACATCGCCCGGATCGCCATCAGCCCCAAAGGCGAAGTTTGGCTGGGCTACCGCCCAAATGAAAAACCGCTGTGGAAAACAGACCCGCAATTCAAAACCTGGCAACGTTACGACGCTTTTATGCGGGCGCCCGACGGCCAACTTGACCGGGTGCACCACCTTTTCTACGACCGGCAGGGGCGGCTTTGGGTGGCTTCCTGGCAACAGGGCGTCGCGCGGTACGACCCGCAAACTGATCATTTCCGGATGTCGCGGATCGAACCCTGGATGCCGGGCGGTATTATTACCGCTTTCACCGGCCGTTTGTACCAGGACAAACGCGGGCTGATCTGGAGCGAATCGACGCGGGGCGCCGGTTATTTCGACCCCGATGGCGGTTTTTTTCAAACGATTTTACCCGGGAACCACTCCGCTGCAACGGATCAACAATTACACCGCACCGGGCTGGTCGAAAACGGCGACGGCCGGTACTGGATGTCGTCGTACAACGGCCTGGATTTGTACGACCCCAAAACCGGCCGCTCCGAACATTTTGGCAACATGCCAAACGGCCCGCCCTGTTTTCACGATAATGCCCTGCTTTCCATCATGCTCGACCGGCGGGGCGACCTGTGGGCCGCCACCTTTTTAGGCCTCAACCGACTGCGCGCCGGCAGCCGGAACTTCGAATTTTTGAATGAAAAAAATGGCTTGCCGGCGGGATTCATTTACTACTCGGTGTTCGAATCCAGCGACGGCACCATCTGGACCGGCGACTTCACCGACGCCGGGCACCATTACCTCCCCCCGGGCGAATCGAAATTCCGGCCCCTGACCGAGCATCCCGTGCTCAAACCCTACGCCGGCGCCTACGGCCACTGCATGTTCGAAGACAGCCGCGGCTGGCTGTGGTTTGGGCTCGACGGGCTGGGCCTGATTTGGTACGACCCGAAACGGCAACAAGCCCGGCACTGGCAACGTACGCCGGAAAACGACACTACGCTGGTCGGAAATTACGTCCACAGCCTCTGCGAAGGCCCCGACGGCACCATTTGGGCGGCCACCTCGATGGGCTTGTCGGCCATCGACCCCAAAACCTTCCGTTTTCAAAATTTCGACGGGGCCAGGGGCTTGCCAACCAACCGGACGACCAACGCGCTGGTCGACCGGCAAAACCGCATCTGGGTGGGTACAGCCCAGGGTTTGTTGCTGCTGGAGCGCAGCGGACGGTTGATCCGCCAGTTTGACCAGCGCGACGGCCTGCCCGATATCGACTTCGTACAGGTGCCGGCCAAGCGCCTGCGCGACGGGCGGTTTGCTTTCCCGACCAAACGCGGCTACCTGTTGTTCGACCCCGACCGCTATGCGCCCGATACCAGCCAACTGCCCCTGGTGCTGTCGGGGGTGCAGGTGTACAACCAGGCCTTCCCGACACCCGTCAACCCCGAAGATTTGCACGAACTCTACCTGCCGCCCGGGCAGAATTATTTTTCCCTGGAACTCGCCGCACTGAATTTTCTGCACCCTCGCCAAACCTGGTACGCCTATAAAATGGACCCTTACGACAAGGACTGGACCTACACCCAAAACCGAACGGTCCACTACACCAATGTGCCCGGCGGCCGCTACACCTTTCGCTTCAAAGCATCTACCGATCCGAAAAAATGGCAGGTGCCGGAAAAGAGTCTGCGCATTCATGTCGGTATTTTCTGGTACGAATCCAGGTGGTTTTGGGGGCTGGTTTTGGCCTTGCTCACCGCCTTGCTGGTGCAGTGGTACCGGCGCCGGACGGAGCTGCGGTTGGCATTCCTCAACCTCGAACGCAAGTCGCAGGCCCTGGCCAAGGAAAAAGCGCTGGTACAGTACGAAAACCTGACCCAGCAGCTCAACCCGCACTTCTTGTTCAACTCCCTGGCCTCGCTGGGCAGCCTCATCCGGTTCGACCCGCAGGCGGCCTCGGGTTTTCTGGAAGCCCTGAGCAAAATGTACCGCTACATCCTGCAAAGCCGCGACCGCGAAACGGTGCTCCTGAGCGAAGAAGTTGCCTTCGCCGAGCATTTTATGAAATTACAAAAAACGCGTTTCGGCGAAACGGTACAGTTCAATTGCCAGGTGAGCGGGCAGGATTCCGACCTGAAAATCGTGCCCGTCACCCTGCAAAACTTGTTGGAAAACGCACTGAAACACAACACCTTCGACAACGACGACCCCTTGCACATCGATATTTTTACCGAAAACCGCTACCTCGTAGTGCGCAACAACCTCCAGCGCCGCGATGTGGTGGAAACCAGCAACAAACAAGGCATCGAGCGCCTGAAATCGCTTTACCAGTACCTCAGCGACCGGCCCGTGCTGGTAGACGACGACGGGCAGTCGTTTACGGTGAAAATTCCGTTGTTGTCATAACGGCAGGCCGGTTCAATCCACCCAAACCAGTTTCCCCACAGCGATCAGCTGCCCCTGGTCGCGCAATTCCAGCCAATACATACCCGCCTGGGCGCCGGCGCGCGGAATTTGCTGCCAGAGGTATTGCGCCGGCCATTCGCCGACGGGGTTGCCCAACATGTCGCGCAGGATCAGGCGCCGGCCGGGCTGGCTCAGCTCGTCGAGTTGGACAATGCTGCGCTGCACCGCCGGATTGGGAAAAATGTGCAACTGTTTCGGGCCTGGCGGGGGATTTTTAGTAGAGGTGGGTAAAAATTCTTTTCCGACGGTGTGGTAAACCGTGCCGGTAATAACCGGCTCATTGAAATCGAAATAGATTGCTGCGCTATTTTCTATGATAGCGCCCAAGGGGTTGTCGCGGCGTTGCGCAATGCGAAACTGCACGAAACCGTGCGAGGCCGGCTCGTTGACGTTCGAATCGGGCAGGGCAATGTTGGAAAACGTAACTGTCAGTACGCCGGCGCCGCTCACCGACCAGGCGTAGGGATGGCTCGATGCGCCGGGCCGCAGCAGGGCGGGGTCGAGCCAGGGCGAGAGCGTATCGCGGATGACCACTGTGAAAGCGGTATCGGTGCCGGTATTTTGAAAACGGATCAGGTAGTCGATGGGCTGGTTGGGTTCGATAAAATGTGGCGCGTCGACGCCGAGGGGCAGCGCCTGCTTGTCGTTGGGATCCCAGGAACCCACCACTGCGCGGCAGTCGATATCGTGAAACGGATTGCCCGTGTAGTTGGCAAACATATTGAGCATACCCATCGTGAAATTCATGCCCGGCGTATTGATACAGGCTTCGACGCCCACGGTGGGCTGTTGAGCGCCCAAGGGAAACCCGGGTTCCTGTTCTGCAATCAGCCGCCAGGTGCTCCCGTCGGCAGGCGCGGTTTCTTCGTGTGTGCCGCCCGCCGGCAACTGGAAACTGCCCTGGCGGGTAATCACGTGGTCGTCGACGATGATAAAATCCAGGGCCTCGGGCATATCGCCGCTGCCGGTATTTAGAATTTGAAAAATCACGGAGTCGCCGGCGCATTGGCTGCGCACTTCCACCTGCGCTCCCGACCAGCCGGGCAGGTTCATGGCGCAAATGGTGTCGGGGTACACATGGGCTTCCGCGCACAGGGTTTGCCCCAGCTCGGCATCGCAACTGAGCCGGGTATAGATTTTAAACGAACCGCAGTCGCCGGCAGCCACCGCGCCGAGATCGAACCTCAGCTGCTGGCCGGTTTGGGTGTACGGCAAGGAGGCGGAATCCACTTCGATCAATGGGTCAAATAGCACGGTAATTTCCGCCTGTGGAGCATCGTCGTTGCCAACATTGCAGTATTTCACCGAAAAGATGTTTTGAAAACAGCGGCGCAAGAATGGCGTGGCGATGTCGATTTCCAGGAGCGGACAATCGAACAGCGACTGTACGGAAAAGTCGAGTGTGTCGGACAAGGGTGTGGCGCTGTTGAAGGTCCATTGCACCGTATCTAAACAAGGCTCCCAGAGGTAGCTGGGCGGCGTCAGCACGACTGCGTAATCGGCGTTTTCCAGGTCGGTTATGGCATAGCGCCCGCCGGCGTCGCTGGTGGCAAACTGGGTCAGGTTGTTGCCGCTGGCTTGCACCACCCAGCCTTGCAGCGGCGGTTCGGCGGAGTCGTTGAAGCAATTGGAGTTGGTGTCGCGCTGCACCCGTCCGCTCAGGGAGTGGGGGTAAATGGCGCCGTCAGGACCGAATTTGACCAAAAAAAGCTCGGTGCCCTGGTAGGCGTACACCAGCAGGCTACCGTCGGCCAGCTCCTTGCCGTCGGCAAACGCAGCCGCCAGCAGCGGGGAGAAAAAAGACAGCGGGCGCTGCCAGGCCAGGCTGCCGTCGGGCTGCAGGCGGGCCAGGCTGCCCAACCATTCGGTCGTGCCGGGTATTTGCTGTTCCAGCACCACAGCCTGGCCGCCGTCGGCCAGGGGGATGAGGAGTTTGCCGGCCGACAAGGTTTTGCCCAGCAATTGGTTGAGGTTGGCGCTGCTGAGCAACTGCCCGTCGGGGTTGAGTTTTTGCAGTAAAATCGGGTCGCCGCCGGGGTTGTTGACCGTTTGGGCGAACAGCCAGGTGTTGTCCTGACCATCAACGGCAAACACTTTTCCATCAAAATGCGGCCACAAGCGGGCAGGGTGGGGACTGTAACTCCAGCGAATGCTGCCGTCGGCATTGAAACGGACGATGGATTCGCTTGCGGAGGGGTCGGGCTGCAAACTGCCGTAGTGGTTAAACATACAGCCGCCATCAGCCGTAGGGATCAGGGTGCTGGGAATCACGTAGGTCAGGGTGAACGGATGGCTGGCTTCCCAAAGCAGGGTGCCAGCGGCGGAATATTTGAGCAAGTATCCTTCGTCTTGCACGTGGTTGCTGTCGACCGTCCAGGTAAAACCGCGCACAAACACTTCCTCCTGGTCGTTCGCCGTCACATTGATCAGGTTGGCGCGCTGAACGCTGTCGATCGTGTGGGTGCGCTCCCAAAGTAAGTCCCCGTTGGCGTCGTAGCGCCGGAGTTGCACGACATTGGTAGTGTCGGTTATCGCCCGGTAAAAACCGCCGTTTTCCAGCAGGAAAATATCGTTGCCGTACACCGGCGAGCCTTGGTCGGGCGTGAGGAGGGTGTCGCCTTGCACGAAATTGCCCTGAGCGTCGATATCGAGCCAGTGCAAACTAAGGTCGACACCGAAGTCCTGAAATTCCAGGGCGGTCAGCCGGTAGCTGCTGTCGGTCGGCAGGAACAATCTTTGCGGGCCGCCGCCGCCAAAGTTTGAAAAGGTGAAAAACGGGTATTTTTTGATAAACCCTTGGGCAGTCGAGGCGCAAGGAGCCAGGATCAGCAACAACAGGCTGATCCAAAAAAAGCGGGTGTTTACGGGTTGGGTAGCCATAGCCAGTTATTTTTTGACAAAAATGGGGGAACCGGTTGGAGCATTTTTTGTACATTTTTACATTTGAATCAAAAAACAAAAAATGCAGGAAACCCTGGCTTTTACCTTGTTTTCAAATCTAAAGCCCAACGAAAAAGCAAAATTTAGAAAATTTTTGCACTCTCCGTACTACAATCAGCGCGAAGATGTGTGCAAATTGTTTGACTATTTTTTGTCTGAATCAAAAAACAAGACAGGAAAAACACCCCTTGAAAATTGCTGGATTTCGCTATTCCCCGGCAAAAGGTTCAACCGGAAGCGGCTCAACTACACGCTCAATTTTTTCAGCGAACGGCTGGAGCAGTTTCTCGCCTGTGAAGAACTCCAGGCCGACGCCCGGCAAAACGAACTTTTGCGTTGCCAGGCCTTTCGCCGCCGCGGCTTGCTCGCGCACTTCGACAACAATGTCCGCCAATTGAGCCGCCGCCACTCCGCCGCCCCTTACCGCAATGCCGGATGGTGGCTGTTTGAATACCAGTTGCAAAACGAAATTTTCGCCCGCCAGGCCCTGCACCGCCGCGGGGGCGGCGCCAACCTGGCCCGCACCACCGAGGCGCTCGCCAATTTTTTTCTGTTGGAAAACATGCGCTGGACCGCCACAGCGCGCTCCATGGCGGCCCTGTCGCGCAATGCCCCGCCGCCCGTGCCCCTGGCCGCCGAGGCCCTGCACATCGCCGCCGGCGTTTCCGAAAACGAACACCCCGCCCTGGCCCTGGCCTATGCCGCCGCGCAAACCTTGGCCGACCCCGACCGTGACGATTTTTTCCAGGACTTCAAATCGGCCCTGCACCGGCAGGTAGGCTTGTTCCCGCCGGCCGAAGCCCGCGATTTGTTCATGACGGCTATCAACTTCGCTATCCGCCGCCACAACCGCGGCGAGCGCCACTACACCCGTGAAGCCTTCGACCTGTACCGCGAAGCGCTCGACACCGGCGTGTTGCTCGAAAACGGCCAACTACCGAAGTACACCTTTATTAACATCCTCAACCTCGCCCAACTGCTTGGCGAGCATGCCTGGAGCCGGGAGTTTCTGGAGCAAGGCCGGGGTATGCTGCCCATGGCCGACCGCGACAATACCTACCGCTACGGCCTGGCTGGCTACCACTTCCGCCGCTCGGAGTACGAACCGGTGTTGGCCCTGCTGCGCGCCGTGGAGTTTTCCGATGTGTTTATCCAGCTCGACGCCCGTAAAATGTTGCTCCGCTCCTACTTCGAACTCGGCGAATGGCCGGCGTTGGCCAGTTTGCTCGAGAGCTTTCAGGCGTTTTTACGCCGGCAAAAAGCCCTGGGTTACCACCGCGACAGCTACCTGAACCTGATCAAATTCACGAAAAAACTGGTAAAAACCACCGGCGCCCGCTCAGCTGCCCGCAAGCGGCTGGCCGCCCGGATCGCGGCTACCGAATCGGTGGCGGAACGGGAATGGCTGCTGGGGCATTTGACGGTTTAAAATAAACCGTGCCGCGTTACGACAATTTTTTTTCCAAAATTTTAGAAGCCACTTTCGGGTCCGCCTGCCCTTTGCTGGCCTTCATTAGTTCGCCCATAAACAAGCCAAGCAGCCCTTTTTTCCCTTTGCGGTATTCCGCCACCTTGTCGGGGAGCCGGGCGAGCACAGCATCGGCCAAGGATTCGAGCAGGGCGGTGTCGGCAGTTTGCAGGAGTTGGAGTTGGGTAGCGAGTTGGTGGGGGGCGGCCTCGGGCTGGTCGAGCAGGGCGGGGAAGAGGCCCTGGTTGGCGGCGGTAGCGCTCACAGCGCCCGAGTCGATGAGGTCCACAAAAGCGCGCCATTGCGCCGGCTGCACCGGGCAGTCGGCCAGGGCGCGGCCGGTTTTAGCCGACCAGGGCAGGAGTTGGTGGATCAGCAGGTTGGCCAGCAGCTTGGCCGGGGCGCCGGCTTCAGCGGTTAGTTTTTGAAAATAACGGGCGGTGGGCAGGTCCTGCGCCAGTTGTTCGGCATCGTGGGCGGGCAGGCCGTAGCGGGTTTGAAATTCGGCTTCGAGTTCCCAGGGCAGCGGGGGCATTTCCGAGCGGATGCGGTCAATTTCTGCCGGTTGAAGCACGAGCGGCGGCAGGTCGGGTTCGGGGAAGTAGCGGTAATCGTGGGCTTCCTCTTTGTCGCGGAGGGCATAGGTTTCGCCGCTGGCGGGGTCGAACCCTCGGGTTTCCTGTTGCACGGCGCCGCCGTTTTCCAAAATGGCGATCTGGCGGGCGGTTTCATATTCGATGGCTTTGCGGGCAAAGCGCATGGAGTTGACATTTTTGATTTCGCAACGGGCGCCCAGGGCTGAAGCGCCGTTGGGGCGCACCGACACGTTGACGTCGCAGCGCAGCGAGCCTTCCTCCATGTTGCCGTCGCCGATAGCCAGCCAGCGCACCAGCCGGCGGATACTTTCCATGCAGCCGGCGGCTTCAGCGGCGCTGCGCAAGGCGGGTTCGGTGACGATTTCGAGCAGGGGCACGCCGGCGCGGTTGAGGTCGATGAGCGAATGGTGGGGGGCTTGGTCGTGCAGGCTTTTTCCGGCGTCTTCTTCGAGGTGGATGTGATGTAATGGGATAGTTTGAAGTTTGGAGTTTGGAGTTTGAAGTTTGGAGTTTGGAGTT
>CAZVZH010000197.1:0-8744 GCA_964630705.1 uncultured Saprospiraceae bacterium | reverse complement strand
ACTCGCTTTAAAACTTGAGTTTGAATCATGGGCGTGAAAGAACCGTTGTTCGATTATGCAGACAGCTCCATTCAGTGCCAAATCAGGCATGGCGACGCGTTAAACGTGCTCACCGAGTATCCGGATGAAAGGTTCGACCTGATTATCACCTCGCCGCCGTACAACATTGGCAAATCCTATGAGGTAAAAACTACAATCGAACGTTACCTGCAAACGCAGGAGGCTATCATTCAACAACTGGTTCGGGTGCTTTCCAACCGCGGCAGCCTCTGTTGGCAGGTCGGCAACTACGTCGAGAAGGGCGAAGTCTTCCCTTTGGATATTTACTACTACCAAATTTTTAAAAAATACGGCCTGAAACTCAGGAACCGGATTATTTGGCATTTTGGCCACGGCCTCCATGCCTCCAACCGGTTTTCAGGGCGTTATGAAACCATCCTGTGGTTTACCAAAACGGACGATTATATTTTTAACCTCGATGCGGTGCGCGTACCGTCCAAATACCCTGGGAAGCGGCATTTTAAGGGACCGAATAAAGGGAAGCCTTCCGGGAACCCTAAGGGCAAAAACCCCGCAGACATTTGGGAGATTGTAATTCAGGATTGGGAAAAAGAGCTTTGGGACATTCCAAATGTAAAATCCAACCATCCGGAAAAAACAGAACACCCCTGTCAATATCCGGTTGAGTTAGTAGAACGGTGTGTATTGGCACTTACTCAAGAAGATAGTTGGGTGTTGGACCCATTTTCGGGCGTCGGTTCTTCTATGATTGCTTCACTTAAGAATAATCGCCATTCTGTTGGGATTGACCGTGACCCGGATTTTTGCGCTGTTGCTGAAGATCGAATCAATCAATTAAGGGAGGGCGTACTAAAAATCCGTCCGATTAATAAATCGATCCATGTGCCTTCCAAATCAGATAAGGTGGCACAGGTTCCTGCAGAATGGAAACAGCTTCAATTAATGGGTGAAAACTTATGAAGATCGCCCAAAAATATTCGCATTTGAATGGTGAAGAATACCTATTGGTCCACCATCCCGCTTTGTACGAGGAGATTATTGATGTAATTACCGGGATAGATGCAGAAAAGTACAAAACGAAAATAAGCCGGGAAATTCGCAAAGGTGGTGCGGCACTATATAGCCCAATCGAACTGAACCGGGCTTTTCACGCAGCTTTTTACGCGAAAAACTGGAGTGAAAGCCGGTACAATTATTACATCACCTTGAATCGGGAGTTGATGGAAAAGAGCCTTTCCTTATCCGCAGGTGAACAAAAACGCTTTCTACAGGAACATGGAGAACTGGAGCCTATTTATAGCTATAACCAAACTGATTTTGTGAAGGAAAAAGTTGCCGTTGAAATCCAGTTCGGTAAATATGCCTTCGTCGCGTACGACCTCTTCGTTAAACACATGTTGTTTTATTCCGGTGGTGTTATCAATCTGGGAATTGAGGTTTTGCCCACCAAAAAAATGCAACTCCAAATGTCCAGCGGAATCGCATATTACGAAGGCGAAGTCTACAACGTTATGCGCCAGGGGAGGAATAACCCGCCTGTACCGCTGTTAGTTTTAGGGATTGAACCATAGCAATTGCAAAAATATACATGAATTCATTGCTAGCCCGACTCTCCGCCTACGCCGCCGCCAACCCCTTCCCCGCCGCCCCACCCGAGCTCTACGCCCCCTGCGACTACATCCTTGCCCTCGGCGGCAAACGCATCCGCCCGGCCCTGGCCCTGATGGCCTGCGAACTGTTTACCGAAAATCCCGAGCCAGCCCTGCCCGCCGCCTGGGCCGTGGAACTCTTCCACAATTTCAGCCTGATGCACGACGACATCATGGACGCCGCTCCCCTTCGCCGCGGCCAGCCCACCGTGCACACCCGCTGGAACGCTACCACCGGCATTCTCAGCGGCGACGCCCTGCTCATTCAGGCCTACCAGCACCTCGCCCGCGCCGGCGCGCCCGACACTGTGGCAGCCCTGCTGAACACGTTCAACCGCGTAGCCATCGAAGTCTGCGAGGGTCAACAGTACGACCTCAACTTCGAATCCAGGCCCGACGTCAGCCTGCCCGAGTACCTCCGCATGATCGAACTCAAAACCGCCGTGTTGCTCGGCGGCGCCCTGGAAATGGGCGCCATTTGCGCCGGCGCGCCCCAGTCCGACGCCGAACACCTCTACCACTTCGGCCGCCTGGCCGGCATCGCCTTCCAATTGCAAGACGACCTGCTCGACACCTACGGCGACCCCGAAAAATTCGGCAAACAAGTCGGCGGCGATATCCTCCAAAACAAAAAAACTTTTCTGGTGCTCAAAACGCTGGAAGTAGCGCCCGACGCTGACCGCCAGGCGCTTCGCGACTGGCTCGCCACCCCGGCCGACACCCCCGGCAAGGTGGAAGCCGTGCGCGCCCTGTTTGACCGGAACGGCGCTCCCGAACAGCTCGAAACCGAAAAAAACGGCTACCAAAAAGCCGCTTTCGAGCACCTCGAGCAGGTGGCCGTACCGGATGTCCGCAAGGCAGGCCTGAGCGCACTCTTCGCCGGTTTGCTGGAGCGAGAACACTAAGCTGAACGCTTGCCTTTTTTGAAAACAGATCCTGTGTCAGACGGGATGTTGAAAATACTTGTGCTCTGGTTTGGCCGACCAAGAGCATTTTGGACGAGGATTTCCAAGATCAACAGGATTTTTGGGAGCTGGTCTCATAATTTCTATTTCACCACTAAGTTCGACTTTAGCCTTTTTTAAACCCGAAATCGTATCTGACTCAATTTTGAAAAAACGGACTCCAAGTGGTGGCCGACCAGAAGAATTACGACAGGATTTATAGGATTACCAGGATGTATAAGGTTTAGAAGCCTTGCCGGCTTCTAAATCCTATAAATCCTGTAAATCCGGTCTAAAAAAAGAGTCTCCCTGCATCTGGGAACCGCTTACATCATGGGCAAATGATGAACATCATGCTAAAAACAGGATATTCGTAATTTCAAAAACCTTTCTCAAGGTGCTTAAAAAGCACTTTATTAAGTGTCCCAAAAGGCTAAAGTCAAACTTAGTTCCCGCGACCAGGCCGGGTTCGATCGGCGCCAACCGAACAAACAAAAAAGGCCAGGTCCTGTTAACATGAAGCGGACGACCAACTTGTCTGCCGGCCCAACACACACGCACACCATACTATGCAACCGGAACCAACACCCGACCACGATCCCACTGCCGCCGAGCGGAAAAAAGACCACATCGAACTGGCGTTCCAGAGTCAGGTGCAGGCCCCGGAGCTCGATACCCGGTTTTTTTATGAGCCTGCGCTGGCTGCTCACCCGGCCCCGGGCAACATACCGCCGCTGGACTTTGCCGGCAAAATCCTGCGTGCGCCCGTTTGGGTGTCGTCGATGACCGGCGGAACAGCCCTGGCCGGCGCCATCAACCGAAACCTTGCCCGCGCCTGCGCCGAATTCGGCATGGGTATGGGCCTGGGCTCTTGCCGCCAACTGCTCTACTCCAGCGACCACCTGGCCGATTTCGACGTGCGCCCGCTCATCGGTCCGGGTTTGCCGCTTTACGCCAACCTCGGCGTCGCCCAGGTCGAAACCTTGCTCGAAAACGGCGAAACCGCCCGCATCGACGAGCTGCTGCACCGCCTGCAAGCCGACGGCCTCATCGTGCACCTCAACCCCCTGCAGGAAGCCATGCAGCCCGAGGGCGACCAGTTCCGGCGACCTCCGCTCGACACCCTGATGGAGTTGCTCGAACGGATCCGCTATCCCGTCATCGTTAAGGAAGTCGGGCAGGGCATGGGCCCTGCCAGCCTGCGCGCCCTGCTCGAGTTGCCCCTGGCTGCCATCGAATTCGCCGCTGCCGGCGGCACCAACTTCGCCAAACTCGAACTGCTGCGCAGCACGCCCGAGAAGCAGGCAATTTTTGAAAACTTCGCCCGCGTAGGCCATACCGCCGCCGAAATGCTTGGTTGGGTGAATCAACTTTGCACAGAGTTGGGCGACCGCCGCCGCGTCGGCAACCTCGTTCTTTCCGGTGGCGTCCGCGATTTTATGGACGGCTATTTCCTCCTCCGGCGCTCGACCTTGCCTGCCGCGTATGGCCAGGCTTCGGGATTTTTAAAACACGCGCGGGGCGAATACGCCGATTTGCAGGCTTACGTGGCCGCTCAAATTCGCGGACTCGAACTGGCTTATGCGTTTTTGCAGCCCCGGCCGTAAAGTGATTTTACTATGATCCGACTCGGCCTGATCGGCTACCCGCTCACCCACTCGTTTTCACGACGGTATTTCACTGAAAAATTCGAACGCGAGGGCATTCCCGATGCTTGCTACGAACTGTTTCCCCTCCCCGGCATCGCGAGACTTCCGGACTTGCTGGCGCAAAACCCGGATTTGCTGGGCCTCAACGTCACCATTCCGCACAAAGTAACCGTCATCCCTTTCCTAGACGCGCTCGACGCCACCGCGCAGGCTGTTGGCGCGGTGAATACCATCCGCATTCGCAACGGGCGGCTTACGGGGTTCAACACCGACGCGCCGGGCTTCCGGACTTCGCTCGAAAACATCGACGGCGGCCGTTGGGCGCGCGCCGAGCCAGGCAAGCAAGCCTTGATCCTCGGCGCTGGCGGGGCTGCCCGCGCCGTAGCCTACGTGCTCGGCCAGCTGGGCATCCCATTCCGGCTGGTGTCGCGCCAGCCGCCGGAGGGCAGCGGCCAGTTGTCGTATACCGGTTTGCGGGCGCTGGATTTTGGCAAAATCCGCTGGATTTTCAACGCCAGCCCGGTCGGCGCCTTTCCAGAGGTCAGCGTTTGCCCAGATTTGCCCTACGAGCGCCTGCATGCTGCACAATTGGTATACGATTTGGTTTACAATCCGGCCGAAACGCTACTTTTGCAGCGCGCAAAAGCGCAAGGCGCGACCACTGCAAACGGACTGGAGATGTTGCATTTGCAAGCGGAAGCCGCCTGGGCGATTTGGCGCAGTGCCTGAATTTTTCCTCCCTACCAATAACACAAGCCGGATTTGATGAGCGCAGACCAGCCAACCACCACCAACCGCCACCACCCCATCGTAGATTTTTCCAACACCGAAATCGCCTTTTCCCACCTGACCGACCGGGAACTAAAAAAAACAGCCTGGCTGTTCCGCCTGATGCGCCACCCCTGGGTAGCCAAATACGGCGCTGCGCTGGCTATGTGGGCGGTGAAAAACCGGCTGCCTTTTGCCGAAACCATCGTTAAAAACACCATTTTCGAACATTTTGTCGGGGGCACTACTTTACTCGACTGCCAGCCCAACATCGACCGCTTGGCGGCGCACAACGTACGCACCGTGCTCGACTATGGCGCCGAAGGCAAAACCACGGAGATCGCCTTCAACTACACCATGAACGAAAACCTGCGGGCCATCGACTTCGCCTCCCGCTCGGCGCACATCCCCGTGGTGAGCACCAAACTCACCGGCTTGGCCCGCCACGGCCTGCTCGAACGCATCCAGCATGCCAAAACCCTGACCCGCGAAGAATTGGCCGAATACCGCAACGTGCTCAAGCGCATCGACGCCATCTGCTACCACGCGGCCCAAAAAGGCGTGTCGATCTACATCGACGCGGAAGAAAGCTGGATTCAGGACAGCATCGACCACCTCGTCTGGCTGATGATGAAACGGTACAACCGCCAGCGTGTCGTGGTGTTCAACACCTTTCAAATGTACCGCACCGACCGGCTGCAATTTCTCATGGAAAGCTACGACCGCGCCCGCGAAGCCGGCTTCCTGCTCGGCGCCAAACTCGTGCGCGGCGCTTACATGGAAAAAGAACGCCTGCGCGCCCGCGAGCTCGGCTACCCCGACCCCATTAATCCCGACAAAAACACCGCCGACGATCACTACAACACCGCCGTGCGCTTCTGCCTCGACCACTACCAGCACATCGCCCTGTGCAACGCCAGCCACAACGCCTCCAGCGCACTGCTCCAAGCTGAACTGATGGAAAAAAAAGGCATCCCACGCGACCACCCGCACGCTATGTTCAGCCAACTGTTCGGCATGAGCGACAACCTCACCTTCAACCTCGCCCAGGCCGGCTTTCGCGTCGGCAAATACGTACCCTACGGCCAGGTGCGCGAGGTGATTCCCTACCTCATCCGCAGGGCTCAGGAAAACACGTCGGTGACCGGCGATGTGGGGCGGGAGTTGGCCTTGATCGAAACGGAGGTGCGGCGGCGCGGGGTGTAGGGAATAGTTATCAACGTAAGGGGAAAATCGTGGCCCAGCACCCCCATCCCACCCAATACCAGCGCTGCCACGCAGCTCTCGTGCAGGAAATTATTCACCAGTCCGTGCAGAAAAAAACTCAGCAGGCTCAGTCCGGTGAGCAGGGTAAGTAGCGCCCCGGTGCGGCGGTAACAGCGAAAAGCGGTGAACAGACTGCCCGCCACCAGCGCCAGCCAAAGCGCCAGGCCCGGCCACCCCTGTTCGGCCAGGGCTTGCAGGTATTCCGAGTGGGCGCCGCCGCCGCGGCCGTAGTTGTCGGGGCCTCGGCGGCGAATGGGTTCGGTGCGGCTGATGCGGGTCATGTCTTCCGGTTTTTGGTAGGGGTGGTAGAGCAAGGCGAAGGTTCCGGGGCCAAAGCCCGTCCAGGGCCGTTCGGCAGCCATGCGCAGCGCACAGGCGTAGCGGTTGAGGCGCTCCTGGCTCGACACGTCGCCGCTGGCTTTTTGCCGTACAAAAACGCCGCCAGCCACTACCAGGGCCACCGCTGCCAACCAAAGCGGCCAGGCGGCGCGGCGCCAAACCAGCAAACCCACGCCCAGCGTCAGCGCCAGGCTGAGCCAAGCCGCCCGCGAGGCTGCCAGGGCCAGGGCGAGCAGAACAAGTGCCAGCCATCCGGCGGCGCCCCAGCTCAATACCAGCAACACCAACACCGCGCTGTACACCGTGTGATCCTCAAAAAAAGGCATGGGCGCCAACATCGCCTGGTCGGCCCGGAAATGGTGGAACCCATGGTGCGCCAGGGTATACCCCACTACCCCCAACATCGACCACCCGAACCAGCGCAACAACCGCGGCCACAAAGCAGGCCAACAGGCCAGGCCCACAAAAAACACCCACCAGTGCCCCGCTTCCACCAGCCAGTATTTACACGACACTACCGGCAGTGCCGACACCGCTGCAGCCACTGCCTGCCAAACCACCCAAACCAACCCCAACAAGGTCAAATAATTCACCGGCGGCAACTGCCGCTCGCGCAGCAGCGCCAGGGCCAAGCCCAAACCCGTCAGTGCTAGCAGCGGCTCGGCTGGTACATCGAGCTGCGAAGTGCCCACCCCAACTTCCACCGACCAGGGCAGGAGGGCAAACAGCAATAGGTATAACCGATACAGCCATATTGGAGGCAAGGCTTCCGTCATGGCGTAAAGTTGCCGCAGAAATTTCTTTTTCGGGAAAAAAGCGAGATGAGACCGCAGTGCGATGGGAGCGCGGACGACGCAGATTTATGCGGATAAACACCGATTTTCTTTTTTCAAACACCTAGGCAGATAAAACAGATATGATTTTGATTTTCAAAATGTTAAGCCACTTCGCCCGATGTGTCTTATGTGCCTTTGTGTTTAAAAAAAAGCAACATCACGAAAAAAAATCCGCGGTAATCTGTAAAAATCCGCGTCGTCCGCGCTCCCATCCCCCGGCCTGTTTCACAAAAAACATTTTGTTGTATATTTGCAAAACAACCAGCCAATATGCAACAAAAAAAACCATACCTGCGCGGCCGCGGCGCCCAGCTCAACCCAAGTTCGAAGTACGAAAAAATCGTGCGCGACGACCAGCCCCTCGACTGGGCGCTGCACCACGCCGGCTGGGAGGAGGCCGAGCTGAAAACCGAGTACCTCGAAACCCACCCCAAAACCATCCTCAACCGCGTGGAAAGTCCCGACATTCCAGCCGAATGGAGCCTGAACCCCTACCAAGGCTGCGAGCACGGCTGTATTTACTGTTACGCCCGCAATACACATCCTTACTGGGGCTACTCTGCCGGACTCGATTTTGAACAAAAAATCCTGGTCAAACGCAACGCCGCCGCCCTGCTCGAAACCGAGCTGAAGAAAAAAAGCTGGAAAGCCGCCCCGGTCATGTTCGCCGGCAATACCGACGTGTACCAGCCCGCCGAACGCCGCTTCGGCATCACCCGCGCCTGCCTCGAAGTATTTTTAAAATACCGGCACCCGGTCAGTTTGATCACCAAAAACAGCCTGGTGCTGCGCGACCTCGACCTGCTCGAACAACTCGCCGCGCACCAGCTGGTACATGTAGCCGTCAGCGTCACCACCCTCGACGAATCACTCCGTCAGTTTCTCGAGCCGCGCACGGCCACCGTGGCGCAGCGCCTCAAAACCATCGAAACGCTCAGCCAGCGCAGCATTCCAGCCTTCGCTATGCTGGCGCCGATCATTCCAGGGCTGAACGAACACGAGATTTTCAGCCTGGCCAAAGCCGTCGCCGACCGGGGCGCCCTCGGCATCGGCTACACTATGGTACGGCTGAACGGCGACGTGGGCCTGCTTTTCGAAGACTGGCTGCGCAAAACCTTGCCCGACCGCGCCGACAAGGTGCTCAACAAAATCCGGGGCGCCCACGGCGGCCACTTGCACGACCACCGCGCCGGCCTTCGCATGCGCGGCGAAGGAAAAATTGCGGAAATTATCCTCGACCAGTTCCGGCTGGCCCGGGAAAAATGTTTTACC
>CAZVZH010000196.1:0-8758 GCA_964630705.1 uncultured Saprospiraceae bacterium | reverse complement strand
CGCCGCCGCCGGATGCGAGCGACCAGTGGTTGCTGTCGTTCCAGTCGCCGGCGCCGCCTACCCAGTACAGGTCGCGGGCGGGCGGGTTGGCGATGTTCCAGGCCGTTTCCACGTCGGGCTGTATAGCCACACAATTCGTGGCGGTGTAAATGGCGCCGCTCGTCTGGTCGGGGTACACCTGGTCAAAAACGGCGTGCTGGATGTCGAAGGCCGTGCCGGCGCCTTCTTTGCGGAAGGTGGCCGTTTCCCCCGGTGTAGGGTTGAACAGCACGGTCGTGTGTTCGCAGCTCGTGTTGATGTGGTTGAAAACGCCGCCCGCGGTGATGGTCTGCACGGTGCTTCCATTGCCCGACCAGGGTTGAAGTTTTAGCCTGTACCCCCCGTAGATCGTCAGAATGTCGAAGGTATGGCTGTCATACAGGTAACCGCCTTGGTGAAATTCCGCCTCGTGGATATACGAGTTTTGACCAACCAAATTTGCCCCTCCGAGAAAGGTGAGTTTGTGCAGGATATTGCCGTACAGAAAATCGCCCGCGTGCTCAATGGGGAGGAAGGTGACATCCCAAAAGTCGTGGTAAATGGATGGCTGGCAATCAATGTAAGCGCCTTTTTCTCCGATGATGTGGGATTCGACGGCGTGGAATTTGCCCGCTTCGTACCAGCAGCGCATGTGACCTTTACTATTGCTAATCGTGCTTTTTACCAAAAATACCGACGAGCTGCCGCCTCCCACTTCACCGAGCCAGAGCTCAGCGCCCATATTGACGGGTGTAGGTGCGGATACATTTTCCAGAATATTACCTATCCAGTGATTAATGACCATCGGGTGGCCGAGAGTCTTGAAGGTCCCCCGTTCGTGAATGACCTCGAAATTGGGCACTTTGAAGGTGTCCTGCAATTCCCAAGTACCCGTTCCTTCAAATATGACATTATTGTCGAAGTCTTGACCGGCACTTGTAATGGTCGCCGTGCCCGCGGTTCGGAATCGCACCCCGCCGCCGTAATTGAAATCCATGTCCGGTGTCAGCATAATACTCCCGTAAATATGTAAGGAGCTGCCGGGGAGGGTGTGATAAATCTTCGGCTCGCCCGTCACCCCTGTCCAGTCCATATCGGCGCAGTAGGCATCCCCGGATACCTCCACCACATCCCCCGGCGAAAAGCCGGAGTTGGCGGTGAAGTGTACGTTCGTCGCCCCGTTCGGAATACAGGTTCCCGCCGGACCGCCGTCGGTGTCCGACCAGTGGGCGGGGTCGTCCCAGTCGCCCGCGCCGCCGATCCAGTAGAGGTCCATGTTTCCATGTGGGGCGGTAAAAATCCAGCCGGTGTTGTTGCCCAAATCCACCCCGTCAATGACCTCCAGGGGGTCGGAGCCTGTGGCGTGGCAGTCTTCCAGGATGGCGCAGTGGACGGTTTGTTGGGCGCCGGAGTTGTTCACGAAGTTGAAGTGCGTGCCGTACTGCCAGGATTTGATGGTGATAAACTGCGAGCAGGTACCCGCGCCCAGGGCGGTAAGGGAGCCGTTGGGGAGGATGGTTTGGTCGGTGCCCCAAGTGGGATAGTACCCACTGATCGTATATGTTTTTCCGGCTGTCAGGGTCAGGTTGTGGTAGTTATTGGCATTGTAAATCGTGCCATTGCCCAAAAACACCACATTTTTCAATTCAGGTACGATGTTGCCATACGAATGAATTGCTCCATCCTGGTGAAAGGTCAATGTGCCGTCAATATGCCCCCAAGCAAAGCCGCCTTGCCCGGATGGGATATTGCCAAAGAAACTCACATCGTAAAAGCGGATAGGAGATGTGAAAAACTGGGAGCCTTCTAAATAGGCTTGACCATACATTTTTATGTGTGAGGTGCCTGCATCAAACTGGGCGGCTGAATATCTGAAATATGCATGGCCACCTGACATGATAAACTCCGAACTCCCCAAATGCAAAATCCCATTCTGGTTGCCACTAAAGTTACCGGTAAAGGTCGAGCCGACAGTCACCTTCTGTCCCATAGTTTCCAGCAATCCGCCTGTATGATGGACATCCAAGGCACAATAAAGGGCATCCGCAAGCTGCCATCCGCCCATTGTCCCTTCAAAATAAACAGCGCACGAAAAATGAACCGCTTTGCTTGTGATTACTTTGGTAGATGCGTCATTAGAGACGAAATGAATTTGTCCAAAATACGTCATGCCCATTCCGGCATCTAAAATAGCCGAGCCATAAATATCTATCTGGCCGCCCCCACCGCCCCACACCGTCCCCGCCGGCGCGCCCGTCCAGTCCATGTTCCGGCACTTCGGCACAGTGCTGCCGGCGTCCACGTTCACGGTGTAGGCCGCGCCGCCGTTGGTGTTTCCGAAAAACACGTCGTCGTCGGCCGTAGGTACATTGGCGTGGTAGTGCGCCGGCAGGGTTGGGTTGGGGATTTTGGCCCAGTGGCCGGCGAATTCGCTCCAGAGGCCGGAGCCATTTACCCAGTAGTAGTCGAGGGCGGAAAGTGGTGTGGCAGAATACAGGAAGCCGGCCGCCAGGAAGGCGGCGGTGTAGAGACCTTTCATGAGTACGTTTATTTGATTTTTAGTGAAAACGGGATTAAAAAAATGGCACAGCGCGGCGGCGCCAATACCATTTGCGGGTTAAAAATAAGGTACTTTCCGATTCGCACAAGACAATTCTGAAATCCGGTCAGGTTTTTCTGAAATCCGGTAAGCAGCGGGTATTCGCACCGGATAATTTAAATTTAAAAGAATGTATCCGGCGGGTTACCGGGCCGCAGGCGCCGCGTTATTTTTGATCAAATACCATTTTAAAAAGCAATCGCCTAACCATGAACCTTCCCAAACTGCTCGACCACATTCAGGAAACCCACCGCTGGTTTTCCACCCAGGCCGCCCGGCAAATCAACACCGCCCTCACCCTGCGCAACTGGCTGATCGGCATGTACCTGTTCGAGTACGAACAAAAAGGACAAGACAGGGCAGAGTACGGCGAACGGCTGTACGACGAAATTTCGAACAGGTTGAAAAGCCAAGGCCTGAAGGGGTTCGGACGAAGAAGCCTCTATTTGCACAAAGACTTCTATCTTACGTACCCCCAAATTGTGCAGTCAGTGATTGCACAATTTCAAAAGTCTGATTATCAGTCAAAAATACCGGCTGAGGTATTACAGAAAAGCCTTCTGGAAAAGGCTCAAATCCTGGATGTAGAAGATTCCTCACGGCCTTTGATTTCAGATACTCAATTGCTCTTGGGGCGTCTGACTTATACGCACTTCGTAGAACTGATCAAATGCGACACCGCTCTCCAACGCAATTTCTATGAAACACAAGCAGTGGCCAACAACTGGTCGGTGCGCGAACTGCGCCGCGCCATGGACAGCCTGCTTTTTGAACGGACCGGCCTGAGCAAGGAGAAGCAAAAAGTACTCGACACACACCGCAGCGGAAGCGGTTTGAACCCGGCAGACTTTATCAGAAGTCCCTACGTCCTGGAGTTTCTGGGTATGGACGAAAAGCCCGAATTTTCCGAAACCGACCTGGAACAAGCCGTCATCGACCACCTGCAAAAATTCCTGCTTGAAGCCGGCAAGGGCTTCTGTTTTGAGGCCCGCCAACGCCGCATCTCGTTCGACAACCGACACTACCGCATCGACCTGGTGTTTTACCACCGACTACTCAAATGCCATGTGTTGTTCGACCTTAAAGTCGGGCAGTTCGATCACGCCGACGCCGGCCAAATGAATCTTTACCTCAATTATTTCCGGGAACACGAAATGGCCGATGGCGACGCGCCGCCCGTTGGGGTGATTCTTTGTGCACAAAAGAACCAAGCTTTGGTGCATTATGCCACCGGCGGCTTGCCGCAGCAGGTTTTCGTCAGTAAATACCTGCTGAACCTGCCTTCGGAGGAGGAACTGCGGCAAATTGTGGTGGAAGAACAGGCGAAATTCGGTTGAAACGGAGTGCTCACATCTCCTCCGGATTTTTTTCAGATTATACTTTTCGATTTAGAGTTTTGACTTTGCTGCTCTTTTGACTTCTCCCGCCACATTTGAAATTTCAAAAAATGTATTCCGCCAGTGGTTTTTTACCTGGGTGCGTGGGTAGGTTTGTTTCCTTAAAGTCAAAAGTCCAATTTGAAATTTGAAAAGTCAAAAGTGCGCGCGAATGAAACAATATGACCTGGAAGAACGCCTGATCGATTTCGCCAACTTAATCATCGACATAACGGAAGCGTTGCCGCCTACGAAAGCGGGCAATCATTTGGGCGGCCAATTGCTGCGTTCGGGAACTGCTCCCGCCCTGAATTACGGCGAAGCCCAAGCCGCCGAGTCAACAGCCGATTTTCTCCACAAGCACAAAATCATCCTCAAGGAGCTGCGGGAGACGCAGATTAACCTGAAAATTATTTCGAAACGTTCCTTATTGACTGCCGATTTGCTATCCAGGGCGCCCAACGAGTGCAATCAGCTCGTTGCCATTTTCACCAAAAGCGTTGAGACTACCAAGCGGAAGTTGTGAGTGGCGGCTGTACCCGCTACGCTACTTTTCAAATTGGACGTTTCAAATTGGACTTTTGACTTCTTTTGCGGCATCGCGGGACGGGCAGATTTTTTAAGTCAAAAGTCCAATTTGAAAAGGCTAATTTGAAAAGTTCAACCTGAAAAGTGCTGATCCGGCGGCGGTATATACCCCGCACTGCCTACTTTCGCGCCGGTTTTAATTTTCAACGCCTTTGAACATGAGCAAGCAAAAATCGACCCTCCAGGAAGAAGCCCTGTACTACCACGCCAAAGGGCGCCCGGGCAAGATCGAAGTGGTTCCCTCCAAGGAAACTGCCAACCAGCGCGACCTTTCCCTGGCCTACTCGCCCGGCGTGGCCGAGCCCTGCCTGGCCATCGCCGCCAACCCGGAAGACGTGTACAAATACACCGCCAAGGGCAACCTCGTGGCCGTTATCAGCAACGGCACTGCCGTGCTCGGCCTGGGCGATATCGGCGCCGCCGCCGGCAAACCGGTCATGGAGGGCAAGGGCCTGCTGTTTAAAATTTACGCCGACCTCGACTGCTTCGACCTCGAGCTCGACACGAAAAATATCGACGAGTTTGTGCGCACGGTCAAAATCCTGGAGCCCACCTTCGGCGGAGTCAACCTCGAAGATATTTCCGCGCCCGAGTGTTTCGAAATCGAAGAGCGCCTCAAAGCCGAGCTGAACATTCCGGTCATGCACGACGACCAGCACGGCACGGCCATCATCAGCGCCGCCGCCCTGCTCAACGCGCTCGAACTGGTGAAAAAAGATATCGCCAAGGTCAAAATCGTCATCAACGGCGCCGGCGCCTCCGCCATCTCCTGCACCCGGCTGTACTGCGCCCTGGGCGCCCGAAAGGCGAACATTTTTATGTTCGACTCCAAGGGCCTGCTCCACCCCGACCGCAAAAACCTCGACGGTAAAAAAAGCGAATTCGTCAACGGCAGCCTGCCCGCCGACACCAGCCTGGCCGGAGCGCTGCAAGGCGCCGATGTGTTCGTGGGACTTTCGAAAGGCAATATTCTCGACCCCGATATGGTGCGCTCCATGGCGCCCGACTGCATCGTGTTTGCCATGGCCAACCCCGACCCGGAGATTAGCTACGAAGTTGCCACCGCTGCCCGCAAAGACATCATCATGGCCACCGGCCGTTCCGATTTTCCCAACCAGGTGAACAACGTGCTCGGCTTTCCCTTCATCTTCCGCGGCGCCCTCGACGTGCGCGCCACCGCCATCAACGAGGAAATGAAACTGGCCGCCGTGCGCGCCCTGGCCGATCTGGCCAAAAAGCCCGTGCCTGAAATGGTCAACCTGGCCTACAACAACATCAACCTGGTGTACGGCCGCGAGTACATCATCCCCAAACCCGTCGACCCGCGCCTGATTACTACCGTAGCGCCCGCCGTCGCCCGCGCCGCCATGGAATCGGGTGTGGCGCAAAAACCCATCACCAACTGGGAGGCATACGTCGACCAACTGTCTACCCGGCTCGGTATCGACAACAGCCTCACCCGCGCGCTGCAAACCAAAGCGCGGCGCAACCCCAAGCGCGTGGTGTTTGCCGACGCTGAAAACGTGTCGGTACTCAAAGCGGTGCAGGTGGTGGTAGAGGAAAACATAGCGCGGCCCATCTTGCTGGGCAATGTCAAAAAAGTGCGCCAGCTCATTGCCGACAACGGCATCGCCCTCAAAGACGTGCCCATCATCGACCCGAACAACCCGGCCAATGCCGAGGAGGAAAACCGGCTCGAGCATTTCGCTCAGTTGTTGTTTGAAAAACGGCAGCGCAAAGGCCTCATCCTCAGCGAGGCCCGGCGCATGATCAACCACCGCAACTACTTCGGCATCATGATGGTCGAAACCGGGGAGGCCGACACCATGATCAGCGGCCTCACGCGCAACTACCCCAGTACCATTCGCCCTGCTCTGCAAATCATAGGTCCGCGCCCCGAAACCAAAAAAGTGGCCGGCATGTACATCCTGATGAGCCGCTTCGGCCCGCTCTTCCTGGCCGACACCACCATCAACCTCGACCCCACCGCCGAAGATGTGGTGGAAATTGCCGAGCTCGCTGCCCGTGCCGTCAGCAAACTCAACATCAAACCCCGGCTGGCCATGCTCACCTATTCCAACTTCGGCTCGGTGTCCGATGGGCCGGCCGCTGTCAAGATGCGCCGGGCCACCGAGATGTTCAAAGAGCGCAACCCGGGCGTGGTGGTCGACGGCGAAATGCAAGCCCACCTAGCTTTTAACACCGAATTGCTGAAATCCAACTACCCCTTCAGCGCCCTAACCGACGGGCCTGCCAATACCCTGATCTTTCCCAACCTCTCGGCGGCCAACATCGCCTACAACCTGGTGCGCGCCGTGGCGGGTATCGAGATCATCGGGCCGATCATCATGGGTTTGAAAAAGCCCATTCATGTGTTGCAGCTGGGGGCTTCGGTGCGGGAAATTGTGGATATGGTGGCAATTGCGGTAGTGGATGCTCAATCGTGAGACGCGAGATTTTTCAAATTAGACTTTTCAAATTGGACTTTTGACTTCACCTGCCACATTTGCAATTTCAAAAAATGTATGCTACCTGTGGTTACTTACTTGGATGCATGGGTAGGTTTGTTTTTTAAAGTCAAAAGTCCAATTTGAAATTTGAAAAGTCTAAAGTGCGCGCGAATGAAACAATATGACCTGGAAGAACGCCTGATCGATTTCGCCAACCTGATTATCGATGTAACCGAAGCGCTGCCGCCGACAAAAGCAGCCAATCACCTGGGCAACCAACTGCTCCGTTCGGGAACCGCTCCCGCCCTGAATTACGGCGAAGCCCAAGCAGCGGAGTCTACAGCCGATTTTCTCCACAAGCATAAAATCATACTCAAGGAGTTGCGGGAAACGCAGATCAACCTGAAAATTATTTCGAAACGCTCCTTGTTGACTGCTGATTTGTTATCCAGGGCGCCGAACGAATGCAATCAGCTGGTTGCTATTTTTACTAAAAGCGTAGAAACTACAAAGCGTAAGCTGTGAGTAGAGGCTGTGTCCGCTACGCCACTTTTCAAATTAGACTTTTCAAATTGGACTTTTGACTTTAAAAAGCGCCCCTTCCCGCGATGTCGCAAAAGAAGTCAAAAGCCCAATTTGAAAAGTCTAATTTGAAAAGTCCAACCAAGTCAAAAGTCCAATTTGAAAAGTCTAATTTGAAAAATCCTGCCCGGCCCAATCCCGTAAATCCCGTCAATAAAAAAACTTAACGGCCGAAGCCAGCACCACCGCCAGCAAAATCCTGTAGATCCAGATATTGGCGTTCGGTACCTGCGCCAAAAACCGAACGCCCAGCCAAGCCCCGAAGCCTTGCGCCACCGCCATGGCAATGCCATAGCCCAGGTGCACCTGATGGTGCCAGAAAAACACGGCCAGCGCCGGCACGGAAAAGATCAGCACGATCAGCAATTTGAGGTTGTTCGCTACCCGAAGGCTGTAATTCCCGATCCAGACCATGGCGGCCAGCAAAAAAATGCCGACGCCAGCCTGGATGAATCCGCCGTAAATACCGATCAGGAAAAACACGAACAAGCTGAGCGGGTGGCGGATGCGGTGGCGTTCGGCGAGCGTTTCGCGGACCCAGCGTTCGGGTTTGAACAGCAACACGAAAAACATGAACACCATGAGGCCGCCGAGGGTGTAGTTCATCCAGCGTTCGTTAAGCTCGACGGCGATGCGCGAGCCTACGAGGGCGCCCAGCACCGCCGGCGCCACCAGCCAGGCCGAACCGGCAAAACTTTCCGCGTCCAGTTTTTTCACCCCCTGCACGGCCACGATACCCTGGATAACCACACCGATGCGGTTGGTGCCGTTGGCCACCGGCGCCGGCAAACCGCAGAGAAAAACGAAAATAGGCAAGGTGATGAGCGAGCCGCTGCCGGCCAGGGTGTTGATGATGCCTGTGGCGATTCCGCCGAGCAGGAACAGCAGGGTTTCGAAGAGGGTGAGGTCGAAGTGGAGGAGGGTGTCGGCGTTCATAGTTTGCTTAGTTACCCCTCACTCCTTCCCGCCCTTTTTGGCCGCCTTCTTCGCCTTTTTCTCCGCTTTTTTGGCCTGCCGCGCGTCGAATTTCGCTGCCTGTTCAGCATTCAGCACGGCGCGTTGGGCCTGGCGTTTTTCGGCTTTGAGCGCGTCGATCTGGGCCTTGTCGTCCTTGCGCAGCGCTTTGATGCGGGCAGCGTAGTCGT
>CAZVZH010000195.1:0-8778 GCA_964630705.1 uncultured Saprospiraceae bacterium | reverse complement strand
CTCCACCGGTCATCTGCCTTATCGGTATGGCCACTGCGGCAAAGCATCAGTAAACTGTGATCATCCAGGCTGGACAGCGCCGCCCAGTCCAGGCCACTACCCTCCAAAAACTGAACGTATTTGACCACAGTGGTCCGGGATAGCCCCAGCGCCTTGCCGATAAATTGGTGCTTGCGGCCTTCCTGTTTAAACCGGATAAGTGTCCTGAGTTTCATAGTGCTTAGCGCTTGATTTGCCATGTAGTTCGTTTTTTTACGAACCTACACGAACTGTAAGATCAAACACTATGCTGAACCAATCAACCAACTCCAGGGTGTCCAGTTTGCTCCGGAAAAGAGCTAACATCAGACCGAAAAAACGTTCACTTTGCGCCGGAATAAACACTAACATTATTCCGGACCGGTGTTCACTTTGCACCGGAAAACGTTCACTTTGCGCCGGATTTTTAAAGCCAATTCCAATCTGAAAAAAGTGTTCAGTTTGCTCCGGAAAAATGATCGCTTTGGGCCTGGATTTACTGTTCACTTTCACCGGCTACGACTGTCCACTTTGCGCCGGATTATGCACCGTACATTTTACCGGTGGGAAATTCAAGGTTAGGGTTAAATCATAGTCTATAAATTCTACCCTAGACAAGACCGCGGCTCCGCTGCCAACATGCTCTTACTTTTCCTCCAAATGCCCCGTCAGCCGCTGCACCAGTTTAAACTCGCTGAAAAACACCTGCGCGATCACCCGCAGCACCGTATACACGGGTATGCCGATGATCATGCCCACCACGCCGCCCAATTTCGCGGCCACCAGGGTCACGATAAAAATCTCCAGCGGGTGCGCTTTCACGCTGCTCGACATGATGTACGGCATGAGGATATTGCTGTCGAGCAGGTGTACGGCCATGATGGTAGCCAGCACCGAAATAACCGGCCCGATCATCAGGCCGAAGTCGGCGTCGATGTAGTGCGACACGGTAAAAAAACAGCCGATGAGCATGCCCAGGTAAGGCCCGAGGTAGGGAATAATGTTGAACAGGCCCGACATCACGCCGATGAGCAGGGCGTTGGGCACGCCTAAAATCCAGAGCGTCAGCGATACCAGCGCAGTGAAAATAGCGGTTTGAATCGCCAGTCCGTCGAAGTAGCGGGTGAGCACTTTGCTCGATTGTTTAACGGCGTGGCGCACCTGGCGTTCGCGTTCGTTGGGCACTACGGTTTGCACCATGTCGAGGAACAAGGTGTCGTCTTTCAGGAAAAAAAAGAGGATGAACGTGATGGAGCCGATGGCCACGGCCAGGCTCCCGGCGGTCGACAGCAAGCCGCCCAAAAAATCGCCCAAGGCGGTGGGTTTGAAATAGTCGGACAACAGTTTTTGCGTGCGTGCGCCGAGCGATTCGCCGGGTTGGAGCAAAGCCCAGTCGTGCAACCAGCGGTCGAGCCGGGCGGTTGGCTCCCGCCATTTTTCCCCCAGGGCATTGTAGTCGACCGAAGCCAGGTGCCGAGCTTGTTCGACGATAGTCGGCACAAACAAAAACAACACGCCGGCCAAAATGAGGTAGAAGCACAGCAAGGTGAGGCCGGCTGCTCCACCTGCGCCCAGCCGCCAGCGCCGGAAGCGGACGCGTCGCTGGAAAAAAACCATCATCGGGGTGCCGAGCATCGAGAGCACCCAGGCGATGAGCAGGTAGGCGACAATGTCGGAAAAATAGTAGATCAGCGCCAGGGCGAGTGCTGCGCCGAGTATCCACAACAGGTTGCGCGTCATGCAGACATCAGTGTTTTTTTAACAGCTGCGCCAGTGCCGAGTCGAGGTCCGGGTATTGAAAATGAAACCCTTCCCGGATGATCCGGTCGGCGGCCACGCGGTTGCTGAACAGGATGGTGTCGGCCATTTCGCCGAACAACAGCCGCAGGGCAAATGCCGGCGCCGGAACAAAGATAGCCCATTGCCGGCGGGCTTTTGCCACGGCCTGCACCAATTCTTTGTTGCGCGCGGGCTGGGGCGCCACGGCGTTGAAAATTCCCTCAGCGGCGGGCGTTTCAGCCGCCCAGAGGTACATGCGGCAGATATCGTCGATGTGCAGCCAGGAGTACCAGGCCCGGCCGTCGGCAAAGTAGGCGCCGATGCCAAAGTACAAGGGTTTCAACAGTTCGCGCAGAGCGCCGCCCGAAGGCTCGAGCACGATGCCCGTGCGCAGGACGACCGTTCGGATGCCCATGGCCCCGATGGTTTCGACGGCTTGTTCCCAAGCGGCGCAACATTGGACCAGAAAGCCGTTGCCGGCCGGGGCGCTGGTTTCGTCTACCCAAGCTTCGCCCGAGTTGCCGTAGTAGCCGATGGCGGAGGCCGACAGGTAGGCCCGCGGTTGTTGCCCAAGGCGTTGAAAACTGTCGCGCAGCACCCGGGTGCTTTCAACCCGGCTATCGACGAGGAGTTTTTTCCGGGCAGGCGTCCAGCGGCGGTCGGCGATGCCGGCGCCGGTCAGGTTGATCACCACATCGGCGCCCAGCACGGCCCGGTCGTCGATTTGTCCGGAGAGCGGATCCCAGCCGAACTGGCCCGGGCCCTTGGGGCGGCGGGTGAGGATGCGCACGACGTAGCCTTTTTCCTGAAAAATTTCGGCGAGCCGGGCGCCGATGAGGCCGGTACCGCCGGCAATTAGTACGGTTTGGTTTGCCATCGAAGATTGGTTTTGAATGTTCGGTTTTTCGGAATAAAAAAACCAACGGCCGCGATAGTTGCGGTTTTCAGGAAAAAAATTTTCTCCCTAGCATTCGGCCCCCATCCCGTAGTTTTACCCCACGGCCCCCAAAAAACCCAGCCGTTCACCAAACGCAACACCGGCATGACCGCACAAGTACTCTATACCGGCGAACTCCACTGCCAACTCACCCACCAGCTTTCCGGCGATCAAATCAACACCGACGCGCCGCCCGACAATCAGGGCCGGGGCGCCGCATTTTCGCCCACCGACCTTTGCGCCACCTCGCTGGCCGCCTGCATGCTCACCACCATGGCCATCCGCATCCGCGACCGCGGCATCAGCATCGACGGCGCCCGCGCGGAAGTGGTCAAAGTGATGGCTGCCGACCCGCGCCGCATCAGCCGCATAGAGGTGCGCCTGCTGATGCCCCCGAACAACTTTTCGGAAGCGGACAAAAAATTGCTCGAACACATCGCGCATACTTGCCCCGTGGCGGTGAGTTTACACCCCGATTTGGTGCAGGCGGTGGCGTTTGTTTGGTAAAATAATTGTGGTCCATGTGGCCAATGTGGCAAATGATACCTGAGCGAATGACCACATTGTTCACATTTTTTTCAGCAACAACTGCCCCACTTCCGGCACGGCGTAAAGTTTCATCAAACCCGGCCGTTTCGACTGGGTCAGTTCCTGGGCCATCGCCAGGCGCAAGTCGTTGGGCAGCAAGTCGAGCAGCAGAAAACGCTGGAGGTTGGCGAACTCAGTTTCGGTGGGTTCGCCGGGCCGCTGGATCAGGTAGTTGCTCAGGCGGGTGACCACCACAGACAGAATGTCGAGCCGTTTGGTATCGCCTTCATGCACCAGACGGTCGAGTCGCCGAGCCACGGCGTCAAAGTTGTCCGTTTCAAGAATGTCTATCGGGTCGGGCAGGCGGTCGAGGTTGAGTTGGATGAAGGCGAGGAATGCCTGGGTCGTTTCGGCGTCGAGGGCGGCCTCGCCGAGCAGGCGCACGAGGCCGAGGTGCTCGCGCAAGTCGTCGAGCGGGCGCAGGCTGTTGAAAAACTGGACGAGCGAGCGGGGCGTGGTGCGTCGGCCGTTGACCAGTTCGGGGTAGGCCAGCACAAAGTTGATGCCGCGGGGATCGACGCCGTTGCGCTCGGCCCAGCGCGCCCAGGCCTGGGCGTCGAATTCCATGGTCACGTGCAGCATGCGGGTGAGCATGGCTTCGTCGAGGGTGGTAACGGAGTAATCGCCGCCGTCGGGGTTGGCCGTGCACACGATCAGCCATTGCTCGGGCAGGGTCCAGGAAACCAGTTCATAGTTTTGGAAGAGCTGCATGATGCCGCGCAGGATGCGGTCGTCGGCGCGGTTCACATCGTCGAGCAGCAAAATGCCGGGGCCAGGCGCGCGCGGCACCCAGTCGGGGGCGACAAACTGCGTGACCGCCGCCGGGCGCCCCCCGTCGTGGATGCGGGGCATGCCGAGCAGGTCGCCCATTTCTTCAAATTGCGCCGGCGCCAGGTACACAAAGCCGCAGCCGCGGGCCCGCGCCAGATCACGCACCAGTTCGGTTTTTCCGATACCGTGCAAGCCCCAGATGCACACCGGCGTGGGGCGTTCGGGGCTGGCCGCCATGCTGTCGAGCGCGTGTTCGAGCAGGCGCGCGACCGACTCGGCGCTCACCCGTGCGCCATAGGTGATGTAGTGGTAAGGTTGCTTGTTTTCAGACATGTTGGCAAAACGCTAAGGTACAAGTTTGGTTTTGACGAAGTTTTCAGACTTTTACCGCCCGGCAAAACTCCCGTCCGTATGGCTTACCGCAATATTTCCATTAATCCCTTTTTGCGCCTGATCTATTTTTTCCTGCGCGCCATCGTGTGGGTCAGCCTGCGGGTGCTGTACCGCCGCCGCCTGGTGTTGGGTCGGGAGCACCTGCGTTTCGACGGGCCGGCCATCGTGATCGTCAACCACCCGAGCACCCTGCTGGATGTGCTGAACCCGGCGGTGGAAATCCGCCAGGAAATGTTTTTTCTGGCCAACTACGGTATGTTCAAAAACCCGGTGGCGGGTTGGTTCCTGCGCCGTTTTTTCTGTATTCCGGTCATGCGAAAAGAAGACGTGGCCGAGGGCGAAACGCGCAACAACCTGCAAGCCTTCGAGCAGTCGTTTCAACATTTGGAAAAAAACGGCGTGCTGTTTATTGCGCCCGAAGGCACCAGCTGGATGAACCGTTTCGTGCGCCCGCTCAAAACCGGCACAGCCCGCATTGCCTTCGGCGCCGAAGCCCGTAATGATTGGAAACTGGATGTAAAAATTCTGCCCGTCGGCTTGTCGTACACAGCGCCGGCTTTGTTTCGCAGCGCGGTGGTGGTGCAGTTTGGCGCGCCGGTGTACGCCCGCGACTGGGCCGAAGCCTGGGCGGCCGACCGCAATCGGGCGGTGCAGGATTTCACCGACCACCTGGAAACCCAGCTCAAAAACCTCAGTATCCACGCCGTCGACGAAGCTGGCGAGCGGTTGCTGGGGCAGCTGGAAACCCTTTGGCAAAACGACGAGCCGCGGGCTCAGTACGCCGCCTTTGCGCGTTCGAAAAACCTGGCCCAGGGCGCGTTGCTACAGCCCGGCCTGGGCGCTGAAACGCAGGCCTATTTCGACGCCTTGCAACGGGAGGGTATCAGCGACGAGGTACTGATTGCGGCTACACGCGACTATCCGTCGTGGCGCATGGTGGGGCTGGGACTCGTCCTGCTGCTGGGTTTGCCGCTGTTCGCCCTGGGCTTCGCTATTTGGGCGCTCCCTTGTTTTTTACCCTGGTGGCTGAACAAAAAAATGGGCTTGTACGTAGGTTATTCCACCACAGTGAAAATGCTGGTGGGCTTGTTTACCTTCTCGCCGGCCTTGTGGGCCTTGTACCGCCTGGGGCATTGGGCCAGTGGCAGCGCAGGCTGGAGCGGTTGGGCGGCGGTGGCTGGCGGCATTTTGCTGGGAGTGCTGGCCGAGCAGTACCTGGATATTTTTAAAAAATTTAAAACCTGCCTCCAGGCGGTACAGGCACTTCGAAGCAGGCGCACCGCCCTGGTTGCCCTGTATGAAATGCGGATTCCGCTTATTCGTAAAACGGTGCATTACATTTAAACCCCGAAGATGGCCTTGCCAAACGCCGTGCGCACCGCCGCTAACATTTTCAGAGAAAATCTGTTTTTAGCCTTAAAACTACCACCTTCATGCCATCGAACACCGCATATCTGCAAACCGACAGCAGCGGCGCGTTCACCGAACAAATCACGCGCCTGCTGCGCGACACCGAGTCGGACAACATGCCCCTGCTGCTCGAACTGATCGAGGGCGGCGGGGTCAACCGGCGCTTGCTGGGCTACCTGTTTGGTATTTCGGTGTTTCACCCCAACCGACCAACCGCCGGCCGCGCCATGGCCCTGCTCCAGCGCCACGCCGCCGAACCTACCGTTTTGCAAGCGCAAAAATTGCGCGAAGCCGCCGCCTACCACTATGACGAAGCCGAGTATTTCAGCCGCTATCAAAGCGCCGAGATCGACTTGTTCGACCTGCTGTTGGCCAGTAAAATGTGCCTCTGGCACCGCAACCGCCCCAGCCAGGGCAGCAATGTGCAGGCCGCTTTTCAGAGTCTCGACCTGCGCCGGCTGCCCTTCGATACGCTGTCGGCAGCCCTGGGTACGTTGCAGTTTTTAAAGTTGATCGCTTTGCCGGCGCATAAAAATTTTGACCTGGAGTCGGCCGTACCCATCCTGCTCGAGCTGCCGCTAGAAATTGTGATCATCGAAAATATCCGCGTCGAGCGCTTCCCGGTGGAGTTATTCGCCCTGCCTCATCTGACCACTTTTATCGTCCGGAAAGGCAACTTGCGCCCGCGCGCGCCCATGCAGGTGCCCGTGGGCGGCCCGTACGGCAGCGCCAGTTTGGAAAAGCTGATCCTGGAAGCCTACCCGATGCAGGGCGAAGAGCACCTGGGGCCTTTTCCGCGGCTGCGTGAAGCCCAGTTGCAGCGCACGGGTTTGAGCCGGCTCGATTTTCTGGAACAATCCAACCAACTGGAGCGGCTCAATGCACGCTTCAACCAGTTGGAAACCATCCCAGCTTTTCTGTCGGATTTTAGCCGCCTGCGCTCGCTGGAGCTGAGCAACAACCCGCTGCGGAAACTCGACCTCGACCTCGAAAATCTCACCCAACTGGAAGAACTGGAGATCAAAATTCAAAACCGCCTGCCGGGCAATTTCCACCTGTAGCGCATGACCGACGCCGCCCGCATACTCGACGAGCTTGCCCGAACCGGCATCGACCTGCTGCTGCGTGAGCCGTTTTATGCGCACCTGTTCGCCAGCCTCAACAAGGAAATCGTCGGCCCCGGCCACAGCGTCGACACCCTGGCCGTGGGCCGGGGCCGGCACGCGCTCACCTTGTATGTCAATGCCCGGTTTTGGGATGCAGAGCTGGCCGACCCCCGGCAGCGCTACGGCGTACTCAAGCACGAGCTGCTGCACCTGGTGTTCCGCCATTTGTTCGTGCGAGAACCCTTTCTCGATCCCTTGCTGCTCAACATTGCGTTTGACCTGGTGGTCAACCAGTACATCGGGCGCGAACAACTGCCCGCCGACAGCATTTTTCTCGACAACTTTGGGGCCCTGGCCTTGCAGCCGGGCCAAACCTGGTTTTACTACTACAAACGCCTCGAAGACCTGCGCCAGGGCAAGGGCGGCGATGCCTCGGGCACGCCCGACCGCGAACTGCTCGACAACATCCGCTCCAACAAGCACGGCCTCGAACGGCACCAGCCCTGGCGCGAGTTGCACAGCCGCAGCGAACTCGAGCGCGACGCCGAGGAAATCCACCTCGACAGCCTGCTGCAAGCAGCCCATCAGCGCACCAGCGCCCAGGCTTGGGGGGCTTTGCCCGGCGAAATCCGCGAACGGCTGGAGCAGCAATTGCAGCGCCCGGCGCCCCGGCTCAACTGGCGGCTGGCCCTGCAGCTGTTTGCCGAAAGCGCCAGCGCCACGCGTTTGAAAAACACGATCAAACGGCCGTCCAAACGCTACGGCACCTCGCCGGGCCTGCGCATCCGGCGGCGGCAGCGGCTGCTGGTGGCGGTGGATACCTCGGGCAGTATTGGCCCGGCGGAGCTCGGGTTATTTTTTAATGAAATTTTCCACCTCTGGCGGGCTGGCGCCCAAATCGACATTCTGGAAACCGACACCCGGGTGTACCGCCAGTATGCGTACGGCGGCAAGGCGCCCGAACTGGTGAGCGGCCGTGGCGGCACCGATTTCAACGAAGCCCTCGAAACCGCCAACCGCCAGCGCCCCGACGGCCTCATTTTTTTTACCGACGGCTATGCCGACACGCCCCGGCTGCGGCCGCGCATGCCGGTGTTTTGGGTGATCGCGCCGGCCGGGCTGGAGCCGCGCTCGGCGGCCTGGGCGGCGCTGCCCGGGCGGAAAGTGAAGATGGGGTGAAGGGGGAAATTGAACGGTTAATCCCAGCAAGGTGGGTCTCGTTGGCTAACCTAGCCAGCAGGAATGAAAACCGGGAGTGCCATTAATTGGCGCTCCCGGTAGTAAGTACTTTAAAATACGGTGTGGACTTGGACTTGACAAAAGCGGGCTACTTCCAAATCTCCACCTCGAAATATCCGTCATCGAAGTGGACTTCATTTGGATAACCGCGGCGGCCTTCATATTTTGATTTAATCTCAAAACGAACATCAAACCGGCCTTTTACAATTTTCGTAGTACTATCGATTTCAAGGATTTCCACCCAACTTTTCCGATCTTCCTTTACCTGGTATAATGCGTCCAATACATCGCCATCTGATATCAATCTACCGTAACTGGCGAAGGGATAGTTTGGTTGGTACGCGCCTCCTGCAATTACATATTTCCCTTTTTCAGGATGCAGGGGCAGTTGAATGATACTCAACGATTCTCGTATCTGTTTATATTCGTCGACTGTATAAGCATTAAAACCAAACAATTGAGGGTTATTATTATCTATTGATGCGCCTCCACCTCCCGACCAAGCAACTTGACTATTACCCGCTTTTTTAATTGCGG